>CAIOTJ010000302.1 GCA_903861195.1 uncultured Planctomycetaceae bacterium | reverse complement strand
GGGAGGGGGGATTTCGATGGGAGTGCCAATTCGCGACAGGTTGGAAAACCTATCGTACGGAGCAGTGGGTTGAAACCCACGCTACGGATGGATGACACGCCCCCCCCCACTCAATTTCGTCGGCTCTCCCGGACGATGCACCAATCTGCGGGTGGGCTGGCAGGTCGTCCCCCCCCGGCAACACTCGGCCCAGCAACACTCGACCAACCCGGAAAAACGCCGGCACCAACCGATCACCCACCGATTGGCAGCCAATCGGGGACCTCACCCCCCCGACCTGTCCTGTCTGTGCCAATTGGGGGGACTGTTTGGGGCTGGTTGGGCTTGGCAGGGGAGCCGAGGCACCAAACCGCCACTCCATCCCCCCCCACCGGAGAAGATTCCTGTCCTTCGATCGATCAGGTGTCTTTCCCCACTCGGCGGGTCCCCTGCCAGCAGGCGAGGTCCCGTTCCGAATCCCGTCTGCCCTGCCTTCCCGGCCGGCACCTGCGGTATCATTTCTCTCTTCCGTTGGCCCCGACGGCGATTCCTCCCTTTGTACCGGTGGACCGTCGCGGCCCTGTTTCCGACTCCCGAGAGGGATCTCCACGCTCATGGTCTCCGTTCTGCTGCCTGATGGTTCCCGCAAGGATTACCCCGACGACTCCACCCCCCTCGCCGTCGCCGAAAGCATTGGCTCCCGTCTCGCCAAGGCTGTGGTCGCTGCCGTTGTGAATGGCAAGGTCGTCGATTCCCGCCGCCCGCTTGTCGAAAGTGCCGAGGCGGCCGGGACCGACCCCGCCCAACCCATCTCCCTCAAGCTGCTGACCGATCGCGATCCCGAAGCGCTCTCGGTCATGCGGCACTCGGCCGCCCACATCATGGCGCGGGCCGTGATGCGGGTCTTCCCCCATGTCGGACTCGCCTTCGGCCCCACCCTGCCGACCGGGTTCTACTACGACTTCGACATGCCCGACCCCATCCGCGAGGACGACTTCCCGCGGATCGAGGCCGAGATGGGGAAGATCATCGCCGAGGCCGAGACGTTCGACCGCTTCGAACTTCCCCGCGGCGAGGCGCTGCAGTTGTGTGCCGACCTGGGTCAGGCCCTCAAGGTACAGCACCTGCAGACCGGTCTGGCCGACCACGCCTCGCTGAGCTTCTACCGCCAGGGGGAGTTTGTCGATCTGTGCCGTGGTCCGCACATTCCCGACGCGGGCCGCATCAAGGCGTTCAAGCTGCTGTCGGTCGCGGGGGCACATTTCAAGGGGGATGCCAGCGGACGGACGCTGCAACGGCTGTATGGCACCGCGTTCTTCAGCCAGAAAGATCTGGACGCCTACCTCACGCAGATCGAAGAGGCGAAACGCCGTGATCATCGCGTGCTGGGCAAGCAGCACAACCTGTTTCACATCAGTCAGGATGTGGGGCCGGGGTTGGCGCTGTGGCTGCCCAAGGGGGCGGTTGTCCGCGGCACCCTCGAAGAGTTCATCAAGCACGAACTGGTCGCCCGGGGCTACACCCCGGTCTATTCGCCCCACGTGGGGCGGGTGGAGATGTACGAGACCAGCGGGCACTTTCCCTATTACCGCGACTCGCAGTTCAGTCCGATCTTTGGGCATCCCGGCGGGTCGCTGGTCGACCGCTGGATCACGCTGCTGGCCGACAACGGGCTCAACCCGGGCAACGAGCGGAAGTTTCTTGAGTTCGCGCCGTTTCTCGACGTGAAGATCGACAACTACCCGATCGGTGGCTCGGTCGAAGAGAAGCTGGCCGCGCTGCGGAGCTGGCAGGGGATGCAGGAGCGTTACCTGCTGAAGCCGATGAACTGCCCGCACCACGTGCAGATCTACAAGTCGCAGCAGCGCAGCTACCGCGAGCTGCCGGTGCGGCTGGCCGAGTTTGGCACTGTCTACCGGCACGAGCAGTCGGGCGAACTGAACGGCCTGCTGCGGGTGCGGGGGCTGACCCAGGACGACGCCCACCAGTTCTGCACCCCCGACCAGGTCGAGAATGAGTTTCTCGAAACGGTGAAGCTGGTGCAGTTTGTGTTGGGGAGCCTGGGGCTCGACAACTACCGGGTGCAGCTCTCGCTGCGCGATCCCGGCAGCGACAAGTACGTCGGCAGTGAAGAGAACTGGCAGCGGGCCGAGGCGAGTCTGCGGCGAGTGCTGACCGACCTGCAACTGCCGTTCGAACCCCGTGCCGGAGAGGCGGCGTTCTACGGACCGAAGGCCGACTTCATGGTGAAGGACTGCATCGGCCGGGAATGGCAACTGGGAACGGTGCAGCTCGACTACAACCTGCCCGAGCGGTTCCAGCTGGAATACATCGGGGCCGACAACCGCGCGCACCGCCCGGTGATGATTCACCGCGCGCCGTTCGGCAGCATGGAGCGTTTCGTGGGGGTGCTGATTGAGCACTTCGCCGCCGCGTTCCCGCTGTGGCTGGCTCCCGAGCAGATCCGGATCCTGCCGATCAGCGAGAAGCAGAACGAGTATGCCGGTCAGGTCGAGCAGGCGCTCAAGGGGCGGGGCTTCCGGGCGACGACCGACCTGCGCAGCTCGAAGGTGAACGCCAAGATCCGCGATGCCCAGCTCGAACTCATTCCCTACATGCTGGTGGTGGGGGGGAAAGAGGCCGAGCAGGGAACCGTCACGATCCGCGACCGCCTCGATCCCGAGCATCAGCAGAGCATTCCGCTGGCGCAGGCGATTGAGCTGTTTCAGACCGAGGTGCGGGAGCGAAAGATCCGGCAGACGAAGAAGGTTCCCGAGGCGACCGGCCTGCACGGCGGCGAGGGAGTGGAGGAAAACGCGTACTGAGCGGCCACGAAGGAGTGGAGCCGGGGACCCGCGTGGTCCCCGGCTCTGAGCTTCGGTCAATCCATTCACCGAGAGCCATTCACCGCGACTCGTTTGGCCGGAGGGGGGCTTTCGGGGTAGCGGCGTGTGGCGTGGCTGGTTAGCGTGGGAAAGATCCGGGACGTTGGCCCAACCGCTGGGGTCCCGGCCGCGGGAGTTGTGGTGCGGTTTCGATTCCGTCCGAGTGTGCGAGGGTGCCAGGCGATGAACACAACACCGAGACGAGGCGGGGGACATCCCGTGCAACGGCGGGATCTCTTGCAGGCGGGCATGCTGGGGGCCCTGGGACTTTCATCGCTCGATGTGCTGCGGCTGCGCAGCCAGACGCTCGCGGGACCGGGTTCTCCGGCTGGGGGTGCGGCGGGAGTTGCTCCCAGGGCGGTGATCTACCTGTTTCTCACCGGCGGTCCGTCGCAGCACGACACCTTCGACATGAAGCCCGAAGGCCCGTCGGAGTTCAAGGGGGAGTTCAATCCGATCGCCACGCGGACGCCCGGGATCGAGATCTGCGAGCACATGCCGCTGTTGGCCGAACGGAGCGATCGTTGGGCGCTGGTCCGCTCGCTGACCCATACCCGGAACGGGCATGACGACGCGACGTATCTGATGCTGACGGGCAAGTCGACCTTGCCGGCAACGTTCCGGGCCAATCGGCCGCAGTCGGTCGACCTCCCCTCCATGGCGGCGATTGCCGGTTATTGCCGGGAGAAGCGGAACAACCTGCCGTCGAGCGTGGTGCTGCCCGAGAAGCTGTATCATTCGAACGCGGGGATCTATCCCGGCCAGTTCGCCGGTCTGTTGGGGAGCCGGCACGAGCCGTGGTTCATCGAGGCGACCGACAAGCCACACGCCTACCACAGCTATTCGGGCGCGTTTCCGAAGTACCTCTTCAACCTGCACAAGGGCGAGGCTGCGGACAAAGACACCTGGCGGTTCGAGGTCCCCGCACTGACGCTGCCCGAAGGGGTGTTCGACCAGCGGTTCCGCGAGCGGCGCGAGCTGCTGGAGGTGGTCGACAGCCAGCGTCGGCAGTTGGAGACCCCGCCGCGCGAAGGGGCGTACGACCGCATGCGCGAGTCGGCCGTTTCGTTGATGGCGGATACCAAAGTCCGGGCGGCGTTCGATGTGCGCAAGTCGGATCCCAAAACACTGGAACGCTACGGCGACAACTCGTTTGGCTGGTCGCTGCTGATGGCCCGGAGGTTGATCGAAGCGGGAGTCAACATGGTGCAGGTCAACATGGGGAACCTTGGCTCGTGGGACCTGCACGGCAACAACTTCCCACTGCTGAAGAACTTTCTGTTTCCCCCCACCGACCGCGCGGTGTCGGCGCTGTTGGATGATCTGCACGAGAGCGGTCTGCTCGACAGCACGCTGGTGGTGATGGCGGGTGAGTTTGGACGGACTCCGAAAATCACACACATCGCCCCCGAGATCTACAAGCTGCCCGGGCGCGATCACTGGGGACCTTGCCAGACGGTCTGGTTCGCGGGCGGGGGCGTGGTGGGGGGCAACGTCATCGGTTCGTCCGACCGCAACGGGGCCTACCCGGCCAGCAATCCGCAGACCCCCGAGAACTTCGCCGCCACGATCTATCAGGCATTGGGCATTCCTGCCGACGCGGCGTGGCACGACGTCGAGGGGCGGCCGTATCACGTATACGATGCGAAGCCGATTGAGAAGTTGATGGGGTGAACGCCCGGTGTGGCCCGTGGCCTGTAGGGGGAGGACCGTGGACCGTGAGAGGGGCGTGCTGCGGTGGGCCCGTTGGGGAGGAACGAGCGGATGGCGAGGAGCGTGGAGGCTGGGCTACGGTCGGAAGGCAGCCGGTGGCTGCGACGGCTGTTGAGATTCCAGGGGGCCGTCGATCTGCTGGCGGTCGTGGTTCCGCTGCTGCCGACGGACATCATCGCCCGCCTGCACGAAGCCTCGGGACTGGGGCCCTTTCCCCAGAGTCCGATCGCCGACTATCTGGCCCGCAACCTGCCGCTGCTGGTGGTGCTGCACGGACTGGTGTTGTGGGGAGTGTCGGGTGATCTGCCGCGGTATCGCCCGTTGATTTCGCTGTTGGGCTGGGCCGCCATCGCGCACGGCGTGTCGCTGGTGCTGATCGATTGGCAGGCCGGGCTGCCTGGCTGGTGGGTGCTGGGGGAAGGCCCCTTGCGGGCCCTGTTGGGGGGGGCGACGTTGCTGTTGCTGCGCACGGTCCCCCCGATCGTTCCCCGCGCTGGGGCAGCGGCTCGTGAAAAGGGAGAATCCCCCTGAGGGAGAACTTTGCAGCCCCCGCGGCGAAGGGCGTGTCTGACCGAGACGAACAGAGGCAGTTCGCAACAGAGGCAGTTCGCAATAGAGGCAGTTCGTGAGGATCGTTTCGGTGACCACTCGCAGGCCACAGACCCTTCGCCCCGCCCGTGTTCAGCTGCCAATCAGACAAAGCGCGGGCGTTGGCCCCCGACCATCAGCGCGGCAACTGCTTGCTGGCCGACTTGCGGCGGTGCGTGGGGATCTCGACGGAGTGGGGAGTGTCGGTGTCGACTTCTTCGTCGATTTCGGAGAGGTGCCGACTGTTGACTGTGAGGTGTTCTTCCATCGCGCGGGCCGCCTCGTCGGCATCTTGGGAGCGGACGGCCTCGAGGATCCGCTGATGATGCTGCCAGGCAATCGAGGCCCCGAACCGCCGCAGGGTCTGCAGCCGGCTTTCCGTCAGCAGGTCGTGGATGGGAGCGAGGACGAGCGAGAAAAAGGGATTGCCCGCCGCCTCGGCCAACGTCGCATGGAAGTCGCCATCGGCCTTCACATGGGCGGCCAGCGACTTGCGCGGTTGGTGCAGAATCTGCTGCAGCCGTTCGAGCTCACGCAGATGCTCGGGGCGCCGATGCTGGGCGGCGAGCGCGGCAATCGAGGTCTCGAGGGTGAGCCGCACGTCGGCCAGATCGGCCAGCCGCTCGGGAACTTCCCGCAGCAGCCGTTCATAACCCAGTGCGACCTGCCGCCCGTTGGGGGGGGTGACCCGCGTTCCCGAACCCTGCCGGCTTTCGACCAACCCCAGACTGGCCAGACGCCCCAGCGCTTCGCGGATGACCGACCGGCTGACCTGGAACTGGCTGCTCAGCAGCCGCTCGGGAGGCAACCGCTGCCCAGGGAGATATTCCCCCTCGACGATGGCCCGCTCCAATTGGCGGCTGATGTCGGAAACCCGGTCGAGAGTGTTCGCAGAGACCCCGCCGAGCGGCGGAGTCGACCCGGGAACGACAACCGGAGAAGAATTCGCTGCAGGCCTTCTTGGCCGCGCGACACGTCGATGGTCGACCTCGTGTCGACCGAACAGAACAGGGCTCATGCCCAGGAACTCTCAGACGCGGCACACAGGTTGTCGGTGCTGCTTGACTTGCCTCACGGCAGAATCGAACTTAAAGATTGGTCAGACCAGTTGCAAGCGCGGCTGAGGAAGATGTTCGTTTCGCAACTTCGCCTCTCCCCGCGTCGGCTCCCGGAATTCTCCCGTGTTGCCACTCTCTTTCGTTGGCGCCCATCCCGTGAAGCCTGATTCGCCCGCCTCGGCTTTCAATTCGAATTCTCCCGTCTCCCGTAATCCAACTCCTCACTGGAGATGCTGGAACCTGGTCTGTCTGGGGCTGTGGGCAAGCATGGTCTTGTCTTCGGGCCGCGTGTGGGCCGGGGATCTGCCGGAGACATTCTTCGAAGACCAGGTCGCGAAGATTCTGGAACGGCATTGTGTGCGGTGTCATGGCGAGGAGACGAAGGGAGGGCTGTCGCTGGAGACGAGGGCCCTGGCGCTGCAGGGGGGGGCTGCCGGACCCGTGCTGGAACCGGGCGATGCCGAGGGGAGTTTGCTGTACGAGGTGATCTCGGGAGACGAGCCGACGATGCCCAAGGGAGCGCCGGCCCTGTCGCAAGCCGACGTCGAGGTGCTCCGCCGCTGGATTGCCGGAGGGGCGGTCTGGCCCGAAAGTCGCAAACTGCGCAATCGGCAGTTTGAAGGGCAGACCTGGTGGTCGCTCGAACCCCTGCGACCGGTGGCTGTGCCGATGGTCGAGCCCACCCTCGCTTCCCGGGTTCGCAATCCCATCGACGCGTTCATTCTCAATCGCCTCACACAGGAGGGGTTGACCCCTTCGCCTGAGGCCGACCGGCCCACGCTGATCCGCCGGCTGTCGTTCGATCTGTTGGGGCTCCCCCCGACTCCTGCCGAGGTCGAGCAATTCGTGAACGACACCGAGCCCCGGGCCTACGAACGCCTGGTTGACCGGATGCTGGAATCGCCCCACTATGGCGAGCGCTGGGCCCGGCACTGGCTTGACGTGGTGCATTTTGGCGAGACCCACGGCTACGACAAAGACAAGCCCCGCCCGAATGCGTGGCCGTACCGCGATTACGTGATCCGCGCCTTCAATACCGATCTGCCCTACGGCGAGTTCCTCGAACAGCAGGTGGCGGGGGATGTGCTCTCTCCCGGGACACGCGACGGAATTGAGGCCCTGGGGTTTCTCGCGGCGGGGCCGTGGGATTTCATCGGGCATGCCGAGGTTCCCGAGACAAAGATCGACGGCAAGGTGGCCCGGCATCTCGATCGGGACGACATGATCACCAACACGCTGCAGACCTTCAACAGCCTGACGGTGCAGTGTGCCCAGTGCCACAACCACAAGTTCGATCCGATCTTGCAAGAAGACTATTACAGCTTGCAGGCGGTCTTCGCGGCGATCGACCGGACCGATCGGCGATACGACGTCGACCCGGCGCACGCCCGGCAACGGCAAGAGCTGCTGGCCCGCCAGGCGGGTCTCGAGCAGACTCGCCGGGAACTCGAGAACGCCGTCGCGGCGCGGGGGGGCGAGAAGTTGAAACAGCTCGATGCCACACTGGCCGAGTTGCGTCCGAAGGCGAAGAGCGCGGCCCGGCAAGGGGTCGAGTTTGGTTACCACAGCGAGATTGCGGCGAAGATTGACCAGGTGAAGTGGGTGCAGGTCGACCTGCCCGAGCCCGCGGCGGTCCGCGAGATTGTCTTGCGTCCCTGCTACGACGACTTCGGCGGAATTGGGGCGGGGTTTGGCTTTCCCGTGCGGTACCGCATTGAAGCGGCCGATGAGGCCGCGTTTGAGACCAATGTGCGGGTGCTGTTCGACCAGACCGCCGAAGATCACAAGAACCCCCGGCTACTGCCACAAGTCTTCAAGTTGGGGCAGCAGGGTGGGGAGGCTGCCTTGCGGCACGTCCGGGTGGTGGCGACCCGGCTGGCGACCCGCTCGAACGACTACATCTTCGCCTTGGCCGAACTGGAACTGCGTGACGCGTCGGGCCAGAACGTCGCCCAGGGTGCGAAGGTGCATGGGCTCGATTCGATTGAAGCCCCACCGCGGTGGCGGGCCAGCAACCTGACCGACGGGCACTACCCGCAGGACTCGTCGGAGGCGGCCCTGGAGTTGACACGGGTGGAGGAAGAACGGACCCGGCTATGGAACAGCCTGGTGATCCCCGATGAACAGACCCGGCTGCGGGAAACAACGGCGGGTCTCGACGAGGTCGCGCGGGGGTTGGCACAGCTGCCGCCGCAGTCGGTGGCCTACGTGGGCTCGGTCCACAAGGGAGACGGCGCGTTTCGCGGAACGGGGCACGAGGGGGGCAAGCCGCGGCCCATTTCGATTCTCTCGCGGGGGAACGTGACTCAGCCGTTGCGTGAGGTGGGACCGGGGGCGATCTCTTCGCTGCCGCCTCTGCCGGGACGGTTTGACCTGCCCGCGGATGCGCCGGAAGGGGCACGACGGGCCGCCCTCGCCAAGTGGCTCTCGAGCCGCGACAACCCGCTGACTTGGCGCTCGATTGTGAACCGTGTCTGGCAGTATCACTTTGGCAAGGGACTGGTCGAGACACCCGGTGACTTCGGGCGCAACGGCCGGCTGCCGAGTCATCCCGAGCTGCTCGACTGGTTGGCGGTGGACTTCCGCGATGGAGGCCAGAGCCTCAAGCAGTTGCATCGCACCCTTGTTTGCAGTGCGACGTACCGGCAAGTCTCGACCGAGACCCCGGCGGCCGCGGAGCAGGATGGAGACAACCGGCTGTTGTCGCGAATGAACCGCCGCCGGCTGGAGGCCGAGGCGATTCGGGATGCGGTGCTGGCGGTGTCGGGACGTCTCGACATCACGCTGGGAGGCCCCAGCTTCCAGGACTTCGTGATCGACAAGCCCGACCATTCTCCGCACTACGAGTACGAACTGGCTGATCCGGAAGATCCCCGGCTGCATCGGCGCAGCGTCTACCGCTTCATCGTGCGGTCGCAGCAGCAGCCCTTCATGACCACGCTCGACTGTGCGGATCCGTCGATGCAGGTCGATCGCCGCAACGAGAGTCTCTCGGCCCTGCAGGCGCTGGCCCTGTTGAACAACGCGTTCATGCTCTCCCACTCGGCGTTCTACGCCCGCCGGTTGGAAGAGACGGGGGAACCTCTCGAAACGCTGGTCCGGAAGGCGGTGACCGAGTCGCTGGGACGGGCTCCGGCCGCCGATGATCTGGCCGAGTTGGTGGCCTACGCCCGCGAGCACGGCCTCGCCAATCTCTGCCGGTTGCTGTTCAACCTGAACGAGTTTGTGTTTGTCGACTGAGGGTCTCGTACGCCGGCGGGAACTGACGCGTTGAACCGGCGGGGACAGGGCCGCTGGTCAACGGGGGGCGGAAGCGGTTCCGGTACCGATTGGAATCTCGGGATGCCGTCAGACCGGGATCGGGGTGGAGCTTTATTCTTTTTGGGATTCGGGTGCGGGATGTCGAGCAGGCAGGATGACCGGTTCCAGGAGTCCGACGCTTCACCGGTGGCCCGGCGGGCGCGGGGGAAGGTCTACCTGCATGTGGTCCTGCCGCTGTTCATCACGTCGATCATCGCCTATCTCGACCGGGTCAACCTGAGCTATGCCGGGTTGAAGATGAACGACGACCTGAAGTTCTCGGACGAGGTGTTCGGGTTGGGGGCGGGGATCTTCTTCGCCGGCTATGTGCTGCTGGAGATTCCCGGAGCCCTGATCGCCGAGCGGTACAGTCCCCGCTGGTGGCTGGCCCGGATCATGTTGTCGTGGGGGTTGTTGTCGGGACTGATGGCGTTCGTGCAGACACCATTCCAGTTCTATGCCGTGCGGTTTTTGCTGGGGGTGGCCGAAGCGAGTCTGTATCCCGTGTTGTATGCCTCGTGCATCCCGCGGTGGTTTCCTCCCGCCGAGCGGCCGCAGGCGATTGCCGTGATGCTGACCTCGCTGCAGATCTCCAGCATCATTGGAGCCCCTCTGGCGGGGTGGCTGCTGGGGAAATCGTGGTTGGGCTTCCAGGGGTGGCAGATTCTGTTTCTGGTCGAGGCGATCCCGGCGGTGCTGTTCGCGCTGGTTCTGGTCTGGTGGACGGCCGACACACCGGCCGAAGCCCGCTGGCTGACCGCAGACGAACGGCGGTATCTCGAAGAGCGGCTTGCCGCGGGTCGGGTGAGCGTCGACCGGCATCCGCGGTACACCGTTGCCCAGGCGTTGGCCAATCGCGAGGTACTGAAGCTGGCACTGACCTACTTCCTCTGGATCACTGGCTTCTGGGGGGCGACCTATTGGATGCCCAAGGTGCTCAAGGAACAGTCGGGCTGGTCGAACCTCGCGGTGGGCTGGATGCTGGTGATTCCCATGATCCTGAGCCTGCTGGTGATGCTGGCGATTGCCCGCAGCGCGACGGTCACGGGTGAGAAACGCTGGCACGGTGCCAGCGGGATGTTTGTGGGAGCGGTGGGTCTGATGTTGGGAGCCTGGTCGGGCAGCCAGGTGACCGCCTACGTGGCCCTCTGTCTCGCTTTGATCGGCGTCTACGCTCCCTTCGGGGTCTGGTGGTCTTATCCCACGACCTTTCTTTCGGGAGCGGCGGCCGCCGGAGCGATCGGGTTGATCAACTCGCTGGGGAACGTGGGGGGCTTCGTCGGCCCGTATCTCACGGGCTATCTGAAAGACAGGACCGGGGGATACAGTGCGGCCTGGATGCTGCTGGCCGCCTCGCTGGCACTCTCGGGGTGCCTGATGCTGTCGTTGCGGGGAG
The DNA here is from genome assembly GCA_903861195.1 of uncultured Planctomycetaceae bacterium. Taxonomy (GTDB): domain Bacteria; phylum Planctomycetota; class Planctomycetia; order Planctomycetales; family Planctomycetaceae; genus UBA10511. The sequence goes on along the minus strand of CAIOTJ010000302.1, from coordinate 12,775 downwards.
GGCCCCGCGGAGGGGGCAACGAGGCTTGAGACCAGACGATCCGCGGTCAACGGTTCGAGCCGGGGACTGCAATCGCCACCAGCCGCGCAGCGTGAACCGCAGGGCGTCCGCGCTGGTCAGTTCTCGTCCGGTTGCGGATTCATCATCGCCCGCACGGGGCCCAGCACAGGGTCACGGTCGGGATGACGGGCAGCCGTACCCGCATAGAACAGGGCGGTCAGCCCGGCCGAAACGGCCGACGCGACAAACATCGCCAGGAAGCCCCAGTTCCCGGCCTGTGCCAATTCTCCCACTTGGGTCCCCAGCGTTTCCTCCACGGGCCACTGGTTTCCCCAGTCGATGAGCATGCCCAGTAAAGGGGCCGACAGGGCCAGCCCCACTTCCTGAAATCCGAGGATGAGAGTGGTTCCGGTTCCCCGATAGGCGACCGGAAACCGGCCCGAACCGAGTGAGACCACTGCGGGAAACAACAGGGCATGCCCAAATCCGCACACCGCTCCAGGCAAACAGAGCCAGAGATTCGACCGCACGGGCAGAAACAGCAGTTGCCCCAGCGTGAGTCCCGCCAGGCCCCAGAGCACCATCTTGTGCCGTCCCACCCGGGTTCCCCAGTCGCGCAGGTACCACCGGCAGGTGAAAGCGGTGATCGAATATGGCAGGAAGAACGGAGCGATGCCCCCCAGGCCCGTGGCCGAGACATACCGGCTGAGAAACACCGTGGTCACTGCGAAGCTGGTCCCCATCGCCATCGAAACCAACAGCACGGGGCCGGGCCAGTAGTGCATCAGCAGTTTCAGCGGGCCGACGAAGTGGGGCGGGGCCTCATGCCGTTCCCGGCGAGTCAATTCCAGCACGAGCAGGGTGTGCAGGATTCCTCCCAGCAGGGTACTGCCGAAGATGATCAGGAAGGGGAGCTGACCGTTCGGCCAGAGATGAAAGATCAGATCGCCGAGGTTCGTCCCGAGGATGGTGCCAATGAAGCCGCTGCTCCCCAGGCTGCCGATGACCTCGGTACGCCGCTGAGGCGGGACCTGGTCCTGGATATTCACGATCGAGCAGGTGAACATCCCGGCGATCCCCAGTTGCTGGGCGATGCGGGCGATCCAGAGCCAGGGGCTGACGGCGGTCGCTCCGAGATGGGCGGCACATCCCAGGAACAGCAGCGACGAGGAAGTCAGCCAGACCCGGCGGGGGCCGTAGCGGTCTATCGCCCGACCCAGAACCAGCCGGAACAAGATGGCGGCCAGGAGACCCGACTGCACGATCCACCCCGTCAACGTCTTCGTGCCGCCGAAGAACGCCACGTAATCGGCGAACCGGAACGTGAGGGAATTGGCGGTCACCAGGGCGAGATTGGCGGCATACGCCAGCCAGAACTCGCGGGTGTAGATCGAAGTGGCTTCGAGAGGAGACGAGACTTCAGCGGCGGGAGGCATGGTGGTTCCGGGGATCATAGGGGCCCGGGGGAGAACGGGGCAATGTGTGTTCCCGGGTCGAAAACCCGATCTTGAGGCGTGGGGCCCAATCTGCTACGACGCGCCGTGGAGGGAGCCGAGGTCGGGAGACCGACCTGCCGGGGGTTAGGGTGAGTCGACGTCCCGGACACCAGACAACTCCCGGCCAGACTCTTCAGAGGGAACCAGCACGTGTCGCGTCTGATGTGGGGACTGTTGCTTTGGGGGGTGGTCAGCGGTTGTGCCGCCCTGGCGCCTCCCCCCCCTCAGGCGTCGGCCATCAGCCACTTGTTGGAGGCGGCGCGGGCGAAGATTGGGAACCGGTCTCCCTCGTACAGTCTGCGGGGCGATCAGGCCGACGCGATGCCCCAGGGCTCGCGGTGCGTGATTGAAACCAACGACGTCGACCCGGTGCGGGTGGTCACCGGCACAGTCCTGCGCCTCGATGGCGAAGTGGTCATCTTGCGGGATGGAGTGGAACGCCGCCTGGCTCGCGATTGGGAGTTGGCCGCGATGACGGGGGATCAACGCGAGGCCGATCAGCACCCCATGCTGGAGCGGGGGTTTGCCGAGTTGCGGCTGCCGTTGAGCGAGATCCGCGGGTTGGACGTGTACTTGAACGCCGAACAGGCGAATTGGACCCGAATGGACGATGGCTGGCAGCCAGCCGGGCAGCGGCAGCGCCAGCCGCTGGCGAATGGTGGTTCCGGCGATCCGTGAAGGCCGAGCTGAGGCCGGTTTGGGCGGCCCAACGTGGATTCGCGGCCTGTTCGTTCCCCCGAAACCGGGAAACCGGCTGCTCAATCATTGCCGACGGGGGTGGGGTCGGGTAACCTTTTGAGCCACAAGCGTGTCAAACCCCCCAGACAGGGGGTTGTCCGACGACTCGGTAGCTCAGCTGGTAGAGCAACGGACTTTTAATCCGTAGGTCCTGGGTTCGAATCCCAGCCGAGTCATTTTTTCAGTGGCTTGATGGTCGTTGTTCACGGATGTCTCCTGCGGACGTGCTGTCGCCCAACAGACGAATATGTCCTGCGGAATATTTCCGACCCGAAGGTAGATGAAGATCATGTGCTGATGATTTTATGTTCCCTTTGTGGTGTACGCATGATATAATTGAGATCAAGCTTGTGAGTGCGTGATCGTTCCCGTGTCGGGCTGGGAGGGCGGCGATGCCGAAGTTGAAACGCGGGCGGGTGATCCGGCTGGATGACATGCAGGGGCTGACCGCCGAGGAGTTGGCTGAACGGGCAGCCCAGATGGAAGCCCAGGCAAATCAACCCCAGTCGACCGATGACCCCGCCTGGCTGCGGCGCTGGGCTGAGAAGCTGCGTCAGTTGGCCGCCCAAAAGGCGCGGGCTCGCGACCGCAAATCGCGAGGACGAGGCGACTGAAGCGAGTCGTCCATTCGCGGGGGAGGGGGGTTGGTTGGGTCGGGAGTGCGGGAGTGCTTGTTGGGAACTGGCTCGCGGTTCCTGCCGGAGCAGTTCACGGTCGGTTTCAAGTTCTGACCCGCCGTGAGTGGACTGGTGATTGACTCGTGTGGTGGGGAGTCGCGAACATCGGTGGAACTGAGCGCTCAGCCAGTGACTTTCGTTCTGGATTGGAAATGACTCTTTCTTCGTCCTCGCGCCGCCAGGCGGGTGTGCTGTTGCATCTCACCTCTCTGCCGGGCGAGTTTGGCAGCGGCGACCTGGGAAGCCAGGCATTCTCATTTCTCGACTGGCTGGAGCGGGCTGGCCAGACGATCTGGCAAATCCTTCCGCTCAGTCCCCCGGCGTGTGGTGGTTCTCCCTACACCGCCTTTTCGGCCTTCGCGGGGAATCCTTTGCTGATCAGTCCCGAGAAACTGGTGCGCGAGGGGTTGTTGCAGGCCGACGACCTGTCGCCGGGACCAGTGGGGTGGGTGGAGCGGGTTGATTTTGAGAACGTGGGGACCTGGCGCCGCCGTCTGCTGCGCCAGGCCTGGCGGAATTTTCAGGCTTGGCCGGCCGCCGAACGGCAGTCGCTGTGGGATTTTGGTTACCAACACGCGTGGTGGCTCGACGACGTCGCGTTGTTCCTGGCGCTGCGCGACAACCTGCCCGACAGCGACTGGACAGGCTGGCCCGAACCGTTTCGCCATCGGGACTCGCACGCCCTCTGGCAGGCCAAGGAGCAGTTCGCCGACGATTTCGGTTTTCACCAATTCTGCCAGTATTTGTTCTTCATCCAGTGGGGCGAGTTGCGCGAGCACGCCCGGCAACGGGACATTCAAATCCTGGGTGATGTCCCGATCTTCGTCGCCCACAACAGCTCCGATGTCTGGGCCCGACAGGATCTGTTTCAGCTCGATTCCGCCGGGCGCCCAACCGTGGTGGCTGGTGTCCCGCCCGATTACTTCAGCGAGACTGGGCAACGGTGGGGGAACCCCCTGTACCGTTGGGACCGGTTGGAGGCGGAAGGCTACCGTTGGTGGATCGACCGCATCCGCATGACGCTCGAATGTGTTGATCTGTTGAGGGTAGACCATTTTCGGGGATTCGAAGCGTACTGGGAAATTCCTGCCGAGGCGGAGACGGCCCAGACCGGTCAATGGATTCCTGGTCCAGGGAAGCCGTTCTTCGACGCTTTACGGAGCGCGCTGGGTACGTTGCCGATCATTGCTGAAGACCTGGGACTGATCACCGCGGGGGTCGAACGGCTGCGGGATGACCTGGGATTGCCTGGCATGCGGGTGCTGCAGTTCGCCTTCGCGGACGACTCGGGCACCAGCTGTCACTGGCCGCACACCTGGGTTCGGAATTGTGTCGCCTACACAGGCACTCACGACAACGACACCGCCCGGGGCTGGTACGAGGCGGAGCCGGGTCCGGCGGAAACACCAGAGAGCTGGGAGGCCGAACGGCGACGAGCCCGCGACTACCTCGCCAGCGATGGGACCACGATCTCACAGGATCTGATTCGGGCGGTGTATGCGTCGGTGGCTGATCGCTGTGTCATCCCTCTACAGGACCTGCTCGATCTCGACACCACCGCCCGGATGAACATTCCAGGAGTGGCTGAGGGAAACTGGGGCTGGCGGGTGCGCGAGGACCAGTTGTCGGCTGACTTGGCTCACCGGTTGCGTCATCTGGTGCGAACTTACGCGCGGGAGGGACGCTGAGAGACGACGGCCCTGTCAGGACTGACAAGTCCGGTGCCTAGCCACAGTCGTCGTCAATCGCGGTCTCGTGGTCGATCGGATGGCGTCGGTGGGGCACCCCGCGAAACGTACCACCGCCCGCGAGGGGGCAGTATGATGCCCGCGAAGAGGGGCGCCTGGCTTTCGATTGTTTGGAAAGGACCTGCAGTGATGGGACTGTGGAGTGCCGTGACGGGAACCTGTCGTCTGTGGGGAATGGGATTCCTGGTCGCGACCGGATTGTGCCTTGGATTTGCCCAGGATTCGGCCTGGGCCCAGGCCCTGACGCAGACCCGTCCCGAATCGGTCGGATTGTCGTCCGAACGGCTGGCCCGGTTGGGGCGGCAACTGGACGAGTATGCCGAGAAGAAACAACTCGCCGGCGGGGTCGCCCTCGTCGCCCGCAAGGGACAGGTGGCCTACGTGAAGTCGTTTGGCCAGCGTGATATCGAGGCCGGTGATCCCATGCTTGAAAACAGCATCTTTCGTATCGCCTCGCAGACGAAGGGAATTGTCAGTGTGGCGGCGATGATCCTGCAGGAGCAGGGGAAGCTGCTGATCACCGATCCCGTCGGAAAGTACATCCCCGAATTTCAGGAAACGACCGTCGCCGTACCCAAAGACGGCGGGGGTTACGACGTGGTCAAGGCGAAACGCCCCGTCACCATCCGAGACTTGCTGACACACACCAGCGGTGTTGGCTACGGTGGCGGAATCGCCAAGGACAAATGGGAGGCGGCCAAGATCACCGGCTATTACTTCGCCGACCGCGATGAGCCGATTGGGGCCACGGTCGCCCGCATGGGGAAATTGCCGTTTGATGCCCAGCCGGGTGAGGCGTTCATCTACGGATACAACACCGACATCCTCGGTGTGGTTGTCGAACGGGCCAGCGGCCAGGTCCTCGATCAGTTTCTGCGGACAGCCCTGTTTGAGCCGCTGGGCATGACCGATACCCACTTCTACCTGCCCGAGAACAAACGTGACCGGTTGGCGGTGGTCTATGCCCCGTTCGGTCCGACCGGGCTGAAGAAAGCTCCGGAGGGAGGAAGTGATGGCCAGGGAGCCTACGTCTCCGGACCGCGCCAGAGTTTTTCCGGCGGTGCGGGCCTGCTGTCGACCGCCCGGGACTACGGCCAATTCCTGCAGATGCTGCTCAACGGCGGGGAGCTGGATGGCCACCGCATCCTCTCACGGAAGACGGTTGAGCTGATGACGGTCAATCACCTGGCCGGGGTGAAATTCCCTTGGTCGACTGGCGTGGGATTTGGTCTGGGATTTTCGGTGTTGGAAGATGTGGGAGCCCGGGGGACCCCCGGCAGCCGGGGGGAATTCGGGTGGGGTGGAGCTTATCACTCGACCTATTGGGTTGATCCCCGCGAGCAATTGGTCGTCGTGTACTTCACGCAGTTGATCCCCGCTGGCGGGATCGATGACCATGGCAAGCTGCGGACTCTCATTTACCAGGCCATCATCGACTGACCCTCACACGACCCCTCGTATGTCGTATCACGCCTCACCATTCCAGGTTTCCTTCCCGCCAAGCCCGCCTTTCTGGGTGGGCTCGGTACGGCACTGGCTTGCGGGTGGGGCGCGGCTGCTGGTGGTTTTGCTGGCGTTCGCCGGAGGTCGGGCACCCAGCCTAGAAGCGAACGACGACGCCCCGGCGGTTGAGGGGCGGATTGGGATTTCACGGGTCTCATCAGACCGGAAGTATGAACTGGGGACGGCCCGCCTGCGCGCCGCACCTTACATCGACCGCAAGTATACGCTGCGCAAGCTGCCGGAACGGCTTGTGGACGCCCGAATGGTGCGGACCTCGATGGACGACGACTACGTCACCACCGACGACCATCTGCGACTCGAACTGCCGGAGACGACCGAGGTGATTGTCGCGGTCGACGCCCACGGGGAACGACTCGCTGACTGGTTGAAACCGTGGTCGCTCTGTGAAGAAACGCTCGCGGTCGACAACATCGATTACCGGCTCTACCGTCGGATTGTTCCCCCCGGAATCGTCACCCTGGGGGGAAATGACCGTCGCATGACGGGGGCCCGCAGCAATTACTTTGTGCTGCTGTTACCCGCGCAGGAAATTCCCGAGACCCCCGCACTTCCTTTTCCCGTCGAGCAGTTCCAACAGCAGGTCTGGCCGCTGTTGCAGCGGCGCTGCCACGGCTGCCATGGAGCCGACCTGCAGGAAGGGGGGCTGCGACTCGATGTGCGGTCCCGTGCCCTGCAGGGAGGAGACACCGCCGTCGCGATCGCGCCGGGTTCCAACACAGACAGCGAACTGCTCGTGCGCCTGACAACCGGCAATTCGGCCAAACGGATGCCCCTGGGGGAAGAGCCCCTATCGGAAGCTGAGATCGGCTTGCTGCAGTCGTGGGTTGAGGGAGGGGCTCCCTGGCCCGATTCGCTCGCCGGCCGGGAAGTCCCTTCGACACACTGGGCGTTTCAGCCCATCGGGTCTCCCGCTGTTCCCGAGGTTCGCGGGGCTGAATGGGTCAGGACTCCGATCGATGTGTTTGTGTTGTCCCGGCTGGAAAAGGCCGGACTGACTCCTTCCGAAGAAGCGGACCGGTCGACCCTCATTCGGCGTCTCAGCCTCGACCTGCGCGGTATTCCTCCCACTCCCGAAGAGCTGCGGGCCTTTGTGGCTGACAGTTCGCCCGAGGCGTGGAGTCAATTGGTCGAGCGATTTCTGGCTGGTCCGCAGTTTGGCGAGCGCTGGGCCCGGCACTGGCTGGACCTCGCACGGTTTGCCGAGAGTGATGGCTACGAGAACGACAATCCCCGCCCCTACGCCTGGCATTACCGGGACTGGGTGATCAGTGCCATCAATGCCGATCTGCCCTTCAATCGGTTCACGGTGGCTCAACTGGCGGGGGACCTGCTCGAGGGGGCCGGATCAGCCGAGCGGTTGGCAACCGGGCTGCACCGCAACACGCTACAAAACTCGGCAGGAGGAGCAGACGCAGAGGAGTTCCGCACGCGGGCCGTGAAGGATCGGACAGCGGTCACCGCCACGATCTGGCTCGGGCTGACCTGGCAGTGTGCCGAGTGCCATACCCACAAGTACGACCCGATCGCCCAGCGCGAGTATTACCAGCTCTATGCGTTCTTCAACAACGCCGATCACGCTCAGGAGGGGGAGGCGGCCACTCTCCGGGAATCGGAGCGGGTGACTCGGGTCCATCGGCGGGGGAACTTTCTCGAACCGGGAGCCGAGGTGCGTCCGGGAGTTCCCGCGTTTCTCCCCGAACTGACGCCGCGGGGAACACGGGCCGACCGACTCGACCTGGCCCGCTGGCTGGTCTCGAATGAGCAACCCCTCACGCCAAGGGTTGCGGTGAATGCGATCTGGCAGCATCTGTTTGGCGTGGGTTTGGTTCCGACGGCCGACAATTTCGGAGTGCGAGGCGAGCCTCCCTCCCACCCAGAATTACTCGACTGGCTGGCGTTAAGGTTTGCAAGGGGACGGGTCCAACCCGGTCCAGACTCTTCCCCAGGGGTGCCTGAGCTGTTCTTGGAACCCTGGAGCCGCAAGTCGCTGATCCGGCTGATTGTGAATTCGTCTGTCTATCGGCAGTCGTCGCACTCTCCCGCGGTCCCCATGGCGGAGGATCCGGACAACCGGCTGTTGTGGCGGCAGAACCGGCTACGGTTGGAGGCAGAGGCGATCCGCGACGTCGCCCTGGCAGCCAGTGGCCTGCTCGTGACGCAGGTTGGCGGACCCTCGATCCAGCCCGTCCTGCCCCGGGGCCTGGGGGAGGCATCGGATTTGAAGAGCGAACGCTTCCAGGAGACCGGTGGCAATCCCTATCGGCGCGGGTTGTACGTGCATACCCAGCGGACGTTTCCCTATCCCTTCTTCGCCACATTTGATGGTGCCGATGGCAACTCGTGCCTGGTGCAACGGGATCGATCCACCACTCCGCTGCAGGCCCTGGCCCTGCTGAACGATCCGGCGATGGAGGAATGTGCCCGCCGACTGGGAACACGATTGCAGGCGGCGACGCTCGATGAATCAGCCCGCCTGGGTCTGGCGTTTGAATTATGCCTGTCGCGCCAGCCAGAGATGGAAGAAAGGGTGATTCTGCAGGACCTGCTGGAATCCTTGCGGGGTGCGTCGGGATCGGACGACGCACTCTGGCAGGGGGTGGCACGGACCCTGCTGAATCTCGAGCAGACCATCACCCGGGAGTAACGAGGAACGCCCTGTCATGAAATACGTGCCAGCACCAGTCGGCGGGGGACCGACAGACATCCTGCAGACCCGGAGGAATTTCCTCACCGCGTCGGCAGGTGGTGGGGTGGCGGGTTTGGCGGCACTGGCGGGGCTGCTGGAACGGGATGGCCTGCTGGCGCGGGAGAGCGCACCGGCCAGTCCGCTGGCCCCCCGTCCGCCGCACAGTTTCGGACGGGCGAAGAATTGCATCCTGATTTTCCTCGCCGGGGGAACAAGTCATCTGGAATTGTTCGATCCCAAACCCCGGCTCGTGGAACTCGATGGTCAGCCGATTCCCGAGTCATTCCTGAAGGGCGTGCGGTTCTCGTTTGTGAAGCCGGGGCAATCGGTGCTGATGGGCAGCCGGCATGGCTTCCGAAAGTATGGCGAATGTGGACTGGAATTGTCGGAACTGCTCCCCCACATCGGGGCGTGTGCCGACGAGATTGGGTTGGTCCGTTCTTTGCATCATGGCGCGTTCGACCATGCGCCAGGGGAACTGGAGATGCTGACGGGCCGGGACCAGCCTGGCCGGCCCAGCCTGGGGGCCTGGCTCACCTATGGCCTGGGAAGTGAATCACAGAATCTGCCGGGGTTTGTGGCGCTGATCAATCAACGAGGCCCGGTCGCGCGGGCTATGGCCTGGGGGGCGGGCTATCTGCCATCAGTCCATCAGGGAGTGCTGCTGCGCGGCGAGGGGGAGCCGATTCTCAACCTCGCTACGCCGGGGGGGATCTCGGTGGAGCAGCATCGCGCCCAGCTTGACGCAGTCCGGCGGCTGAACCAGGTGAATGTGGGTCGCTCCCGGGACCCGGAGATAGAGACCCGGATGGCAGCTTATGAACTTGCCTTCCGCATGCAGTCGGCCGCTCCCGAATTGATTGATCTGGCGAGCGAGACCGGGGAGACGCGGGAGTTGTACGGAGTGGATCGGGCCGGGCAACCGGGGATGTTCGCGCGGAACTGTCTGCTGGCCCGCCGGTTGGTGGAACGGGGAGTCCGGATGGTGACCCTGTTTCAGCGCACGTGGGACCATCACAAGAATCTCGATGGCGATCTGCAGAGCCAGTGCCGGGAGGTCGATCAGCCAATTGGCGGACTGCTGCGCGATCTGAAACGCCGGGGATTGCTCGAGTCGACCCTGGTGATCTGGGGGACGGAGTTTGGCCGGACGGCGATCACGGAAAACGCCAGGCCCGGGAATGAGGCGGGACGCGACCATCATCCCCACTGTTTCAGCCTGTGGTTGGCGGGAGGTGGGGTGCGCGGGGGGACGGTGGTGGGGGCGAGTGATGAACTGGGTTGGCACCCGGCGAGCGATCCGGTGCACACCCATGATTTTCATGCGACCGTGTTGCACCTCTTGGGACTCGATCACACACGGCTGACCTACCGTCACAGGGGGCTCGAGCAGCGGTTGACCGACGTGGCCGGCCGGGTGGTGGAGCCGCTGCTGGGGTAATGGACCGGCAAACCTCCCGGAGGAAATCTCGGCTCGAAATGGTGGCCGTGACAAGTCCTCAAATTGACGAAAGGACCTTTCGCAATACCTGGGTTGTTGCCAGGTGCGATCACGATCCTGGGACGGCAGGTGGCAGTCTGGGACAGGCTCTGTCAGTTTCCAGGGATCTGAGCGGCAATTTGAGGTGAACCTTGCACCCAGAGATCTGGTCACATGTTGGCGATCTTCCTCGCAGGCTCTCCGTGGTGGCACGCATCATCGCCTCGCGACGCGCAACACGTCTGTGTGTCCGATGGTGGCGATGAATGATTCCCGGCAATGTGTGTATCGGGTGAGATCTGATCCGAAAACTCGTAGTGCTCATGACTCTTGGCGGGATACAAGTCGCGGTCCGTGCCTGCAGAGGCTGGCCACTCACTCCCTGCGAGATACCTTGTTTTTCAGCCACTCGATCATGGCCTGTCGACGCCTTTGAATCTGGCGTGCGCACATGTCCTTTCCCTGCTCATCCTTTAATTTCAGGGCCAGATCTTGGTCTTTGTAGTCGCACAGGTAGGCGTGTTCAAAGATTCTGATCTCTGGCCTGGACGCGTACCGCTTGGCCACCAATTCCAGCAGCTCCTCAAAACTCTCTCCGATCATGGACTTAAGGGCGTCTTCGCTCGGCTGATTATTCAAGTCGAGATCTGTCTGTTTTCCCTCTCCCCGTTTCTTCGTATCCCCGCGACGCTGGGAATCGATGGTTCGGCATTTGCAAAGATGAAACAGGATGTCGAGCAGGTCATGGCGATCGGCCAACTTCTTGAAACGATTTTCTTGCAGCCCCATCAAGAGCTGAAAGAAGGCTTCATTCGCGATGCCGTCGGCACCATCGATCGTGCGACGGCCCGGCCGTCGTTGACAGTATCCGATGATGATCTCCGACACCGCCTGCCACAGTTTGTGTTGAGCCAATTCCTCTCCATTGTGACATCCTCGCAGCCACTCGGTGATGGGTTGGGAGCAAAATGGATCCATACGCTCAGAAGAATCAGTCATGGAGTGATCGGTGGGGAAAACAAAGTTCCAGAAGAATCAGAAAAGAACGGTACACTACGTTCGACAGCGTTGACACAGCCCAAGGTGCTCGTAACCACGAGGTTTGGATCCCTGATTGCCGATCCAGTGAATGGTACACCAGTCGAAACGGAAAGATCACGACAAATGGGTCCGGGGGCGTCCAAGGTACGGGCGGCCAAGACGCCCTACTCTTCGTACCCGCCCGACTGTAAGAGGTGTCGAAAGGTTGGAGAAACTCGTTTCGCGGCACGCATGGTGGAACAACGGCTGATCAGGCAGGCAAGAACTGAAACGCCGTTGCGTATTCCCGACAGTGCGGCCCGATATGTCCCAAATTGCACATCGGCTTGGCGGCTTTGGATGAGGGATCGGATTGGGTGGCACGGACACGTTGGCCAGTTGGCACGGGGAGGACCATTCACAGAGGTGGCTCGACATCTTGGCAAGTACCTTTCGGTTCCGGGTCGGAGGGCCCCGGAGGGGAGAGCGGCCAAGACTTTGCGTTTCCCATCGCCCGTCCGAAAAACTGCAGCATCTGAGTCGATAATCGTCGTCCGGGATTCGGAAAGTCCAGCCGGAGATCAGGCTGCGGCTCTGTGATCTGAAACCCGCTGTAGACCAGATCCAGATCGTCGGGGAACCGGTCCAGCCAGTTCTGCAGCGTGAGTGGTTCCCCTGTTGCCACGCGCTGTTCCAGCTCGATCTGGATCAGTTCCCGCAACAGCGTCCGGCGTAGGGTGGTGGGGATTTGTTGCAGCACCATTTCGATCGTCTTGGCCCGCCCCTGCTTCAAATCCTCCTCGAACTCATCACACAAATGGTCCATCTGTTGCGGCTCATGCTGGGAGTCGGGCGTGTTCATGATCGATCCCGAGGGCAGAATGATACCGGGCAGGTCTTCGTGAACCGCTTGGGGACTAGCTCAACTCCTCGCGCAGAATCTCCAGGATCTCGTCCAGTTTCCGGCGGACTGTGCGGGAGGATATTTCGTAGCGGATGGCGATTTCCTGATTGGTGTAGTTGTTCAAATGATCCACAAGAATTCGGACATGTGTGATCTTGCCGCGCAGCCTGTTCGAGAGGTCGAGCATCAGCTGGACCAACTGCTCGGCATCCTGCGGAAACTCATCACGGGCCGGGAATTGATCGAGATCCAGTGGTCTCGAGGATTGGGGACCGTCCGTCAGACGCTGCTGCGAACCGCCTCGTTTTTCGGCCATCTGGTTGCGAACGAAGTCTTTGATGCGGCAATTCGCCGCCTGCAACAGAACCTGCCACAAGTCATTGCGGTTGTCGAGTCGAGGCCAGCGTCCGCGCCTGACTCCCTCCGCCAGATTGTGAAATGCCTGGATCGCGAAGTCTTGATCCTCCTGTTGCGGTTTGAACTTGCGGCTCAACCGTTGCTC
>CAIOTJ010000301.1 GCA_903861195.1 uncultured Planctomycetaceae bacterium | reverse complement strand
TGGCGGGGTGCGACTTCATCGTCAATGTCACGCTCGACGAGAAGCGCCGGGTGACGTCGATCGTGGCGGGCGACATGGAACAGGCGTTTTTGGAAGGGGTACGGTTCATCAAAGAGGTGGTCCGGGCACCCATTCCCGAGCCGTGCGAAGTGGTGGTGACCTCGGGGGCGGGGTATCCCCTCGACACAACGTTCTACCAGGCGGTGAAGGGAATGACCGGCGCGTTACCGATCGTCAAGGAGGGGGGCACGATCATCATTGCCGCGAGCATGACCGAAGGGATCGGCAGCCCCGAGTTCCAGCAGCTCTTCCGCGAGAACGCGACGCTCGAACAGTTCATGCAGCGCATTCTGGGAAAAGAGTACTTCGTCATGGACCAGTGGCAACTCGAAGAAATGGCCAAGGTCTGCCGGCGGGCGAAGGTGAAAGTCGTGACCCACGGTCTCTCCCCAGAGACGCTGCGGGGCCTGTTCGTCGAGCCGGCCGAGAGTGTCGAAGCGGCCGTCGCCGAAGCCCTGGCCCACCACGGCCCCCACGCCCGCGTCGCGGTCATCCCCAAGGGACCGTACGTGATGCCCGTCGTCGCGTAAAAAGGGGACAGGTCCATTATTTCTTCTTGCATGATGGAAACGTTCCATGAATAAGGCGCACGGGACAGCCATGGGAACGCACCAGGCGATGCGGGGCCATCGCACGTTCCCGCTGCGAGCGGTTCCCAAGTCACACGGCTGAAACCCCGTCCCGAGGCAGTCACCCCCCTCGCCCGCTACACTCTGAACATTCCCGGCGGCGGCGACCGGGCCTGTCAGGCCCTGGAGTCATGTTGGTCGCCCGGGACACCTTTCGGAGCCGAGTGCCGACGCATGCCAGCGAGTCCCCAGAAGTGCAACATGATTCGGACTGCGTGGCGGGGCCCGAAGCCGGCCCGCGCCAGAGCCGCTCTCACGCCGCGCGGCTTGTATCGCACGGTGGCCTGGACCATCCTCCTGCTGGGTCTGTTGGGGGACGGCGCCAGCATCGCCGCCGAGCCCGCAAGTGCGCCCGCCGGTGAAGACTCTCCCCTCCCCGGCAACCATCGTCTCGACGATGTCGCCGCCGGGCAGGTGCTGCTGGGCGAGTTGGGGTGTGCCCACTGCCACACCGGGCTCCCCGCGCAGGCGCTGGCCCCGAAACGCGCACCCAACCTCGCCGAGGTCGGCAGCCGGGTGTCGCCTGAGTTCCTCCAGCGGTATCTCGCCGATCCCACCGACGTCCATCGCGGCACCACCATGCCCGATGTGTGGGGGCGGCGAACACCGGCCCAACGGCAGGAAATCGCCATCGCCCTGACGCACTACCTCGTCTCGCAGAGTCGGGGGACATTCACCCCCGAGGCGACCGACGGCCGAACCATCGACCAGGGCCGACGGCTCTATCACACCGTCGGCTGCGTCGCCTGCCATGGGCCCCGCGACGACGCCGGAAACCCCGGCACAACCCCGGCCGCGAACGAGAACAAATCGGACGCGAAACCCGATTCGGCCCAGCCCGATCCTGCCCAGCCTTACGACGAAGAGACCGATGCCGAGGAGGCCGACCCCGCCCCAAGCCAGCGGGCCTTTCGCCCCATCGCGCTCAGTCTCGCACACGTCCCGACGAAATACAGCGTCGCCAGCCTCGCCGGGTTTTTGCACGAACCGCTGGCCGTCCGTCCCTCGGGACGCATGCCCGAGGTGAAGCTGACGACCGACGAGTCCCGCGCGATCGCCCAGTACCTGCTGGGGGCCGAACCTCCCCAGGTCGCCCCGCTCGCTCCCGACCCCCGCCAGGTGACCGCGGGCGAGCGGTACTTTCGCGAACTCCACTGCGGCAACTGCCATGCGCCGCCCGGTGCCGCCGCCGCCCCCCCCGTTGGCGGCGAGCTGCCATCCCAGATCGCTGACCGCGGCTGCCTGCAGCATTCTCGCGGCGGACCGATCTGGTACGACCTCGACGAGTCCCAGCGGCGGGCGATTCACGCGGCCCTCGCACACCGTGATCGACCCGACCAGGACGCCGACGTGGTGGCCAAAACCCTCGTCGCCCAGCGCTGCATCGCCTGCCATGTGCGCGACGATTATGGCGGCGTGCACCCCAGCCACGATCCGCACTTCACCACGACCGAACCGAACCTCGGCGATGAAGGCCGCCTCCCGCCCCCCTTGACCCTGCTGGGGGCCAAACTGCAGCCCGCGTGGCTGAAGAAGGTGCTCTTCGATGGCGAAAGCGTGCGCCCGTACCTCGGGGTGCGGATGCCGCAGTACGGCGAAGAGAACCTCGGTCACCTCCCCGCACTGCTGGCCCGGACCGACACCCTGCCGGCTGTCGACTGGACCATTCCCAATCCCGAGCGCGAGAGTGACCGCGAACGGGAGCGCGAGTTCCGCAAGGCGGGGCGCGAACTGCTGGGGAACCAGGGGCTGTACTGTATCGCCTGTCACAACTTCAACGGCAAAGAGGCCCCGGTCAATCGCGGCATGGAGCTGACCAGCAGTTACCAACGCCTGCAGCCCGCCTGGTTCAACGCCTTTCTGCGCAACCCCCAGCAATTCCGCCCCCGCATCATCATGCCCCAGTCGTGGGCCAATGGGGTCGCCGCGCACAAAACGATTCTGGATGGGGACACCGATCGGCAGATCCAGTCGATTTGGTATTACCTCTCGCTGGGAACCTCGGCCGCCGATCCTCCGGGACTGCGGGGCATCGACACCCGGCTGACCGTTGGCAACCGGCCGCGCATGCACCGCGGCCGCAGCCGGGTCGCGGGCTACCGGGGCATTGCCGTCGGCTTTCCGGGGCAACTGCATTACGCCTTCAATGCCGAGACCGGCACCCTGTCGGCCGTGTGGCGGGGCGGATTTGTCTCGGCGAACTGGAGCGGCCAGGGCTCGGGCGATTTCCACCCGGCGGCCGAACCGGTGCTGCTGCCCCAGGATGTCTCGCTGCTGGTGCAGGACGATCCTCCCACCCCCTGGCCCCGGCTGCCTGTCATGACCAAAGACAACCGGGTCAATCCCGATCCCCTCTACCCGAAGAACCTCGGGTACCAGTTCCAGGGATACCGGCTGGATCGTGAGGGGGTGCCGACGTTCCGGTATCGCCTGCACGACATCGCGGTGACCGACCGCACCGTCCCCGCGGGAGACGAACCCCGGAATCTGCTCGCACGCCGGCTGCAGTGGGAATCACCCACGGCTCAGACCGTCTGGTTCCGGGTGCTGACAGGAGAGATCCGGCAGACGGCGGAGGGAGAGTACGAGAGTGGTCGGGTGCGGCTGAGTGTGCCGGTGTCGATTGCGGAAACATTGGTCCGCGAGGTCGCCGACGATCCCCCCCCAGATCGCCCGCGGTCGGAACTGCTGCTGAAACTGAATTTGCCTGCGGGAACATCCTCACTGGAGTTGAAGTATGAACCGTTGCCGCGCCAGTGACTGGAGAGTGTGGCTGTGCAGGGCCTCGATGTGGCTGGGACTGCTGCTGCTCTGGGGGACATCCATAACACAGCCAGCCGCGCATGCCGAGGAAGTGGGGGACCGCTGGGGAACGGAAGAGCGCGAGCGGGAGTATTACCCCATTGTGAGCATCCCGCTGCCGGCCGACACGGTGGTCGAGTCGGGAGCGTTTGCCGTGCTGCCCGACAACCGCGTCGCGGTGGGAACCCGTCGGGGGGAGATCTACTTCATCGACGGGCTCGATGCTCCAAAACCGCAGCCGGTGTTTCGGCAGTTTGCCGAGGGGCTCGACGAGATCTTCGGCCTCGCCTGGCACGACAACGCCCTGCGGGTGACGCAGAGCTGCGAGTTGACGCGGGTGACCGATGAGGATGGCGACGGCGTAGCCGACCGGTTCGACACGCTGTCGGATGGTTGGGGGTACGCCAACTACCACGAGTATGCGTTTGGCTCGCCTGTCGACCCCCAGGGAAACCAGTACGTCGCGCTGGGGCTCTCGGAGTCGTACAACTCGTATGCGCTGTTTCGCGGGTTTGTGCTGCAGGTGGGGGCCGATGGCCGCACGACGGCGGTCGCGAGCGGCCTGCGCAGTCCGGGGGGCATTGGACCCAACGAGCAGGGGGCCCTGTTCTACATCGAGAGCCAGGGGCCGTGGAACTGCTCGTGCAGCCTGAAGAGCGTGAGTGCCGGGAGTTTCCAGGGACACCCGGCCAGCTTCCACTGGTATCCCTTCGCCCCCGAGCTGGGTGAGGTCCCGACCCAGCCCAAGTCGGGCTCGCGGATTGTGACCGAGCGCCGGCGGGTGCCGCAGTTGGTGCCGTATGCCGTGATCTTCCCGTACATCCGGATGGGTCGTTCGATTACCGGATTCCGGGTGAATCGCACGCAGGGGAAGTTTGGTCCGTTTGAGAACCAGTTGTTCCTGGGAGACTACACGCTGTCGATCCTGATGCGGGCGACCACCGAGCAGGTGAACGGCGTCTGGCAGGGGGCGTGTTATCCCTTTCGCGAAGGGCTGTCGACGGGCATTCTGAACGTGGAATTCACCCCGGGGGGGAAGCTGCTGTGCGGGGGGACCAACCGGGGCTGGCCGGTGCGGGGGATCAAGCCGTTCGCCCTCGAGCGGGTCGAATGGAATGGCCGGATGCCGTTCGAGATCGAGCGGATCACCATCGAACCCGACGGCTTCCGCCTGAAGTTCACCAAACCGGTTGCGGCCGAGAGTGCCGCCCAGAGTGGCACCTACAGCCTGACCGCCTTCACGCATCCGTACCACGGGGGCTATGGCGGACCCGAGATCGACCGGTTCACGGCGGAGGTGACGGGTGTGACATTGGCGGCGGATCGCCTGTCGGCCCGCCTGCAGATCGACCGGCTCAAGCCGGGCTTCGTCTACGAGTTCGACCTGGCGGCCTTGCAGTCATCCGACGGCGAGCCGCTGCTGCATCGCCAGGCGTACTACACCGTCAACGAGATTCCCCAGCCGTGAGGCGTGTTGGCCGTCGGCAAGACTTCTGCGGTCATCCCGCGGACTGCCCGGGGCGTGCGCGGGAAAGGTCGCGGGCCAAGACCGAAGACCACCGATCGGGGCCGCCCATCGTGCGGCAACGTCGGACATCGCAGCGTGGGAAGTT
This sequence comes from uncultured Planctomycetaceae bacterium, assembly GCA_903861195.1. Taxonomy (GTDB): domain Bacteria; phylum Planctomycetota; class Planctomycetia; order Planctomycetales; family Planctomycetaceae; genus UBA10511. The sequence goes on along the minus strand of CAIOTJ010000301.1, from coordinate 7,118 downwards.
GGGTGAGCCGCCGTGAGGCGACCGGCCGGCTGTCGGATGGCAGATCAAAATCGCCCGCCGAGGATTCGGGCGAAACGGCTTAGGGCGGGTCGACTGTGGCCTCGCGCAGTGGGCCCCGCAGTTGGCCACCCTGGGGACTGACCAGGGCCGCGTAGACCCGCCCCTCGAGTTTCTCAGAAAGAAACACCACCCGTCCGTCGCAGAACACGGCGAACACCCCACCCGGATGACGCGAGCTGGGGAAGGGAGCCCGCCCCTCCTCCTGATTCAACCCAGCGTTGATGGCGTACTCTCCCAGATTGGCCCGGGCATAGTCGACCTGCCCCTCGATACACGACCACTCCTGGCAGATCGTGGGTGCCAGGAACATGCTGGTCAACTCGGCGAACGGCGTTGACCAGTTTCGCGACGGGGCGCGGGGATCGCTCCCCGTGCGGATGTTTTCGATCACCTGAATCGTTTGCGTCAGGCCATCCGTCACCGAGGCGGGGGAGTGATGCCGGGTGTTGGGCTTCACCGGCCAGTTCTGGGCGAACATCAGCCCGGTCTGGAAGTAGATCTGACGATCGCTGGGCTGCCCGGGGGGCTGGTTCGGCGGTGGGCAGGTCTGACCGTCTCCATTCAGATCGATGGGCAACCCATCGATTCCGACCGGGCAATCGGCCACGCCGTTCCAGGCCACCGTATAGCCCCAGCCACCGTTCACGACGTAGCTGAGGTCGCCTCCTCCCTGGGCCGAGTCGTCATCGCGGCAAACCAGCACCTCCAGGCGGCGCTGGCCGATCTCGAAGTTCACCGTCGCCACGCACGACTCTCGCAGATTCCACTTCTCATAAAGCGTCGCCTGGTCGAGCCAGGGGAGCAGATCGACCACCCAACTGCGGTACGGGTCAATGTCGCCCCGTTCATGATCGCCCCAGTTGCCCGAGGCGGGGTACCGGCGGTGGGTGTCGGCCGACATCTGCATCGCCAAACCCAACTGCCGCAGATTGTTCTGACAGGCCGTTCGTCGGGCCGCCGCCCGGGCCTGACCAATCGCCGGCAGCACCAGGGCCAACAGCAGCCCGATCACGCTCAAGACCACCAGCAATTCCAGCAGGGTCAGCCCGGCCCGACGGCTGTGCCTTTCACGCCGCGACTCAACAGAGGCGAATGTCATGGTCCATCCTGAGGTTGTGGAGCTGGTAAAACGGAATCATTCACCACGTCGTCCCGGCCGGATGCCGGAGGCCCGAACGGAAGACGGGTCGCACTCGGGAGGAATTCATGGGGGGGCCGTGGGAAGATTCCATTCGAGTTGATCTTGAGAGGTGAATTCAAACAGCCGCAGACTGGCTCCCAGCGGTCGCGAGGAGTTTCGTTGTTCCACCAGGCGGGCCAGCAGCGCCTTCTGTCGAACGGGAATTCCGCGGGCGAACTCGGTCGGCCGGGTTCCCTCCCACAAAATCAGATCCGAGATACAGAGGGTGCAGGGGGGCAGCGGGCCGCCGGGCGGGGCCGCGGGGTCCAGCAGCGGATGGCTCCCCAACGGCAGCATCCCGCTGCCCAGTTCACGGGGGTCGAAACCTGGCAGGGCGAAGTAAACCGGCGACTGCGGCACGACACTGCGCTCCCACCGCAGTGCCGCGCCGGTGTCATGCCCCTCGTCATCCACCTGGAATTTCAGCACCGGCTCTTCCCTGTTCCGCAGCCAGGCGAGTTCGTTGCGATACCCCCACTGCCAGGGGATCCAGACCGCCAACTGTGCCATGGTCCACAGGGCGACGGTCCCCCACAGTGCGGCGGCGGTGCGCGCGTGCCGCAGGCCCGGCACGCTGGCCGCTCCGGCCGCGAGCACCGCCAGCCAGGCGCAGGCGGGCAGGGCGTACCGGGGGTAGTGGGGTTTCGCCAGCACGCAGGCGGTCACGCAGAGCGCCGCTCCCGTCAATGGAATCAGACAGCGGGAGAGACGCCTTCGTCCCCGCCAGGCGAGGCCGATACATCCAGCCAGCCACAGACCGCACAGGCCCACTGGAGTGCGCCACGCGAGCAGACGGGCGTAGTACTGGGGGCTCGCACTCCCGGCACCGGGAGGCGTTCTGTTCGAGCCGGCGTCCGTCACGGGACGAGCCACAGCGAACATCTGGGTGAAGCCAACGGCCCAATCGCGCGGCACCAGGGTGGGAGCCTGCCGCCACCAGTGGCCCGGGTCGTTCGGCGGCCGGTTGTCTGTTGGACGACCCCAGTCGGCCAGGGTCGACAGGCCCCCCTGAAACAACCCGGCGGCATGGAGTGTGAAGAGTGCCACACCGCTGGCGTACAGCCAGCCCGTGGCCCGTCTGCCCCCGGCAGGTCGCAGAGACCCTCTGCCCAGCATCAGGGCGATCCACAGGGGCACCGTCACAATCGCGACGAATTTCGTCGCCAGTGCCAGGCCCAGCCACAGACCCGCCTGAATCGCGCCACCAGAAGTTGGGTCCCGCGAGGCATTCCACGCCGCCTGACAGGCCACCAGGGCACAGACCGAGGCCAGCGCGTCGGGATGCAGTGCGGCCCCCTGACTCAACACCAGGGGAGAGAGCGCCCACGCCGTCGCAGCCAACAGCCCCCCCCGTCGGCCGGCCAATTGAATTCCCCATCGTCGGCAGACCAGAGTCCCCCACAGGATTGCCAGGGAGGGAACCAATCGGGCCGTGAACACCACAGGCTGAATGGACCGTTGGTTGTTCAGCAGAAAGTCCGAGGCGCTCCAGAGCGAGTCGCTTCTGTGAGACCAGTTGACTTGGGGATCCCAGGGAAGCGTGACGAGGGCCGCGAGATTGCCGAAGAGCGGTGGGTTCCCGGGATCGAAATCGTGCCATCCCTCTTCGAGCCGGCGATACCCCCCCAGCAGGCGGACAATCTCAGGACTTGTGGGGCCGACGCACCAAGCCTGGGCCAGGGCGGCGGTGGCCTGGAACAGCAGGAGGGCGACGACCCACGTACGGTCTCGCGTTCCCGCGCGGGGCAGCCAGCGGGCCCTGGGGGGCAAGGTTGTCATGGAGGATTGTGGCTGGGGGTCGACCAGACGCCGGAGCGACGGCGCAGCACCCAGGCCAGACTGGCGATCGCACCCGTGGCCAGCAGCCAGGGAAGGACGCGCACCGCCAGCCGACGTGCGGAACCGGGTTCTGCGGAGGGCACGGGTGCCAGTCCCAGGGACTGCAGGCGACGGCGGCGAGCCGTGCTGTCAATCAACTCCTGTTTGAGCTGGGGGAGGTCGCGAGCCAGCAATTTTCGCTCGGTCGCAAATCCTCCCGTCGCACGACTCTCCATTCCGAGATTGAGGCCAGTGCCGGCGGCAACTGTCAATTCGAAATCTTCATCTCGTAACCTGGGGGTGAAGTCAACTCGGTCGGCGACCAACACTTTGACCAAGAGCAGATTCCGACTCGGATCACCGACTGCAGTATCGTGAGAAAAACTGAGCGTACGCCGGGGGAAGTACCCACGTCCGGGCGCGCGAATGATGTCGGTAACACACGTGCTCTTGAAAGCTTGACCGCGGCGCTCGAGGTAGAGGTCGATCTGCACCAGCAATCCACCATGGGCACTGCTGAAGAAATAGTCGCGCCGGGCTCCATCATCACAGCGTAGAATCTCAACATCGCGCCCCAGAGCATCGACGCCACGGGATACCGAGCACTTGCTCTTGTCGATCGACCGTCGCAGTTCCCCATACATGTCCCAGCCCCAATCGCCTCCCACCAGGTATGACCAAGGGGAGTTTGACTGAGTCCACTGTTGAAAAAACTGGTCCTGCGGCTCAAACAACGAAGCCGATTTGAAAAAAAGGTAATCACTGAAACGCAGGGTGCCCTCGCCGAGATACTGCGTTGAAACGAACCGCACCACCCCCTGTCCGGTCGAGCCATCGAAGCCCTGGTCTTGCGGAGGGGTGTCGTAGCGCTCGCGGATCAGCACCGTTTCATCCCGCAGCTTCAACACTCCCCGGAGGGTCCGAAATCGCTCATCCCTGGTTTCCCGCATGCGCCCTTCCAAAGCGTCGCGCAGGCTGGCGGCCTCGTAGTTCGTGACCGAGTAGTCGCACTCCAGCGGATTGATCGATTCGCGATTCGCCTGCATCGCCTCGATCAGAATGCGGGGGTCGGTCTGCGCGTGCACGATTGCCGGCTGGCCCAGAAATGCCAACAGCCAGCCCACCACCGCAGCCGTCACGATTCGCGCCATGGTTCAGGGTCCCGATGAGTTGGTGGAACTGAACCAGATGCCAGAGCGACGGCGGAAGACCCAGGCCAGACTGGCGATGGCACCCGTGGCCAGCAGCCAGGGGAGCGCCCGTACCGCCAGCCGACGTGCGGAACCGGGTTCTGCGGTGGGTAGGGGTGCCAGCCCCAGGGACTGCAGGCGACGGCGGCGAGCCGTGCTCTCAATCAACTCCTGTTTGAGCTGGGGGAGGTCGCGAGCCAGCAGTTTTCGCTCGGTCGCAAATCCTCCCGTCGCACGACTCTCCATGCCGAGATTGAGGCCTGTGCCGGCGGCAACTGTCAATTCAAAATCTTCATCTCGTAACCTGGGGGTGAAGTCAACCCGGTCGGCGACCAACACCTCGACCAGAAACAGATTCCGATTCGGATCACCGACCGCAGTGTTGTGGGAGAAACCTAGCGTGCGGCGCGGGAAATACCCGCCCCCCGGAGCCCGACTGATTTCGGTGACACACGTCGATCTGATCGGTTCTTGTCGGCGGTCGCTGTTTTCAAAACCCATGATTTGCACCAGAAGTCCAGCATGGGCAGTGCTAAAGTAGTAGTCCCAGTGGTCTTCATCGTCGCAGCGAAGAATATCGACGTCGCGTCCCAAGGCATCCACACCACGCGAGACTGAGCACTTCTTCTGGTCGATCGCCCTGCGCAAGTCTTCATACATGTTCCAGCCCCAATCACAACCAGCCATGTACGACCACGGGGTGTTTGAGTGAGTCCACCTCTGAAAAAACTGATCCTGCGGCTCAAACAAAGACGCCGACTTGAAGAAGGGGTAATCGCTGAATCGCAGGGTGCCCTCACCGAGATACTGCGTTGAAACGAACCGCACCACCCCCTGTCCGGTCGAGCCATCGAAACCCCGGTCTTGCGGAGGGGTGTCGTAGCGTTCGCGGATCAGCACCGTTTCATCCCGCAGCTTCAATACTCCGCGGAGAGTCCGAAATCGCTCATCCTTGGTTTCCCGCATGCGCCCTTCCAAAGCATCGCGCAGACTGGCGGCTTCGTAGTTGGTGACCGAGTAGTCGCACTCCAGTGGATTGATCGATTCGCGATTGGCCTGCATCGCCTCGATTACAATGCGGGGGTCGGTCTGCGCGTGAACGATTGCCAGTTGACCCAGGCAAGTCATCAACCATCCCACGACGGCGGCCGTCACGATTCGCGGCATGGCTCAGGGTCCTGAAGAGTTGGGGGAACTGGACCAGACACCCTGACGGCGGCGGACCACCCGGGCCAGACTGGCGATGGCGGCCGCGGCCAGCAGCCAGGGGAGCAGACGCACCGCCAGCCGACGTGCGCCACCGGGTTCGGCGGTGGGGACGGGAGTCAATCCCAGGGACTGCAGGCGGTGCCGGCGTGCGGTGTTTTCAATCGCCTCTTGTTTGAGCTGGGGGAGGTCGCGAGCCAACAGTTTTCGTTCCGCCGAGAACACTCCTCCTCCCGTGGCTCGACTGTCCATGCCGAGAATGAGGCCTGTGTCGGCGGCGATGGTCAACTCAAAATCTTCATCCCGCAACTTCGGGTTGAAGTCGACTCGGTCGGCGACCAATTCTTTGACCAGGAACAGATTGCGATTCGGATCGCCGACCGCCGTGTTGTAGGAGAAGCTGAGCGTGCGGCGGGGGAAGTACCCTCCTCCGGGAGCCCTGACAATGTCGGTGACACAGGTGCGCTTGCTTGGTTGCTGCTGTTGGTCGCGCTGGAAGTACAAATCAATCTGCACGAGTAAACCGCCATGCGTGCTGCTGAAGTAGTAGTCGCGTCGGTCTGCATCCTCGCAGCGCAGGATCTCGACATCGCGGCCCAAGGCATCGACACCCCGTGTCACTGAGCACTTTTTCTGGTCGATCGCCCCCCGCAACGTCTCATACACGTTCCAGCCCCAATCACACCCACTGTTGTATGACCAGGGGGTGTGCGACGAAGTCCATTTCTGAAAATTCTCTTCGTGCGGTTCGAAGAGAGTCGCACCCTTGAAGTAGGGGTGGTTGCTGAATCGGAGAGTGCCCTCGGTCAGATGCTGCGTCGCGACAAAGCGGACCGTCCCTTGGCCGGTCGACGCATCCAGTCCGCTGTCTTGTGGAGGGGTGTCGTAGCGCTCGCGGATCAGGATCATCTCGTCACGCAGTTTCAACACTCCGTGCAGGGTGGCATACTGGGGATCCGCGGTTTCCCGCATGCGCCCTTCCAAAGCGTCGCGCAGACTCGCGGCCTCGTGGTTGGTGACCGAGTATTCGCACTCCAGCGGATTGATCGATTCGCGATTCGCCTGCATCGCCTCGATCACAATCCGCGGGTCGGTCTGTGCTTGTAGAACACCGGGCAGCACCAACACAGCTGCCTGGAACGCAACCACTGTGGCCTTCATGAATCGATGCATTGTCATTGCTCCAGATTATCTGTTGAAACAGTTGCGATCAGCGAGACCACCCCCGTCCTTCGCACGATGCCGTCGTCCAGCCGCAGGCCTGGTTGGTCGACCGGGGGAGGCTGAAACCGCACGGAGAGTTCGTCGCCCACTCCCTCCGTCAGCATGGTCAACGGTTGGCCGTCGACGATTTCATCGGTTGTGTAGAACTCGTCCTGAACCTCGCCGGTTGACCCCTCTGATGGTTGGGCCGAGGCGGGAAACAGGAAGTCACGGGGAGTCGCCGCCACTTGCGGGTACACCGTGACTTCCGCCGTGTACTGCCGGGTCGGACCCGCTTCGAGATCGAGGTAGGCGGCGGCCCGCTTGCGGTACGGTTGATCGGTGGGCTGAACGCTGATCCGCAGCGACAGGGTGGTCGAGGCACCGGCCGCCAGATCGTGCTGGGCCAGGTGGGCTGCCGCACAGCCGCACGAGGTCCGCACCTTGACCTCCCGCCACGC
>CAIOTJ010000300.1 GCA_903861195.1 uncultured Planctomycetaceae bacterium | reverse complement strand
GATGGCCCCGTTTCACCCAGATGGCCCCGATTCACCCGCATGATTCAGCCTCTGGGGTCCGCAATCAGGGATCGGCCTGGGTCGCAGCGATCGGGTTCAGTTCCTGCGCTGCCCCCCGTTCGACTGTTGCCCCCTGCCGCCGGACGAATCCTCGATTGGCACCCTTTCGGGGCCGTGCAGTCTCGCTCGGGAAACCGGTCGAGGCGACGGATGCGAACCAAAACCGAGCGGTACCGACTCTCTGGGGGGAGCCAGGCTGCCCGGAGCCGGCTTATTCCGCAGGGGCGGCCGGCGGTTCGGTGAGGGGCGGTTCGGTAATGGGCGGTTCGGTGAGGGGCGGCTCAGTGGCGGGAATTTCCTCAACCACATCTTCGGCGGGGACGCGAGCCATCCCGACGAGTTTGTCTCCCCCGTCGAGACGGATGACCCGGACCCCCTGGGTGTTGCGGCCGATGCGGCTGATGTCGACGGCCCGGATGCGCTGGATGATCCCGTTGGCGGTGACCATGAGGACTTCGTCCTGGTCGGAAACCGAGATCACATCGACCACCCGGCCATTCCGTTCGGTGCAGCGGATGTTGCGCAGTCCCTTGCCACCCCGGCGTTGGCGGCGGTAACCGGCGGAGCCTCCCTTGGCCGCCTCTTCCGTTCCTTCCCCTTCCCCAGCGGGAGGGGCGGAGTCGGTGGTCTCGACGGGGGTTTCCTCGGTCTCTTCACCAGTCTCGTCGCTGCCGCCGAAGGGAGTCCGCTTCCCGTAGCCGTTTTCGCAGACCGTCAACAGGTCACGGGCAGGGTCGGCCACCACCATGCCGACGACGAAATCTCCCGAGGCGAGATCGATTCCCTTCACGCCGTAGGTGGCCCGGCCCATGCTGCGGGCGTCATCCTGCGAGAAGCGAATGGCCATGCCGCGGGTGGTGGCGATGAGCAGATCCTGCCCGGGGGAAACAATCACCACGTCGATCAGTTCATCCCCCTCTTCCAGGCGGATGGCGATGATGCCTCCCGACTTGGGGCGGCTGTATTCGGAGAGGCTGGTCTTCTTGACCACGCCGTTGCGGGTCGCCATGACCACCTGGCGAACGTCGTCGAAGTCGCGGACGGCGAGGCAGTTGAAGACCTTTTCCCCTTCCTGCAGGTTGAGCAGGTTGACGACCGCCCGCCCCTTGGCGGTGCGGTTCAGCAGCGGCAGGTCGTAGACCTTCTGCCAGAACACCTTGCCGCGGTCGGTGAAAAACAGCAGATAGTCGTGCGTACTGGCGACGAACAGGTGCTGGATGGGGTCTTCTTCATCGGTCTTGGCCCCAGCGATTCCCCGGCCGCCCCGTTTCTGGGCGCGGTAGGTCGACAGTTCCATCCGCTTGATGTAACCGCGGTGCGACAGAGTGACCGCCATGGTCTCTTCGGGAATCAGATCATCCCGCAGCACCTCGCCGATTTCCTCGTCGCTGATGGTGGTGCGGCGTTTATCGCCATACTTGCGCTTGATCTCCTCCATCTCGCCGCGGACGAGGGCCAGAATGTGCGCCTCATCGGAGAGCAGCCGTTGGTACTCGGCGATGTCGTCGAGCAGTTTGCGGAACTCTTCCCCCAGCTTGTCGCGCTCGAGCCCCGCCAGTGAGCCGAGCTGCATCGCCACAATCGCCTCGGCCTGGGTGGCCGAGAGGGTGTAGTTGTCGCTGGCGCCGCGGTCAGCGGTGAAGGCGGCCCACCCCTTCTCTCCCAGGGCCCGTTCGATGAGCCCGCCGGGGACCTGCAGGGTCTGCAGGCGTTCCTTCGCCTCGGAGCGGCTGGCGCTCTTGCGGATGGTGTCGATGACTTCGTCGATGTTGAGCTGGGCGATCAGCAGCCCCTCGACGGTGTGTTGCCGCTTGCGGGCCTCCCCCAGTTGGAACTCGGTGCGCCGGCGGAGGACGTCGACACGGTGGCGGATGAATTCCTGCAGCAGTTCCTTGATGGTCAGCGTCTGCGGGCGGTTGCCGACCAGAGCCAGCAGGATGATGCTGAATGTTCCCTGCAGCGGAGAGAACTCGAACAGCTGGTTGAGGACGACGTCGCGGTCGGCATCGCGGCGGAGGACAATATGCAGCCGCACCTGCCAGTCGGGAGTATTGCGGTCGGTGAGGTCGACGATTTTGGAGATTCCCTGGATGCGATCGTCGCGCACCAGTTGCTCGAGCTTCTCGCGGACCCGGTCGCGGGTTTCCAGATAAGGAATCTCGGTCACGACGATCACGTCGCTGTTCTTCTCGGTCTCGAAGTGGGTGCGGGCCCGCAGGGTGATGGTCGAGCGGCCGGTGAGATACCCCTGCCGGATGCCATTGCGGCCGCAGATGATTCCTCCCGTGGGGAAATCGGGACCCGGCAACACCTCCATCAGTTCCCAGATCGAGGCCTCGGGGTTGTCGATCAGCTTCATCACCGCGTCGCACGACTCGTCGAGGTTGTGCGGAGGGATGCTGGTCGCCATGCCGACCGCGATCCCGTACGACCCGTTGATCAGCAGGTTGGGGGCCCGCGCAGGGAGCACCACCGGCTCCATCCGCTGCTGGTCGTAGGTGGGAATGAAGTCGACGGTGTCGCTCTCGAGATCATCGAGCAGTTCGGCGGCCACCGGGGAAAGTCGGGCCTCGGTATACCGCATCGCGGCGGGGGGGAGCCCGGCCAGCGAGCCGAAGTTCCCCTGTTTGTCGATCAGCACCTCGCGCATCATCCACGACTGGGCCAGACGGACCAGCGTGGGATAGATCGCCTGGTCGCCGTGCGGGTGGTAGTTACCCATCGTCTCCCCAGCGATCTTCGAGCACTTGGTGCGCGATGCGCCGGGGGAGAGATTGAGGTCGTTCATCGCCACCAGAATACGACGCTGCGAGGGCTTGAGCCCGTCGCGGACATCGGGCAGAGCCCGGCTGACGATGACGCTCATGGCGTAGGTCAGGTAGCTGGTCCGCATTTCGTCCTGGATATCCAGCGGACGAATGCGATCGTCGCTCACATTGCCATCAGTCGACACCAGACACGCTCCTCGAAGAAGAAAACCACCCGGGTGGAAGCCACCCCACTCTCCACCCCACGCGCCACACGAACCCCGCTCCCGCCACGGACTGGTTCGGGACGCCAAACTCTCCGCAGGCCTCCCGCCGCTCCAGACCCCCAGCCACCGCGACGGCAGTTTCTGCCGCGACCCCGGTGGCCCGATGGTCGGGAAAGACCTCCTGGCCACCCGGTGTGGGACCACGGGGAATATGGTGCCCCGGATTCTGGTCCCCCGATTTTCCAGAGACGCACGACCCCGACACATCCGCTGGGTCAACCTTCAGACCAGCCACCGCAGTCGGTTGGGAGCCAGTCCGACTGCCAAATCAGCGACCTTGTCGTCGACTGCGAAAAGCCCTCGCCACCCCCTGCCTGAAAAGCGTGCGTCCCACTGAACAGAGCATACACTTTGGGACGGTGGAATGCAAAGCTGACCAGGGGGGGGCTGAGGGTTTGAGGAGAGGTTGCAAATCCTTTTTTGACAATGACTTAAATCGTGCTGGAAGACTTCCTGGCAGCCCCTGTCGAGATCGTTGGGCCAGGGCTGTACAGAACGGTCCGAAACCCGCTTCTCACGTCCCTCGAAACCACCGCCGGCGACCGGAGAGCGACTTGCGCCGGGAGGTCTTCTGCAGGGCTGACTGCACCCCCCCGAAAGTCCTCAAACGTACACATCCTGGAGAAATCGATTGGTGCGAATTGGTCAAACCTTATGGATTGATCCGCCGATAACACCTGAGCGTGTTCTGCCGTCTGTGCCGGTCATTGCGCCGGTGGTGTGTCGCCGACAGGGATGTCGAGCGAGGGCTGGGAATGCGGCAAGGAGTGCGACAGTAGGCGAATTCCGCCCCACTGCGCTGACGGGATTTTACTCAACGCCAGGTCTGCCATGCGCCGACAGTCCACCGCTGCTCAACGTGCCCTCTGGAAGAAGTGGGTCTGTTCGATCGTGCTGGGGGCCATGTTGCCAGGCTGTACGGGGGCCGAGAAACGGCTGTCGTACATTGGTGACAAGGGGGAGTACGACTACCTCTGTGAATACACCGACAGCGAACTGAAGATCCAGCATTCCGACACTCCGTCGGAGACTTTGGAAGAGCCCCTGGTGGCCGAGGATCCCCGCCGGTTGGGAGACCGTTCCAAAGACCAGGTGCGCGATCTGTCGCTCTCCGAGGCGATTCATCTGGCCCTCTCCAACAACCGCATCGTGCGCACCCGGGGAGATTTCCGCACCGCGGGGACCCAGGTGTTCGCGAATGCCGACAACATTCCCTCGATCTACGACCCGGCGATCCGCAACAGCGGTGTGCTGTTTGGCGGCCAGGGTGTCGAGGCGGCGCTGGCCCAGTTCGATCCCCGCTTCAACACCAGCATGACGTGGGGCAACAACAACGCCTACCAGAACAACTCCCTGCTGGCGGGAGGACTGAAGGATGGCACCATCCTCAGCCAGGATACGGGGCAGTTCCAGTCGTCGCTGACCAAGACGTTCGGCTACGGGGCCAACGTCGCCCTCAGCCACAACATGAACTATCTATGGACCAATCAGAACTTCCAGTTGTTCCCCTCGGCCTATTCCGGGAACATGGCGTTGACCTACACCCAGCCCCTGTGGGCGGGGGCGGGGACCGAGTTCACCCGCATCGCCGGCCCCATCAATCCCGCCTTCTCGGGAATTACCGGGGTGAGCCAGGGGGTGGTCATTTCGCGCATCAACGCCGACATCAGCCTGGTCGACTTCGAGGTGTCGGTCCGCAACATGCTGAAGGATGTGGAAGACACCTACTGGGATCTGTACCTCGCCTACCGCTCCTACGACGCGGCGGTGCAGGCCCGCGACAGCTTCCTCGAATCGTGGCGGTTCGCCGCGAAGTACCAG
>CAIOTJ010000299.1 GCA_903861195.1 uncultured Planctomycetaceae bacterium | reverse complement strand
GGCGCTTTGCTGCTCCAGCCAGTTCCAGGTCGCGCCCAGAGCGGTGCCATAGATCGGATCGGGCTCGCTCTTGGGCCCCACATTCTCTTCGGCGGCCACAATCACTGCGGGGGCGGTGGTGTGTCGTCCGGCGCGATTCAACCGGCCGAACCGCTGCCGCAGCGCGTCGAGACTGGCGCACTCGGTGAGCAACGCATCGAAATCAAGATCGGCCCCCACTTCGAGGGTCTGGGTGCTGATGATGACCAGCGGCCCGCTGGCAGCTTCGGACTCGGCGGGCGGGTGCATGTCGGGACGAACCCGCAGGCGATCGATCCAGGCCTGTGTGGAGCGTTCCTGATCGATGGGCCGCATGCGGCCTGTCAGCAGGTGGGGTTCCGCCGCGCGGGACCAGTCGGTCAATTGACGAGCCAGGGCCTTGACTCGGGCGTCTCCAAACACCGACCCGCGCGAGCTGCCGCGTCCCAGCACCAAGGCGAGCAATTCGTGGATCAATTGGGCCGTGCGAACCCGATTGACCATGATGCCGACGGACCGCCGTTCGGGGGTCAGCAGGGGCAACAGTTGACTCACCAGTTCAAAGGCCAGTTCCAGATGAAAGCGGCTTCCCTTCGCGGCAGTCGCCCGCACCAGATGCGCTGGTTTTGCACTCCCCAGGCGGCGTGTCAGCACGGAGTGGTGGCGATCGGCCTCCTGCAGTCGCCACACATCCTCGGCCCCCGCTGGCGGGGTGGCCGAGAGGATGGCGAATTGGAAAGGGTTCGCGAGTGCAGTTTCGGCCCACGCGGCCGCGCGATACCTGGCGATTCGCGACATGGTCTCGTAGAACGGCTGCGAGCAATGGGCCTCGTCGAGCAAGATCAGCGTGTCGTTGCCAACCAGCCCGGCCAGAACCGGCCAGGCTTTTGTCCCCCGGCCGTAGCCGCGAAACAGCAGACGCGAACCCGCCTGGTCAACCGTGCTGGTGATGATGCACGGCTGAGTGGGAGTCAGGGCCCAGGCCTCATCACGAAACGCCCCGCCGCGCAATGAATGGACCGTCAACGGGGGCTGTCCCGCCAGCAGAGGGTTCCACGTCGCCGCGTCGGCCCCGCCCGCGAGTTGCCGCAAGCGGTTGCCGACTTCGGCGAGGATCCCCGCTTCCGCTTCAGCCAGCTTTTCGGCGATCTCGCGAGCATGGGCAAACGCTTCGTCGACGATGATGCGCCGATCGACAACGAACAGGATTCGACGGGGGGCTGTCCGGCGAGCGGCGGGCCAATCGGCCTGCAGAGCCAGGGCAAACACGGCGATGTCGAGGCAGCTGGTCTTCCCGGTCCCTGTGGGAAGTGCGAGGCACTCGGGCCACGTTCCCCCCGTCTCGGGATCACACAGGCGGGTGGCCAGTGCGGCCTGCCAGGGAAAGGGATCGTATCCATGCAGGGCCCGAAAGAACTCGGGGAACTGCGCGGCTGTCAGGGGCATTCAGTCAATCTCCTGCAGGGGGCGACAGAGTCCATAACCACGATAACGTCCGGCCCCCAAGAGAATCGGGCCCACCACGGGCTCATCAAATTCGAGGTAGGCATGGACCTGGCGAATCAGACCTCCATCACTTTTGCGCACCAGACGGGGCATTTCCCGGGTGGTGAGGGCGCCGATGAACATCGACACGGGTGAGGGAACAATCACGCGCGGGATGGGGAGGCCAATCCGCCGGCAGGTGTCGCGCAGCACCGCCGTCACCTCGTCCCACGAGTGGGCCTGGCGGAGATGCCGGTCGAGCGCCACCGGAGTGACTGTTGCCCAGCGGGTGGCTCCCCAGGGGGCGGCGGTCCAGGTATGGGGCTGCAGAGACTGCCGAGTGGTCCGACCCGTTTGCAACACGAGAGAAGCAACGCCGGCACCACCCAACAGCAATGAGAATTCCCGAGGCTGTCCGGATTTGTCATAGAGCACCTCTCGCAAGACAGCGGTCAGTTCCGTCTGGGGCACATCCCGGGGAATTGCGAGCGCGACTCCCAGCAGGTGGCCGCTGGCATGTTGCCGTCCGACATGCGGCAGCGGAAACAACGCCAGATGACCCCGTTCCCGATTGGCGGGTCGGCCATCCGGCTGGTGTCCGCAGAGCCACTCGGGGGCTGGTTGGACAGTCGATCCCGCCAGCAGACAATTCCGCAGGGCCTCGCATACTTGCTGGGTCGCGGTCAACGGCAGAGCCGCCTGACGCGTCGACAAGAATCGAAACACCAGCAGGTCGCCGGACCAATGGGTCTGCGGACATGCGGGTACGAGCGTCTCGCGCGACCCGGCCAACGCGTATCCCTGCCACCGCAGCGGTGTGGGCCTGAGCGAAACCGGAGGCCCCTCGGGGAATTCGTTCGCCAGACGCGTCTCCACCTCGGTCAACTGGGCCTGCAGCTCTTTCTTGGTCTGTTTTTTGGCTTGTTTGACCCGGGGCTTCAGGTCGTCGAACTGTCGCTTCAAAGTCCAGTAGGCATCGCTTCCCTCACGATTGAAGCGGCGTTCCAGTTCGAGCAGCCTTCCCGGCCCAATCGATCGCAGTCGGGCGGTCGCCGTTGCCAGGTCGCTGGGCATCCAGCGCTGCCGACGTTCGTCTGACAGATCGGTCGTCGAGGCGGAGCCAGCGGCCGATTCGCCGGGCGGGGCCGTCCGGACCCACATGCGCACGAGTGAGGCCGAGTGGCCCACCGAGGTCACTTCGCGGCACAGACGATCGAGTGCCTGCCGAATCTCGGGGGGAGGTTCGGCCGCTTCCCAGACGAAACAAACGACGGGATCGTCGGGTACGGCGACGGGAAAGGTGCGCGGCTGCCGGTCGCGATACAACTGCATCGAACCACTGGGCGTCGAGTAGTGGCTTTTCGACCGATCATTGACCGGTACGAAGGTAACCACCGTCGTCCGCTGTTGGGCCGGGCTGCAGTAGAGCACCGGGTCGGGTTGCGACTCGAGCCATTCCAGGGCGGCCCGGCCAACCGGTTCTTCCTGACCCTCGAAATGGGCCGCCACCAGGGCCATGAACACCCGATCGAGATGCGGCGGCCATTCGGATTCTTCGCGGTCGGCTACGCTGGTCGACAACGTCCAACCATTGAGGTATTCCAGAGCGATGGTCAACATCAACCTTCCTCCGCAACGGCCGTGGCCACGGCCAGGTCCTGACTCTTGCGAACCAGCTCGACCAACTCGGGCGAGGGAGTGAGCGAGAGCTTTGCTGGCTGCCAAACCAGACCGGCCTTGCGGGCGGCATGGACGGCGGCGGTCAGTAGTTCAATCGCCTGGGCCCGATTGAGTTCGAACACCTTCGGTTCACTGCCTGGTTCGTCCAGCAGCTCCCATGTCGCCCGCTGCGTGGGAACCAGTTGGCACCGCGAACGCAGATCGCAGCCGTCGTGGCGCACGAGGGTGGCCGCACACAGCCCCAGTGCGGCGAGGGTGGTGCGGGCCGCCTGGTCGATCGAGGCCACCGGTGCGGACCCCGCCGAGGTTGGGAATCTCAGCCGACGCAGCGCGGGGAGGGAAATCACGGTCGCTTGCACGGCGCGCTGCAACGTGACGCCCCCATCCTGGAAACTGGGCGTGACGTTTCCGTGGTTCACTTCCGACGGCTTTCCGTCTTTGCCAAACGGGACCGGCTTTCCCTTTTGAAGCTGGGCCCGGCTTTCGTCGGCGGTCCACCGCAGCGGTTCACCCGCCTTGGCGACATAGATCTTGGCCGAGTCCTTCATGATCTGCAGGGGATCGATGCGGCTGGCGGTACGAACCCCCAGTTGCACGTTGTAGCCGAGAATCTCAGACACGATGGCCCGTTGGAACTTGGCACCCAGGCCACCCTTGGGGCCGGTGGAATCCCAAAGGCCGAACAACAAGGCGGTGGGGCACAGCTCGAACAGGGCTGTGGCGTTGCGTTGGTCGACCGTGTCGAGCCGGCGGCCCTGCGGGGACTGGCG
>CAIOTJ010000298.1 GCA_903861195.1 uncultured Planctomycetaceae bacterium | reverse complement strand
GGTTGCATCCTGACGACACCATCGCCGCCCTGGCGTCGGCTCCCGGGTCCGCCCGACGGGGGATTGTGCGCATTCGCGGCCGCGCGACGGGGCAGCTGCTGGCCGATTGGTTCCACGCCCCCCCCAACCCTTCCACAGCCAACCCTTCCACAGCCAACCCTTCCACAGCCAACTCCTCGGTAGCCGATTCCTCGGTAGCCAATTCCTCGGTAGCCAATTCCTCGGTAGCCGACGCACCCCGTCCGCTGGGGCGTCTGCCGTGGCGAACGGAAGGAAGCGTGACGATTACGGGTTTTTGGACCCCCTGTCCGGTCGCCCTGCACTACTGGCCCGGTCCCCGCAGTTATACGGGCGAGTGCCTGGCCGAACTGCATACCGTCGGATCGCCCCCCCTGCTGGAAGCCTTGCTGGGAGAGGTTTTTCGCAGGGGCGCCCGTGCGGCCGAACCAGGGGAATTCACCCTGCGGGCCTTTTTGGCGGGACGGCTCGACCTGATGCAGGCCGAAGCGGTGCTGGGGGTGATCGATGCCCAGGGGGAGGACGAACTGCGGACGGCCCTGGGACAACTGGCCGGGGGATTGTCTGAGGGGCTGGCCGCCCTGCGGAGCGACCTGCTCGACCTGCTGGCCGATCTCGAGGCGGGACTCGACTTCGCCGATGAACCGATTGAATTCGTGGCCCACAACGAGTTGTCCCGACGGCTGCAGTTGGCGGTGGGGACACTGACTCCGCTGCGGCGTCAACTGGGCGAACGAACGCGCAGCGACGCCCGCTGGCGGGTGGTGTTGACCGGCCCGCCAAATGCGGGCAAGAGCACGCTCTTCAACACTCTGCTGGGCCGGTTCGCCGCGGTGGTCTCGACAGAACCCGGAACAACGCGTGACTTCCTGGCGGCCGAGCTGGATCTGGGCGGAGTGCCGATCGTGCTGGTGGACACGGCGGGGGCTGAATCTCCGCGGGATGCGATCGAACAGGCGGCGCAGGCCCAACGGGCTGGCCAGCTCCTCCAGGCCGACTTGATCATCAACTGTTCCCCCTGGGGCGCGACCGATGGGCCCGGGGACCTGCCCAAGACCAACGTGTTGGAGATCGTCACCAAGAGCGATCTGGCGACAGTGGAAGACCGGGAGCGGGCGGGTTCACGGCTGGCGGTGTCGGTTCACGATGCCGTGTCGCTGGCACGGCTGCGAGAGGCGGTGGCGAGTCGGTTGACGGGGAATGGCGCTGGCCGCCGGCAGTTCGTGGGTTCGACGGCGATCCGGGTGCGGGAGAGCCTCGAGCTGGCCGACGCCGCTCTCGAGCGGGCGGTGGCCCTGGCCGAGGCCGAACGCGATGAAGACCTGTTGGCCCTCGAATTGCGGGAGGCCCTGCAGGAACTGGGCAGAATTACCGGTGCGGTCTACACTGATGACATTCTGGACCGCATTTTCAGCCGGTTTTGCATCGGCAAGTAGACCCGGTCGAGACCGTGAACAGCCGGGATGAAACGAGAGCGACATGGGGACATGGCGGGAAGTTGAGATGGGGGGCAAGCGGGCCGATTTGTTCGAACCAGCGCGACCGTCGCCCCACCGGTTCACCGTGTTGTTTCTGCACGGGCATGGGGAACTCACTCTGCGCGATAACCTGGTGTACACCACCGAACTGGAGCGTCACGGATTGACCTGCCTCTGCCCTGCGGGACGCCGCAGTTGGTGGGGAGACCGGGTGTGCACCGAGTTCGACCCGGTTCAATCTCCGAGGAAGTTTCTGCTCGAGGAGGTGCTGCCCTGGCTGAAGGAGCACCGGCAGACCGAGCCGCCAGCCATTGCCTTGCTGGGGGTCAGCATGGGAGGCCAGGGTGTGCTGAAGCTGGCGTACCTCGCTCCCCAGCAGTTCCCCGTGGTGGTGGCTCTGGCACCCGCGATCGACTTCCACCGGTGGTATGGCCAGGGATATCCGCTGGATGACCTGTATGAATCGGCCGAGGAAGCCCGACAGGACACGGCCACCGTGTTGATTCATCCGCTCAATTGGCCCCGTCATCAATTCTTGCTGTGCGACCCGACCGATGCCGAGTGGTTCGAAGGAGTCGAGCGGCTGGCCAGCAAGCTCAGCTCCAGCGGCATCCCGTTCGAGAAAGATTTCGACACCCGGGCCGGTGGACATAGCTGGGACTACTTCAATTACCAGGGACCGGCGGTCGTGCAGTTCCTGGCCGAGCGGCTGGAGAAAGAACGACTGCGGCTGCCCACCCCCACAACGCCTGTCTTTCGTACCGTGACTCCCGGGTTGGACGGGGGAGAATGAAACTGCCGAGAGCAGCCCCGCGGCTGCCGTCGCGCTCCGGGTGACCGGCTGCGACCGTTTGGATCCGACGGACCGGCCCCTTACTGAAAGGGGATCGGGGTGAAACCGATGATGATGAACGCGAGGGTCAGCCAGCCCAAGGCGGTGCGGATCCAACCGAGGGGGACCGAATCGTCACTGGTGGGAGGATGTTCGGGTCCCATCCGCCACAGCAGCACCAGCATCAAGGTCCAGGAATAGAGGCGTTTGTCGTAGTACGCCCCTCCCAGGATCACGGCCAGCACCGCTGCCATGAAGACCAGCCGGGAGATTCGGGGGGCCTGCCGCGGCACGAGGCAATACAGGATGTGCCCCCCATCGAGTTGCCCGATGGGGAGCAGGTTGAGGGCGGTGATGAAGAACCCCACCCAGCCGGCGAACAACTGGGGGTTGATGGTCAGGCTGCGGGTCTCAGGCTGCGGGCCACGAAGCCAATCCGACATCCAGTCGAGCAGCAGTGGCGTGCCGAAGCTGACGCCGCGGGCGGCCGGGTCGATGTCCTGAATGTACGAGTGCTGAATTCCCCAGATGCACAGCGGTATGGCCACGAGCATCCCCGCAATGGGACCACTGATGGCGATATCGAACATTTGGCGTCGATCGGCCGAGTTGTCGCGCTGCAGGATCACCGCCCCCATGGTTCCAAAGGGACTGATGGGCATGGGGATAAACAGGGGCAGACTGGCCGCGATGCGGTAACGCACCGACTGCAGGTAGTGCCCGAATTCGTGCGCCAACAGAATTGCCATGACCGAGAGGCAGTACTCCAGGCCACCCCGGTGGGGATTCTCGCGCGTCTCCCAGCCCAACGGCGTCGGCACCGACAGGCGGTACCCGGCAAACGTTTCGCGTCCCAGCAGATAGGTCGAATAACACGTGGCCAGAAAGAGCACGGCCGGAATCAACAGGCTGGACCGCCGCGGGGGGACGCGCGGCAGACCGGCGTCATCCGAACGAGGGTCCCGGGGCACCTCGCTGGATTCGCCGAGATGCAGACCGGAGGCGGCCGGCCACTCTCGGGAGCGGGAATCGCGCGGCCTGGATGCGGAGCAGGTAGGGTTGGCGGTCGGCTGGGTCATGGATGGGCCAAACGCCACGAAGACAATCCGGGCGTTGTATCGAAGGGAGAGGGATGGGCCAGCCGTGCGATGACGGAATGGAAATCCCCAAGGGTGACTGGTAGAACCGACTCCAAGGAGAACCACCTCCGGGTGGAACTGCCGGGAGAGAGCGCGTTGTGGGTCGGGCCGGGCATCCACCAGCGGGTCTTGGTCATTCGTCGGAACCAGTGCTTCATTGTAAGCAGCAGGAGCAGAAAATGTTGGGACTCTTCGGCGGGAAGGACTGGAATGTGGTGGGGATCATTTTTGAACGCCCCGACCTGTACCGCGTGAACGGCAATCGCGGCAAAGGGGGCGAGGCCAAGACCATAAGAGATGCGGTCAAGAATCACGCACGAACCATTTTCTGGGCGGTGTTTGACCAGAAAGGGGCCTTGATCGAGGGGGCCACCGGTCAGGGGGCGGCCAATGTGCCCGCCGCCGTAGTGCAAAAACTGACGCGCGAGGTGGCCACCCTCGCCACGGTGCGCGAAGTGCTGGCCGTCCTGGAAAAGGGGAAGGAAACCAAAGTGGCCAAACCCCTCGCGTGGACCGGCTATCCTCCCAAGCCCGAGCACCGCGCCTAGCAGCACATCTGGTCCCCTGAGGTTCGGCCTGCCCCGGCCGGCCCGAGTGAATCGCCCCTGCCAGCCCCCGATCGGGTCCTCCCAATGCTCACACGAACCTGGCTCATGTCTTTGGTGGTGGTTCTGATGGCCGGCGCGGGCCGCGGTGCGGCCCAGACGCCCGGTGAGAATGCGCCCGGTGAGACGACGTCCGCCGAGAAGCTGCTGCGAAACTACCTGCGGACCGAAACCAGCCGCCTGGCGGACCAGTGCCTGTCTGGAATTGAGACCCTCGACGACTGGACCAGCCGCCGCGAAGAGCTGCGACGGCAACTGCGGGAGATGCTGGGGCTCGACCCCGAACCCGCCCGGACGCCGCTGGCCGTTCAGATCACCGGGACGCTCGACCAGCCCGAGTTCACAGTCGAGAAACTGCATTTCCAATCGCGCCCGGGACTCTATGTCACTGGCAACCTGTACCTGCCCAAAGGACAGTCCACTCCGGCCCCGGCAATTCTCTATGTGTGCGGGCATTCGAAGCAGAAGGAGGGAAACACCAGCTTTGGAAACAAAACCGGTTATCAGCATCATGGTGCCTGGTACGCCCGGCACGGCTATGTCTGCCTGACGATCGACACCATCCAACTGGGAGAGATCGAAGGAGTCCACCATGGCACACACAATCTCAACCAATGGTGGTGGAATGCCCGGGGATACACCCCGGCCGGAGTCGAGGCGTGGAATGGCATCCGGGCGATCGACTATCTGCAAACCCGTCCGGAAGTCGATCCCCAGCGGATTGGTGTAACGGGGCGGTCGGGGGGGGGTGCCTATTCGTGGTGGATCGCGGCCCTCGACGACCGGGTGCAGGCGGCGGTTCCGGTGGCGGGAATCACCGATCTGGAGAATCATGTGGTTGACGGCGTGGTCGATGGCCACTGCGACTGCATGTTTCCGGTAAATACCTACCGCTGGGATTTCGCCCAGGTCGCGGCCTTGGTGGCCCCGCGTCCGCTGCTGATCTCCAACACCGACAAAGATACGATCTTCCCTCTTGAGGGTGTGGTTCGGATCCACGAGAAGGTCCGCCGCATCTACCGGCTGTATGGGGCCGAAAAGAATCTCGGACTGCAGATCACCGAGGGGCCCCATCTCGATACCCAGGAATTGCACATCCACTCGTTCCGCTGGTTCCACCGGTTTCTCAAGAACGAACCGGCAACCCTGATCGAGAAAGCGGCCGTCAAGTTCTTCCCGCCACCGCAACTGCGGGTCTTTGAGTCTCTTCCAGCCGACGAGATTGTCACCCGGGTGGCCGAGAGCTTTGTGGCCACTGCCCCGGCCCCGCGAATCCCGGCCACAACCGGCGAATGGGAGACCGATCGCAACCTGTTTTTGCGCGGCCTGCGCGACAAGGTCTTCCGGGGCTGGCCGGTGGTGGCAGACCCGGCGACTCCCTCCACCCTGAAGCCACTGTTTGAAGGGGAGGCCGAAGGCATTCGACTGCAGATTTTCGAGTTTGACAGCCAGCCGAACGTTCCCCTACGGCTGTACGTGGCCACCCGGGCCGGACTCGCCGCGGCGGATCTCGACCTCAGCGTGCTGCAGATTGTCGATGACGCCGGGTGGAATGACCTGGTGGCGGGGCTGCGGAAGGTGTTTCCGGCTCCGTTTGCCGGGGAACCCGCGAACGACACTCCGCCCACCCGGCTCGCCAGCATTCAACAGTCTCTTGCCGAAGCGCGGCGGGGAATGGCCTGGCTGGCCCCGCGGGGTCTGGGTGCCGACCGGTGGCCCGGAGAGACCGCGCGGCAGATTGGAATCCGGCGGCGGTTCCAACTGTTGGGCCAGACGGTGGATGGGATGAGAGTGTGGGACATCCGCCGGGGGATCCAGGAACTGCAGTCGGTTCCGGGACTGAAGTCGAAGCCGTTGTGGCTGCAGGCGGAGGGACACCAGGCGGGACTGGCGCTGTATGCCTCGTTGTTTGAAACGGGCATCTCGCGACTGGATTTGACCCATCTGCCCGCATCGCACCGCGCGGGGCCAGACCTGTTGAATGTGTTGCGGGTAGGAGATCTACCCGTGGCCCTGGCGGTGGCAGCCGAACGCAGCCGGGTTGTGCTGCGGAATCCGGATCGTGGCGGGGTGGAGTTCGCGCAGCAGATCCAGCAGGGACTGCGGTGGCCCGTGGAGCAAGTGCAGTTGGTCACCCCCTGAGTTTGGCTGAGCCGAAGAATCTGGGTCGGGAAACACGCGTACCAAGGCAACACTCCGCACTCCTCGAAAGGGTGCCGTCCCTACTCAACCGCTTTGAGGCGGTGCCTGTCGAGCGCCTTCAGACGTTTCGCCTCCATCCGGCGATTCGTCGGGAGAGGATCATGCGATGCCAGCGAAGGCGACTTCCGAGAGACGGATGCTGGCTCAGATGCTGCATCTGCCGGCTGACCTGCTGGGCCACCTGTTCTCCCTCGGTTCCCCGGATCTGGGGAAGTCCCGTGGCCTGACTCAACCAGGCCAGAGACTCGGGAGAAAAACACCACAGGTCGGTCTCGTCGCTGACGCAGTCTCCTTCGTCATATTTCCGGGGATTCTCCGACAGATCTTTCCCCAGCCGCCGTTCGAGCGCCGGACGTTGGTCATACCAGCCAGCGAGGAATGGCTCGACCAGGCGGGAATGAAACCGGATCGACGCCCCTTTCAGTTCCGCCAGTCGCCGAAAGAGGATTTCGTTGCGAATGACGGCTGGCAGGCCGACCCCGTAGCCTCCACCCCACCGGCGATACGCATACAGAAGTTTGAGGGCGGCGAAGCTGAGGCCCTCGTTGCTGCGGCGCACTTGATGGGCCGCCAGGGGAATGCCAGTCCGGGCACAGAAATCGAGAACGGCACACCCCTGCGGAAAACCGGCCGGGTCGAACGCGTAGGGGACCACTCGCTCGGCTCCGAAGACTTCATCGAGCACGGCCAGTCGCGCCGGATAGTCCATCAGGTGGGCGCGTGACTCGGGGAGCACTTCGAACACGGCAGCATGTTGTTTGACCCACTCCTGAAACGCACTTTCCAACCACGACTTCCAGGGCCTCAGAGAGACAAACACCTGCACAGCGAATCCCTGCCGGTTGAAAAAGTCACGGATGCGTTGCAGCTCGACGGGATCCATCTCCCAGCACGTTTCCGCGGAGACAATGACCGTCTGTTGGCGGAAGCGGGCCTGTTCGACGGCTCGGGAAAGTCTCCGCCGGGCTGCGTCTTGGAGTGCGGCGGCCGCCTGTTCCGAAAGACCGATCTTGCGGTTGTAATGAGCCTGTTCGGGATGTTCACCAAACAGGGTTTCCATCCAGCGATTGGCTGTGACCTCGCCAAAACTCAAGTACTGGAAACCGCGATTCAGGAGGCCGAAATAGAGCGATTCCTGGATCGACGAGGTTCCCGTCTTGGGCATGCCTACATGCAGCACGCAGTGATTCATCCGTCGACTTTCCCAGAACGGCCAGAGCAGGCACTCACCCGGCGGGGCGGAACTGGCAACCCGGGCTCGGGGCGGGCCGAATCCCCCTCTCTTCCGGGCAAGAGACCCTTTCCAGCGAACCGGTCAGAGCGGTCCGTGGAGCAGGTCGGGCAGAATGCTCTGTTCAGGCACGGCACGCAGGCAACATCCCCCGGTTGGGTGCACGATTTTGACCAAGCCCCCGGGGACCTGTCCAGCAATCCGCCCGATGGGGGACCGCGACAGTCAAGCAGGCTCGCCGCTTTGTGCACTCAACCCGACAGGCCCCTCAGCTGCGCCCAATCATCCACAGAAAGTGCCGGAAGCGTGAACGTTCCCCGGCCCTCGGCCGAGAGTCTGCCCAGTCAGCGTCTGTCGCACCGGAGCCACGGGCACTCGCTCCCCGTCCACAACAACTGCAGTTCACATCTGGTCGCGGGGCATGGTGAAATTCGGCTGCGGTTCACGTCGACAACGCTGGATGCCGGGAGGGCGTCCGGTTGTCGACAAAGACCATATCTGGCTGCTGGACGAGGTCTGGACGAATCGCTCAGGGACTTGTCCTCCGGCCAGTCCCACCGGCCGAATGGACTTCACCTGAACTGGAATTCACCGGTTCAGGCAGACCTGACCAGTCCTCCACCCCACCTTCGTCGCCCCGTTTCGGCAGGTCAGTGGGCCCCGTTTGACAACTGAAGAGATCGCCGAATGCCGCTCCGCTGTCTCCTGCATGCGGGGATCCCCAAAACAGGCTCCTCCTCCATCCAGGAATCACTCTACCACGGCTTGGCCCATCCTGGGTTCCGGTACGTGAGCCTGGGAGAAGTGACCGGTGAGCGGATCCTGGCGACCGCCTTCTCTTCGACCGCGCACCACCATCACGTCCATCGGAAGCTGGGCCTGACCCGTGCGCAAATTGACCAGCAGCGGATTCACCTGCGGCAGGAGATTGAATCACGGATCCAGTTGGCCCGCCGGAAGCAGCAGACCCTGATTTTCTCATCGGAGTGTTTTTGGGCCTTGCCAGCGGAAGACCTGGAACAGTTCCGCAACCTGCTGGAGCGGAATGGGTATGCGGTGGAGGTCATTGTCTATCTGCGAGCCTGGAAGAGTTGGCTGGAGAGTTGTTTCCAGGAATACGTCAAGCTGGGAGGAAGCCGCTTTGAAGTGGCCAACGAAGAATATGCAATTCACCGCGATTTTCAGCATCATTTGTCAAAGTTGGACAGCGTGTTTGGATCGGCGCAAGTGCGGGCGGTGGACTTCCGGCCGGATCGTTTTCCAGGAGGTTGCGTGGTGCAGGACTTCTGCAGTCGGACGCAGATTCCCCTCGCTCCACAGCGGATTCGCCGGGCCAACGAAGGAATCAGTCTTCCCGCCCTGCAATTGCTCTACAACGATCGGCAACTGCAGGGAGAGATGGCCCCAGGTCTTCAGTCCATCATCCGCAACGAAATCCTGTGCCGGCGTCTCCGCGAGGTTCCTGGTCCCAGGGTCCGATTTCACACTCGCCTGGTGGAATCGGTAGTATCGCCGCTGCGGGCCACACGACCCACCCTCGAGCAAAGACTGGGAAGTGGATTCCGTGAAGACTCCGAACAGGACACAACTGAGACGTGCCTTGCGGACGAAAGCGATCTCCTGGCGATTGGCACAATCGCCAGGAAATGGTTAAGCCGAGCGACTGGGCAGCCCTGCATCCATTCCAGGGGGACACAACAGCGGCAACAGCTGGCTGGGCAGATGCATTACCTGTTCGAGCACCCCTCGCTGTCCAGCCGTCTGCGATGGCATGGCGACATCTTCCAGCGCCGTATCAGGCATTGGCTGCGGGATGTTTGAATTGTGGCCGATCCAACCTTGGCTGGTCGCCGAACACGCGAGTCAGGCCGGGTGGAGGCCATCTCCCGACCAGCTCTCTCGCCATGCCCAGTAATACCCGGTTTCCGCTGCCGGGGATTTCTCTGGGGAGCACGCGTTCGCGGCAGGAGGTGGGTGGGCGCAACCGGCGTTCCGGCAGAGCTCATCACTTCCGAGGCGCTGGCCGATCGATGCGGAACAAATTGGCATCAGCCCGCCAATCGGCCTCAGGAGTCCCGCGGCACAACGCTTCCGAATTTCGCCGGCCCAGGTGCTGAGCCTCCCAGAACGCCGGCGGTCGGATCGCAGGACGAAACGCCTGGCG
>CAIOTJ010000297.1 GCA_903861195.1 uncultured Planctomycetaceae bacterium | reverse complement strand
CGCCCCCCCCCCTTCGAGACTACGCGGGCAGTTCCACCGGCCCAGTTCCACCCGCCCAGTTCCACCCGCCCCATTCCACCGACCCAGTTCCACCGGCCCAGTTCCACCGGCCCAGTTCCACCGGCCCAGTTCCCCTGGCCCAGTCCAGTAGCTCGCCGACAACTCCGCTCAGTCAAACCACACGGAGAGATCGGGGGGCTGAACGGGCACCACCGGCTTCTCGACCGGGGAGTGGGGAGCATCGGCACGAGGTGTTCCCGGCGGCTCCTCGACGGTCTCGGCGGCGGACTGATTCATCGGGCCCCCACAGCATTGGGGACACTGTTCCCACATCTCTTTCGTGGCAATCGAGCCGCACTTGAGACAGTGATAAATGTACCGATTGTGGGTCGACATGGGTGCCCCTCCTGGCCGCGAATCGGGCGGAGTGATCCGGGTGACTGACGGGGCGTCGAAGAGCGGGCCTGACATCCGGTGCGTCATACAGCCGAGCCTCGTGCGCTTGTCCTGTGGAGATGGTACGAGTCGTGCCACCCGGAACAAATCGGGGAAAGGCGGAACACGAGCCGCGTGATCGCCCTTCACTAAGACCGAACAACACACCGCGCGGGGCGTCAGGGGCTGGAGACAACGTCTCACCCGGCAGCCGCCCGTCCCGGTCCAGGGGGGCGCCTCACCGGTGCCTCACGCACAGCCACTGGGGCGTTCCCTCCCTCAATTTCGCAGCGGATCCAGTGGGGGCGGAGGATCCTGGGCCCACTTCGGTTCGGCGAAGAGGTCCCCCACCGAGACGGTGAATCCCCAGAGAACGGTGCCGCCGATCAGAGTCTGCTCGGCATGCAGCCGCTGGCTCGAACGGTGCGATTCAAACGAATGCACCTGTTTCGCGTGGGGGTCGAGCACCCAGACCATTTTCACTCCCCACTTCAACCATTCCGAAATCCGCTCGTCGATTCCCCGACGCCGGTCGGAGGTCGAGGCGATCTCCACCACCAACTGGGCGGGAGTGGTGGTGTAGACCTTGTCGGTCTCACCAAACATCGGGCCCAGGGTGAAGTAGCTGACCGGGGGGAACCGCAAGGTGTCGGGTTTCTGGTCCACCAGAAAGCCCAACTCGAAGCAGGCATAGCCCTTCTTCTCGCGCTGGGTGTACTTCGCCAGCGCCTTCCCCAGGTTCAGCACCGCGGTGCCATGCTCGGCCGTCGGGGGCGAGAGGGTAATCACCCGCCCCGCCGAGAGCTCCGCCCACCGCCCGCCGTCGGGCAGATCGAGACGTTCATCAACAAACCGTTCCGCAGTGAAAAGATCGGCCGGGGGCATGAGGCACGCTGGGCGAAACAAGGGACCACAAGACCTTCTTATGGTACGCGGCGAAGCCTCAATCGGCGACTGGACAGGGGGTCGGAACGTGACACCGGCATGTCACGTTCCCCCACCCAGCCCTCGAGCGCGCGCGCTGGCCTGCACCCGGTCCTTCTCCCCCAAGGAGAGAAGGTGGGCGCAGCCCGCATGAGGGGGACCACCCGCCCCTCCATCCACCGCGTTCCGTCCCGGATGGACCGTTTCGGGCGAAGCTCCGT
Source organism: uncultured Planctomycetaceae bacterium (assembly GCA_903861195.1). GTDB lineage: Bacteria > Planctomycetota > Planctomycetia > Planctomycetales > Planctomycetaceae > UBA10511. The sequence goes on along the minus strand of CAIOTJ010000297.1, from coordinate 502 downwards.
CCGAGTCGGGCCGCTGGCGATCCCGACACACGGCCCCGCGCGCACAGCGACCGTCTCCCGCGGCGACCGCCCGACCCCGGCACGACCCACCCTGGTCGAGGTGCCAGACATGAGCCGCGGGTCGAGCGCAGCGACCACCCCCGGTCCACGCCCCCCAAGACGCCAGCACCCCGAAGGGGGTGCCAGAGAGCGTGGGTCAACAGAACCAACGCGGACGAGGCAGCTCCCCCACCTGGACGACGGCCCTCCCGCCGTCTTCCCCTGCGGCCGGAACGACGCCGGACGGACAATCTCAGATTCCCGCACACAAACAAACTGGCACGGTGATGTCTCTTTCGCGCAACCCTTTCGGCCAACGTCCCGCGCCGACCCCATCCGCCTTGTGCGGATCGGTGAAGCAGGTCGACGGCTAAGACGGTCGCTCCAGAAACGGGCCAGACCCCATCCAGCTTGCCTGGATCGGTGAACGAGGTCGCCGCTGCGGGATGACCACACGACTCGG
>CAIOTJ010000296.1 GCA_903861195.1 uncultured Planctomycetaceae bacterium | reverse complement strand
TGCGGGCCAAGGCACGGTGGCCGACTCGGAGAACACCATCCGGTTCCTGAGCTTCGACCCCGGCAACGGCAACTCCATCCTCTCCTGCCTTGGTGCGGCCCGCGAGAACGCCCGCTCGATCCGCGAGATCATTTCGTCGGAGATGTGGGAGCAGCTCAACAGCTTCTACCTGCGACTTCAGGACCAGGCAGTCCAGGGCACTGTCGGCCAAGAGACTTCGATGGCCTTCTACGCCGAGGTTAAGCAGGCCTGCCATCTTTTCAGCGGGATCACCGGCGCGACGATGACCCGCAATGAGGCGTGGCACTTTATTGAACTAGGACGGCTTCTCGAGCGCGCCGACAAGACCTCCCGAATCCTCGATGTAAAGTATTACATCCCGACCGGGTTGGGCGCCGAGGCCGCCGGCCTTGATGACATCCACTGGGCCGCGGTGCTTCGCAGCGCCAGCGCATTCGAAATGTACCGTAAGCGCCACGGCCGGATCCGCCCCGACGGAATTATCGAGTTCCTGCTGCTTGACCCCGACTTCCCGCGCAGCGTCCGACACTGCCTTGATGGGGTGCGCAGCTCCTTGCACCATATTACCGGCACGCCGATTGGCAGTTTCCGCAACCCGTCAGAGAAGTTGCTCGGACAGCTCTGCTCCGACCTCGCCTTCACGCAGGTGGATGAGATCGAGGACGAAGGGCTCCATGAGTACCTCGATGGCCTGGAGACCAAGATCAACCAGGTTGGTTCGGGGATCTACGATACTTTCTTCGCGTTCCGCACGCCCACGTTGAGTCGGCGCAGTCGCTACAACGAGGCGCATTGAGCCTCCGCACCACGCCATGGCCATCCACGTTGCCCTCCACCATCTCACCCATTACCGCTACGACAAGCCCGTCTCGCATGGGCCCCATGTGATCCGGTTGCGTCCGGCCCCCCACAGTCGGACGCGCATTTTGAGCCATTCGTTGCGTATTAACGGAGGGGTTCACTTCATCCACTGGCAGCAGGATCCATTCTCGAACTGGAACGCCCGGCTGACCTTCCCGGAACCGATGTCTGAGCTGCAGATCGAGGTCGACCTCGTGGCCGAGATGTCGGTGCTCAACCCGTTTGATTTCTTCCTCGAGCCCGACGCCAGCGAGTTCCCGTTCGATTACGAGCCGACGCTCGCTCAAGATTTAGAGCCCTTCCACAGGGTCACGCCGCCCGACGGACCGATGCTCGAATTCCTCCACCGCCTGTGTCGCGATCTGCTGAGCACCGATGGCTGGCCGCATTCCGGGACGCACGGCAAACGACTTCCGACCATGGACTTCGTTGTCGCGCTGAACCGTTGCGTGCAGGAAGCCGTCAAGTACCTCATCCGCCTCGAGCCCGGGGTTCAGTCGCCTACCGAGACGCTTCGTTTGGGCTCCGGATCTTGCCGCGACTCGTCTTGGCTGCTGGTGCATGTCATGCGCCACCTGGGCTTGGCGGCGCGGTTCGTCAGTGGCTATTTGATTCAACTGACGCCCGACCTAAAGGCGCTGGACGGTCCCTCGGGCGTAGAGAACGACTTCACCGACCTGCACGCCTGGTGTGAGGTTTATCTTCCCGGAGCCGGATGGATAGGACTCGACCCCACCTCCGGGATGCTGGCCGGCGAGGGGCATATCCCCTTGTCCTGCACCCCCGAGCCCGGCTCGGCGGCCCCCGTCACCGGGGCGGTTGGCCCTTGCCAATCGGAGTTCGTGCACGAGATGCGCGTCGCCCGGATCCATGAGAGTCCGAGGGTAACCCGACCCTACTCCGAGGAGCAGTGGCAGCGGATCTTGCAGGTAGGCCAACAGGTCGATGGCGACTTGGTCGATGGCGACGTGCGGTTGACCTTCGGTGGGGAACCCACCTTCGTCTCCATTGACGATCCCCAGGGCCCAGAATGGAACACGACGGCGGTGTCGGTCCGCAAACGGGTGCTCTCGGGCGACTTGCTGCGCCGGCTCAAGCGCCGGTTCGCCCCGGGCGCTCTGCTCCACCACGGGCTCGGGAAATGGTATCCGGGTGAGCAACTCCCCCGATGGGCGCTCTCGGCGTTCTGGCGTAAGGATGGCGTGCCCATCTGGCGGGATGAGTCGCTCATCGCAGACGAATCGCGGGATTACGGCCATGGCACCACCGAGGCGCAGGCGCTGGTCGCCGGCATCGCCCGACGGCTGGGTGTCGACGAGGCCCGCATCTTACCCGGTTTCGAGGATGTCTTTTACCACACCTGGCGGGAACGCCGACTCCCGAGCAACGTCACCGCCGAGGCCTCGCGCCTAAAGGACGCGCTTGAGCGGGAGCGCCTGGCGAGGATCTTCCAGCAAGGCATTGGTTCGGTGGTCGGCTACGCACTTCCGCTCGAGGCCGACGGTCTTAGCGCTTGGCAGAGCGGCCCGTGGTTTTTGCGCGATGACGATACGCTGTGGCTCATCCCGGGTGACTCGCCGATGGGCCTGCGGCTGCCGCTAGACTCGATTCCCTGGGTCTCCGAGCTGGATCAACCGCGCGTGATCGCGCCGGACCCCACCGTATTCCAGCCACCGTTGCCTCGGGAGTTCCGGATGGCGATGCA
>CAIOTJ010000295.1 GCA_903861195.1 uncultured Planctomycetaceae bacterium | reverse complement strand
GCTCCCAACTGCGGCAACTGGTCGACAGTCTGCCGGCCGAGCAGTTGTCGGCGACACGAATCCAGGGAATCATCGAAGAACACCTGGGAAGCAAGGGGGTGTATTCACGCGTGATTCCCGGGGGGCCGGCGGCGGACAGTGAGGGACTCTACCCCCGCGACTCCCTGGCCGACGCGCTGCAGCGTTGCGAGATCGATTTTGAGCCGCTGCCCGGCGGAGACCGGATCTCGGCGGAAGCGGCCTGGAACGCCCCCTGGCGAAATGAATTCGTGTACGTGGTGAGGATGGGGGCCCTGCAGGCCGGTCTGCTGCATATGCAGGCTGGCAATTCGCAGGGAGAGAGTTACCTCACGGATGCGATTGGCGCGATCTGCACCGCCCGCAGAGCCGACCGGCAGGGAGATCAATACCGGGTGGTGCTGGAGCCGACCGTCCACCCCCACGAAGTGCTGAGCTACAACAATCCCGAAGAACTGCTGCAGATTGAAGATCATCTGCATGGTCGTCGGCGGCACTCGGAATCGACCCTGCGGGGGCGGTTGGGGACCGCGCGGCTCAAGCGGGTTGCCGAGTGGCAGCGGATCTTTCCGGCCCAGGGAACCCTGCCGGAAGCCAGCCGCCAATTGCTCGCCGACTGCTACGGCGATGATCCCGCGATCGTGGCCGACCGGGCCCGGGCCCTGGGGAGCGTGTTGGCGGAATTCGCCCGACGACATGGGGAAGAGCGGGAGGTGGTGCTGGTCCGTTCGCCGGGCCGGATCAATCTCATGGGACGGCACATCGACTGGCAGGGTGGACCTTGCAACCTGATGGCGGTGTCGCAGGAGGTGCTGCTGGTCGCCGGTCCCCGCACCGATGACATCATCGAGGCCCACAACGTCGACCCCGTGGCGTTCCCGCCGGTGCGTACCTCGCTGGGCCAGATGGTCAGCCGGCTCAACTGGGACGACTGGCTGTCGGTGGTGAATTCGCAAGAGTTGCACCGGCACCTGCGCGAACTCTCGGGCAACTGGCGGCTGTACATCGAGGCGGCGCTGTTGCGGCTGCAGATGGCCTTTCGCACGCAGGCCCTGCAGGGGATGGACCTCGTGGTGGTTGGAAACATCCCCATCGCGGCGGGGCTCAGTTCCTCGTCGGCGATCGTGGTCGCGAGTGCCGAGGCCGCCGTCGCCCTGAACGGCCTGGAAGTCTCCTCCCAGCAGTTCGTCAATTTCTGCGGCGAAGGGGAGTGGTTCGTCGGAACGCGGGGGGGCAGCGCCGATCATGCGGCGATGCGGTTTGGACAGAAGGGGACCATCAACCACGTCGCCTTTCATCCGTTCCGCCTGCTGCAGCAATTGCAGTTTCCCGCCGAATATCGGCTGGTGGTGGCGAATTCGCTGGTGCAGGCCCGGAAGGCCACCGGTGCGCGGGCGGCCTTCAATTCGCGGGTCGGGTCGTATCTGGTGGGGCTCGAATTGATCCGCCGCCGGTTCCCCCGGCAAGCGCCGTTCATCCAGTACGTGCGGGATCTCGATCCCACGCATCTGCAGGTGACCCCCGCGTGGATCTATCAGATGCTGCTCACGCTGCCGGTGTCGATCACCGGCGGCGCAATCCGCAAGGAATTCAGCGGGGAGGCCGAACCCTGGGCCCGGCTGGAGCCTCACTTTGGAGCGGTGCCCGAAGAAACCGTATTCCCGGTGAGGGGGGTTGTGATGTTCGGCGTGGCGGAGTGTGCCCGCGCCCGGCAGGCGGCCACGCTTTTGACCCGGGGCGACATGGTGGCCCTGGGGGATCTGATGCGCATCTCCCATGATGGCGAACGCTGTTTTCGCACCCAGCGCGGGGCGGCCGCTGTGCCGTTCGAGGTCGATATCTCGGATGCCGCCCTCTCGACCCGGCTGGAAGATCTCGCCAGTCAGGATCCGGCGCGACACCTCGCCGCCCAGCTCGAGTTTCAGCCGGGCGGTTACCGGTGCAGTACCGAAGAGATCGATCAACTGGTGGATCTGGCGAGTGAGGTCCCGGGGGTATTGGGGGCCCAGATTGCCGGTGCGGGACTGGGGGGCTGCGCGATGATCCTGGTGCACGCCGCTCAGGTGCCAGCGCTGTGTGCCCACCTCGAGACGCACTATTACGATGCCCGCGGCCTGCCCCGCAGCCTGCTGCTGTGCCAGGCGTCAGCCGGCAGCGGCCTGCTCTCGATGGCCTCGACGACCTGAATGAACCGGTCCGCCGGAGGGTGTCTGGGGAGATTGACCCGGCCGTGCACCAAGGTGCCTGTCAGTGGTGCCTGTCAGTGACTGACCCCGCCTGTTCGTCGGATGGCCCCACCCGATTCGTCCCCGTGAGGGGACCAGTGGGCCCATCTCGACCTCATTGGACACGCCCAACCGGGAAGATCAGCCAGTCGGGTGCAGCTCGATCGCCCGGTCACTCTTCGGAGGTCGGGCCGCCGCCGAGGTCGAGCTTGGTCCATTTGCGGGTGGCGAGCTTTTGCCGCGCCGCTTCCGAGACTGCCCCATTGTCCTTGAAGGTGAGGGTTTGCACCGACTTCAGGGCCAGCAGTTTGTCGATGCAGGCATCGGAGACACCCGTGCTGCGGATCGACAGGGTCTTGAGGTTGGGGAGCGTGGCGATGACATCGATGGTGGCATCGGTCATCTGGGGAACAACCCAGAGATCGAGCTGTTCCAGCCCCTGCAGTTTCGCGAGATGACTCAGACCGGCATCGCTGATCGAGGTCAGCTCGTGCAGGTACAGCCGCTTGAGCTTGGGCAGGTCATCGAGCACTTCCAGCGCCTGGTCGTAGACATTGGGCAGATCGCGGAGGGTCAGCCGGGTCAGCCCGGTCCCCTTCAGGGCCAGCACTCCCTGCGAGCCGAATCCCTGGCAGCGGAAGACCTCCAGCTGGGTCAACTTGGGCAGCTTGGCCAGGTGGGGGCCCGACTGGTCGGTGATGGCGAAATCCTGGATCAGCAGCGAGTCGAGTGAAGGGTTGGCACTGAGGGCTTCCAGGCCGGTGTCGGTCACTGCCGTGCTGCGGTGCTTGAGTCCGCTCAGCTGGGAGAGCCCGCCAATCACCTCGAGGGCCATGTCTCCCGCCTCCATGTTGCCGCGCAGGTCGAGCGACTTGAGATCGGCGAACTTGGCCAGACGCTGGGCCCCAATGTCGTTGATCTTGTTCTGGACCAAAGACAACCGCTGCAGTTGGGGCTGCTCGCTGAGGATCTTCATCACCCCACTGCTCATGTTGGTGTTCGAAGAGAGGTCGAGCTCGACCAGCTTCGGGAACGATTTCACAAGCAGGTCAACGGAGGCGTCGGTGATGACCGAATTCGTGAGCGCCAGCGAGCTGAGCTGGGTCAGCCCTTTGAGCTGGGCGACCTGCTCATCGTTGAGGGCTCGGAAGTTGATCAGCGAGAGCTTCTTCAGATCAGTCAGCCGGCCGAACAGGGCCACATCCTCGGCGGTGACCGGAGAGCTGTCGGGAATCGAGATCTCGGTCAGCAGATCGCCCGTCTTGGGCGCGTACGTCGCGCGGGGAATGGCATCGAGCCGGGTGCGGGCGGCCTGCACATCCTCGGGCTGGGCGGTCCCCTGGGGAGCGGTCTTCGCCGGAGCAGCAACCGGAGCCGCAGCCGCCGATTTCTGCGGGGCCGCGACGGTGGTCGCGGGGGGGGCCGAACCCTGGGCGGGCGCGGCTGGTGCCGGGGGCTTCGAACAGCCGGCGAACACGATCAGCCCCGGCAGGAGGGCGGCCCACAGACCGGTCTTCCACGAGAGTTTCATCACGATGACCTTGTCTTGCCCGGAGGAACCCGGAATGCAAACAGGGGTACGCGCCGTACCCCTGTGAATCGAACAGACACCCCAGGCGCACCCGCGGGCGCGCCTGGGGTGGAATCACGGACGCATCAGTCGAGACGGTGACCTTCGCGGTAGAGCGGCTTCACCAGGCTGGCGACCTTGGGGGTCTTGAGAGCCGACAGATTGGTGACGACCAGATTCTTGGCGTCCCATTCCACCTTCTCGCCCCAGTCGCCCATCTCGCCATCCTTGCCCCCCTTGGCGGCGGCCCAGACCGCCAGGTTGCCCAGCAGAATGGTCTCGGTCAGCGGACCCGCGCGTTCGATGAAGTTCGACTTGCAGATCTTGGGGTCGTTGGCCAGTTTGGCGCGGAACAGCTCCCACATGTTGTTGAGGTCGTTGTTCCCCTTGTTCTCGGCCTTCTCGTAGTCGACCTTGACCTTCTGGACTCCCTTGAGTTCGTAGACGCCGCAGTAGTCGTCGGCGCTGTAGAAGGCTCCCTTTTCGCCCACGATCAGCACGCCGCTGTCGGAGACCGAATTGATGCCGTGCTTGGCAAACAATTCCATGGGGGGCTTGTTCCCCTTGCGGTCGTACCACCAGAAGGGAATCGCGGGACGATTCTGGGTGGCGGGCATCTCGAACTTGATGACCGAGCTGGCCGGGAAACTGTCGAAGTCATGGCCGGTCGACTTCGCCTGCACCGAGATCGGGTCACGCAGTTCGCACGACGCGAAGGGAACGGTCAGCTGGTGACAGGCCATGTCACCCAGGGCGCCGGTGCCGAAGTCCCACCAGCCGCGGTGCTGGAAGGTGTGGTAGATGCCGGGCCAGAACTCGCGGTCCGGGGCCACGCCGATCCAGGACTTCCAGTCGACCTTCTCGAGCGCCTTCGCGACTTCTTCCTTCTTCTTGGCGATCAGCTTGGGGGCGGCGTCGGCGTCTTCCTTCTGCGCCTGGGCCGAGAACTTCGCCAGATCCATCCGGCGGTCGGGGCCCTGGGCCCAGACCGGACGGTTCGACCAGGCGTAGACCTCCTTGAGTGTCCCCAACACGCCCGACTGGATTTGGGCGATGGCTTCCCGGGAAGAATCGAGGGCCGTCCCCTGATTTCCCATCTGGGTGCAGACACCGGTCTCCTTGGCGACCTGCGCCAGCAGCCGGGCTTCGTAAATGGTGCGGGTCAGCGGTTTCTGGGTGTAGCAGCTGATCCCCAGCCGCATGCAGGCCAGGGTGATCGGCCCATGCATGTGATCGGGAGTGCTGACCGTGGCAATGTCGATGTTCTTGCCATGCTTCTCGAGCAACTCGCGGTAGTCGGTATACCGCTTCGCATCCTTGAACCCCTCGGAGTTCCCCTTGCTTTCGAGGGTGCCCCGATCGACATCACAGATCGCGACGACGTTGCCGAAGGTGGCGGCGTTCGAGGAATCGCTCCCTCCCTTGCCCCCCACGCCAAAACTGGCGACGTTCAGCTTTTCGTTGGCCGAGCGGGCCAGTGCCTGGTAGTTGACGGAACCGCCGACAAACACCGCGGCCCCAATGGTCGAGGTGTTGCGGATAAAGCTGCGACGAGACGCTTGACGACTCATGGAGTGTCTCCTGGCCGGATGTCTGTAATCACGAACCTCGGACGACCGGGCGCTCCAGTCGACCACCTCCGCGTATGGTAACCGGACCATTGGCCACTGAACAGGAATCTGCGTTTCGCAGGCGGGTCCTTCACAGCGCTTCCGCGACCCAACCAGATCCCCTCCCCCCTCCCTGGGCCGCGGTGAAGGGGGATGAATAATCGCTACAGACGGAAAGATCCTCTCGGCCAACGTGCCGTGAGTTGCTGGTGCTTGCGGAAGCACGTCCCGGTCGGGGCCGGGGTTGAGACACCCCGGCCCATCCCCGCAAGATCGTTCCAAGGGAAGGCGACCTGGGCTGTGGTGGCACCGGGCGGAAGGGGGGTTCCGTGCCGCCGCGGGCCAGTTCGCCTCGCTTGACAGCCCGACTGGCGTACAAGTTTAATCGGGCGCAGTTGCAGAGGTCCCTGTGTCGACCCGTCTCTGGTTGACCCTGAACACCCCCCCACCGCTCTTCGGGCGGACTTGCTGCTGCTGGATTGGAAACCAGCCGGCCCCAGCCCCGGCTCGCCTCGGGAAGAGTCGCGTTCGAGACACCCACAATCACGCTGCACAAAGCCATGGCAAATCGCGGGAAAATGGCTTTGGTGGGCATGTTCTTCATGCTGCTGCGTTCGGTCTTCCTGATCGGGGGGGCCCTGGTGACCACCCCGCTGATCATGAAGCGGCTGGGACGTGAGTCGTACGGGGTCTGGAGTCTCGTGCAGGATGTGGTGGGGTATGGCACTCTGGCCGACCTGGGCTTGGGGACCTCCACGGTGATGCATCTCTCCCGCTTTGAGGGAGAGCGAAACGCCCAGGCCTATTCCAACACCCTGCAGTCGGCCAAACGGCACGTTCGCTGGCAGGGCTTTCTGGTGTGCCTCGTGCTGCTGGGGTTGGTGCTGGTGTTTCCCTGGGTCTTCGAAGTCCAGGATGTCCCCACCACGGTTGTCCGTTGGACGGTCCTCATTTGTGGACTGCGGGTGGCGGTGACCTTGCTGGGCCTGACCAATACGTCGGTCCTCAAGTCGGCTGGGCGTTATGACTGGCTGAGTTTCCAGGAGACGCTCGTCAGTGTGGTGATGTTGGGCGTCTTGATCCTCCTGGCAGCCCTGGGATCCGGTCTGGTTGGACTGGCGGTGTCGCAGTTCGTCGTCGCCGCGTTGTCTCAATTCAGTTACTTCTGGATGGCCGCGCGATTTCAGGATCGCGACCTGCTGGTCCCTCCCACGGTCGATCCCGAGTTGGAGAGCCGCCTCCGGAACTACGGCAAATCGACGATCTGGAGCAAGGTGGCGGGGCGGGTGAATGCCGCCTCCGGAAGCGTGATCCTGGGATTTCTGCAGGGACCGAGCAGCCTGGCCTTCTATGCCCCCGCCGTATCGTTGATCACCCGGGTCAACGCGATCATGGTGTTGACATTGGACTTTCTGGGGCCGGTGATGGCCCGGGCCCTGGGGCAGGGGGACCAGGCCGGGTTCCGTCGGGTGTTTTTCCTGTCGTCCCGATTCGCGGCCTGCCTGTCGCTGCTGATCGCGAGCAGCGTCGTCCTGTACGGCCGGGAATTCCTGATGGCCTGGCTGGATGATGCCGAAGTCGTCCAGAAAAGCTATCCGCTGCTGGCCCTGTTGGGACTGTTGCTGGGGGTATCGATTCCCAGCATTCCGGGAAACAACCTCTTTCTGGCCCTCGGCAATGTGGAACTGTTGAAGCAACGGGGAATCAGCGAGGCGATTGTCAGCTCTCTCCTGCAGTTTGTCCTGGCGCTCTGGTTGGGACCGCTGGGGGTCGTGTTGGGAACCATGGTGTCGACCTTCGCCATCCGCGGGGTGATGCAGTTGTCGCTGGTTGGGACGAAACTGAGTGAGCCGGCCGGCAGGATCGCCAAAGATGTCTACCTGCGACCGCTGCTGAGCCTGATTCCGGTGCTCATCGCCGCCGGCGTGCTGAAAACGTTTGTGCCGCTGGGACAGCTCCGGACTCTGATGATGGGCTGGGGCGTGGATGTCGGTGAGGGGGGAAGCCGGTTGTCACGGCTGCTGACTGTGGGAGAAATCGGCCTGCATGGCCTGGTGCTGGCATTTGTCATGGGGGTTGGCTGTCTCGCGATTTGCCTCGACTCCGAGGCCCGCCAGATGGTGCTGGCGCGGTGGACCGCACTCCGGAAGAAGTTGTTCCGATAGGGCCGTTTCGTCCGGGACCATGGCGGCCGCTGTGTGACGTTCAGTCCGGCAGCGTGCTCCCCCGCGTGCCACCACGGCCCAGCCGCGTGCTGCCCGGGCCCGAAAGTGCTGGCGCACGCTGCCCCGAGAAGTTCAGAGAATGCCGATCGGGAACGGTCCGACGGAGGAATTGCCGGGCCTGGTCGGGTGATGGTCTCGGTCCCCCGGGAACGGCCTCCGCCCGACGCCCCCGGTTGAAAGACAGTCCCGCCATGTGTTAAGCACGGGTTGGTGATGGATCTGGAGACGGACAACATGCTCCGCCGACCATCACCCGTCGTGGCCAACACAGGGGAGTTTTTCGGATGCCATCCCGCCAGGAACCGCGCAACACGATGGACGGGCCCGGTGGGTGGGCCCGTCGGTTGACGTTCATTCTCTCGCTGTGGTTCGCGGTCCCCAGAACGGTTTTGGGTGAGCCAGTCGATGCCGACTGGGTGTTTCAGGGAGGCACCCTCGTGGATGGGACCGGCCGGCCGGCGCAGCAGGCCGATGTGGCGGTCAGGGGTCAGAAGATTGTCGCCGTTGGCCAATTCGAGCGGGGGTCGATCGGGCAGGAGATCGACTGTCGCGGACTGGTGATCGCACCAGGATTCATCGATCTTCACAACCACAGCGACGCCCAGGTTCTCGATTTTCAGACCCGGGCCAATGTCAATTTCCTGATGCAGGGCTGCACGACCATCGTCACGGGAAACTGCGGGTCGGGTCCGGTCGACGCAGCCGAGTATTATCGGAAGATCGAAGAAGCGGGCTGTGGGACCCACGTGGCCCATCTGCTTCCGCAGGGAAGTCTGCGCGAGCGCGTGGTGGGGCTGGCTCAGCGGGCCGCCACGGAGGAGGAGGTTCGCCAGATGCGGGACCTCGCCAGGTTGGCGATGGCAGCGGGGGCCTGGGGCCTGTCGACAGGGCTGATCTACGTCCCCAGTTCGTATGCCGACACCGCCGAGATCACCTCCATCGCCGAGGTGGTGGGACAGTCGGGGGGGTTGTACGCCAGCCATATTCGGGGTGAAGGAATCCAGCTGCTGGCCTCTGTGGAAGAGGCGCTCGACATCGGTGCCAAGTCGGGGTGCCCCGTGCACGTGTCGCACTTCAAGGCGTCTGGGCAGGAGGCCTGGGGCCTGGTCCAGCGGGCGGCCGAACTCATCGAGCAGGCCCGCCGGCAGGGGCGGAAAGTCACCGCGGATCAGTATCCGTACATCGCCTCCAGCACCTCGCTGGAGGCGACCCTGCTGCCCAATTGGGCCCGCGCGGGGGGCAACCGCGAGATGTTGGCCCGACTGGATGATCCTGAGACGGGGCCGCGCATCCGCGAGGCGATTGGCGAGGCGCTGCGCAACACCGAGGGTGGGGGCCGCATCCGGTTGGCGCGGTATGGTGGGCAGCCACGCTGGGCTGGCAAGTCGCTCGCCGAACTGGCGGCCGAAACCCAGACCCATCCCGTCGACGTGGTGTTGGGAATTCTGCGGGGCGGCGGGGCGGCCGTGGTGAACTTTGGCATGCGCGAGGAAGATGTGCGGTTCGTGATGACCCTCCCGTGGGTGGCCACGGCATCAGACGGCCGGGCCTATCTTCCCGGTGCCGATCGGCCGCATCCCCGCAGTTACGGCACATTTCCGCGGAAGATTGGTCATTACGCCCAGCGGGAACGGGTGCTGTCGGTGGAACAGGCCATCCGCAGCGCCACCAGCCTGCCCGCCGCCATCCTGGGACTGACCGACCGGGGCGAGATCGCCCCGGGGCGGGTGGCCGATCTGGTGGTGTTCGAGCCCGAGCGCTTCATCGACCAGGCGACCTACGAAGAGCCCCATGCCTACGCCAGCGGGGTGCGTCATGTCTTCGTGGCGGGTGAGCCGGCGGTCTGGAAGGGAAGCCCCACCGGTGCCCTGCGGGGCCGCGCGTTGCGACGGCCGCCAGTCCGCGCCGCGGAACCGTCGCCCCGCTAAGCACCCCTGGTGGCCGGGTCCCCCCCGCGCGGCGATCTCACCGTTTGTCGGGCTCGCTCTTCGTGGGGAGATTTTTTGCGACGCGCAGGCGGTCGATCCGCCGCCCATCGAGATCCACCACTTCAAAGCGCAGCCCCTGCCAGGTGATCTGTTCCCCCAACAGGGGCAGACGCCCCAGTTCATCCAGCACCAATCCGGCCACGGAACTGACATTCCGCGGCAGATTCGCCCGCTGAGCGGAACCGCCGATACGCTCCACCAAATCGGCCAGACTCACCATCCCGTCAACCAGCCAGCCTCCCTGGTCATCCGGAACGATCATCTGTTCGACCCGCTCGTGATGCTCGGTCAGCAATTCGCCGACCAGTTCCTCGAGCACATCTTCGAGGGTGACCATGCCGCGGGTGGCCCCAAACTCATCGACCACGATCGCCAGTTGGTTGCGTTCTTCCTGGAAGCGGACCAGCAACTGGTCGAGACGCAGGGTCTCGGGAACAAACATCGCCTTGCGGATCAGTTTCCGCAGGTCCAACTGCCAGCCCAGATAATGCTGCCGCAGAACATCTTTGAGGTGCACGCACCCGATGATGTGGTCGAGGTCATTCTCGTAAACCGGCAGCCGGGAAAAACCGGCCATCGAGATCGTCCCCAGTAGTTCCTGCGGCGGGGTCGCCACGTCGACCGCGTCGATGTCGATGCGCGGACGCATGATCTGCCGCACGATGCGGTCTCCCAACTGCAGCGCCTCAATCGCCAGCCGCTGCTCCACGGGATCGACCAGCCCTTCGGCTGTCCCCATCTCGATCAGATGCCGAATGTCCTGCAGTGAGGTTCCGGGACGGGCCAACCCGCCAAACCCCAGCAGGCCGGTGAGCGATTCGGTGATCTTCCCCAGCACCCAGACCACGGGGCGGGTGGCAACCTCCAGAGAAGCCACAAAGGGGGCCACCCATAGAGCCATGCGGGTGGGGTCATGCAGCGCGATGCGCTTGGGGATCAGCTCACCCACCAGGATCGAGCCCACCGTGATGGCCAGGACGACCAGCCCCAGGGCCAGTTGGCCGCTCAGGCGGGTCAGCCAGCCCCACTCCAGCAGGACCAGCAGTTTCTCCAATTCGCGCGCCAGCGCGGCCCCGCCATAGGCGGCGGCCAGCGTCCCCACCAGGGTGATCCCCACCTGAATGGTGGCCAGCAGATGATTGGGATTTTCGATCAGCCGCAGGGCGGTCACCGCCCGGCGATCATTTTGATCAGCCCGTTCTTTCAGGCGGCCGCGGTTGGCCGAGATGAGCGAGAGTTCCGCGGCGGCGAACAATCCATTCGCCGCGAACAGCAAAACAATCACCAGGCTCTCGAACAGAATCGCCGAGATCATGCCACGGGTCTCAGGGGACGGCCCTCGGGCGGGACGGGAGCGGCAGTGGAGTCCACGAAGTGACGCTGCCACAGTTCGAAGACCAGCAGCGACCACAGGCGGTACGAATGGTCCCACCGGTTGTCGAGGTGCTCGCGCACCAGTTGTTCGATCGCGCCGGGCCGAAACCAGCCGCGGGAGAGGCTGCGCGAATCGAGCAGGGTCTCTTCGACCAGCGGACGCAGAACCCCCCGGAACCAGACATCCAGGGGAATTCCAAAACCCATCTTGGGCCGATTCTGGATCGCCTGTGGAACCAGATCGCTGAACGTCTCCAGCAGGATCTGTTTGCCGCGCGACCCGCGCATCTTCCACGAGAGCGGCAGGCTGGCCGCCAGCTCCACCACCCGCTGGTCGAGAAAGGGAGCACGCACCTCCAGCGAACAGGCCATGCTGGCGATGTCGACCTTGTTGAGAATGTCGCAGGGGAGATACGTCAGCAGGTCGGCACACGTCGTGCGCGTCACGAAGTCCCGGTTGGGGCATTCCAGGTAGTGCTGCAGCAGGAACCGGGCGGGATCCTCCTGCCGCAGGGTCTCCTGCAGCTCATCCGACAGCAGCCCGGGCAGCCGCTCGTCATCGAAAATCGAGATCCACTTCAGGTAGCGTCGGGTGGGGGTGTAACGCAGGGCCGACAGCAGCCGTTTCAGGCGGCGACGCTTCGATTTCTGGCGGGTCGACGCGGGAATCGCCTGCCACAGACGGTTCGAGACCATCCACTGCAGCGGGCCGGGCAGCCGGTCGTACCATTGCCCCAGACCCACCGCCCGGTACCGGTCGTATCCCGCGAAGAGTTCATCGCCGCCGTCACCCGACAGGGCGACCGTCACATTCCGCCGGGTCAACTGGCTGAGGTACAGCGTGGGAATCGCCGAGCTGTCGGCGAAGGGCTCGTCGTAGTGCCAGATCAGGTGCGGCAGGATGTCGAGCGCCTGGGGCTCGACTTCCAGTTCGTGATGATCGGTCCCCAGGTGCGTCGCCGCCAGCCGGGCATACGCCCGCTCGTCAAACGATTTGACCGGAAACCCAATCGAAAACGTCTGCACGGGGCGCGACGAAAGCTGCTGCATCAACCCGGCGATGATGGTCGAGTCGACCCCGCCCGAGAGAAACGCCCCCAGGGGAACGTCGCTGCGCAGCCGCAGCTGGACCGCCTCCTCGAGAGTCGAACGCAACTGGCGACGCGCCTCGGCCCGGGTTCGGGGGACCGGCGGACGGTCGGAATCCGCCTCGCTGTCGACCGGTTTCTTGCCCCCGCGCTCGAACCCCGGACTCCAGTAGCGCTCCACCTCCAACCGCCCCGCCTGCCACACCGCCCGGTGGGCCGGAGGCAGCTTGGCGAACCCCCGCAAGATCGAACGGGGATGGGGGACATACTGATACGTCAGGTATTCCAGCAGGGCCGGGGGATCGACCTCCCGGGGAACTCCCGGAACCGCCAAGAGCGACTTCAACTCGCTGGCGAACATCAGCCGTCCCGGCTCGTGGCGGTACACCAGCGGCTTCTTGCCCAGACGGTCGCGGGCCAGCAACAGCCGTTGGCGGGATTCGTCCCAGATCGCGAACGCGAACATCCCCCGCAGCAGATCAACGCACCCGTCCCCCAGCTCCTCGTAGAGGTGGATGATGGTCTCGGTGTCGCTGTGGGTGCGGAAGCGGTGCCCGCGCGAGATCAGCCCCGCCTGCAGTTCCCGGTAGTTGTAAATTTCCCCATTGAAGACAATCCAGAGGGTGCGGTCTTCATTGGCGAGAGGTTGGTGACCGGTGGACAGGTCGATGATCGACAGTCGCCGGAACCCGAACGCCGCCCCCGGCTCAGCCGCCACCTCCACGGGGGCGACTCCATTCCACTCCCGACCGCTCAATCCCGAGAAGTAATACCCCGCGTCATCCGGACCACGGTGTACCAGGGCGTCGGTCATCCGCCGCAGAATCCCGGGATCGAGAGGAGGTGTCTCCCCCGTCCAGACCATGCCCGTTATGCCGCACATGGTTCCCTCGTCGAGACCAGCGTGCGGTACAGGTCGAGATGCGACTGCACCATCCGCTCGACACGGAATTCCGTGGCGATGCGTTCCCGGCCGGCCGCCCCCATCCGGCGGGCCAGCAGGGGGTCGAACAGCAGGCGATCGGCGAACTGGGTGAACGCCGCCCGATCTCCCACCGGCACCAGAAACCCTGTCTCCCCCATCACCACCAGTTCGCGGTTGGGGGGAATATCGCTCGCCACGACGGGCAGCCCGTACGACATCGCCTCCATCACGCTGTTCGACATCCCCTCGAAATCGCTGGCGAGCCAGAACAGGTCACTCGCGGCCAGAATGCGCCCCACATCGGCACAGTGCCCCAGAAACCGCACGTGCTTCTCCAGGCCCAAACCGCAGGCGAACTCCTGCAGCCGGGATTGCTCCGGACCATCCCCGGCCACCAGGAACAGCACGTTGGCGCGGGTCGCCCGAATCAACTCGAACGCCCAGATCAGGTCGTCGACCCGTTTTTGCCGGGCCAGCCGACCCGTGAAACACACCACCGGCAACTGCGCGGGAATCTCCAACTCGCGCCGGACCGCCTCCCGGTCGGGTCTCTTCCCGGGAAGCTCGACCCCATTGGGAATGACCAGCATTCGCTCGGGGGGAAATCCCCGGTCGCGGTAAAACGCGGCGACGCTCTGTGAGTTGGCGAGCAGCCGGGTCGTGCGGGAGATCAACGCCCGATCGACCTGGAATTGCCAGCCCGCCTTCCAACTGTCGACGCACCGTTCGGAAATGACGATCGGGAACGACGGTGTCGAGCCCGCCGCCAGCCGGCCATACGCATTCCCGGCGAACAGCCAGGTGTGCAGAATGTCCGGAGACCACTCGCGCAGCAGTCGCCGCAGCCGCCAGAGACACACCGGATCGAACCGGAACCGCTTCCCCAGCACCGTCACGGGAATGCCCGCCCGTTCCAGTTCCGCCTGGTAGGGCCCCCCCCGGGTCAGGCAGCAGACCCGAACCTCGCATTCCGGGCGTGGCAGTCCCGTCGCCAGCAGCATCAATTGCTTTTCGGCACCAGACCGGTCGAGCGTGGGAATCAGCAGCAGTACCCGCATGGTGACTGCATTCTATCGACTGCGCAAAGTCCGGCCCACCAGACGGCTCATTTCCCGGTCGGGGCCAGACCCCGTCCGCCGCTGGCGGCAGACCTCCCAGCCGCGTTTCAGAGGACCCCCCGGGTCCCCTGGACTCCCCCCAGGGTCACTTTGGGCTCTGGGGGTCCGCGGCCTGCTCCCGCGTCGCAACCACAATCCCCCGGCGCAGCAATTCATCCACGAGCGTCTCGACGAAAATCTCACAGCCATGGGCCGTGAAATGGCAGACGTCGTTGAAGTTCACCGCCGTCTTTTCCAACGCGGCCTCCTGGTCGACGAAGATCACCTCGGGATGCGACTGGGCACTGTCGACAATCACCTCGTTGTGGACCGCCACGGCGTTTCGTACCTGATCGGCAGGTCCCCAGATGTCGGTTGGCGAGATGTGCAGACAGTAATCCAATTCGAGGTTCTTGAACTTCGTCCGGTCATACTGCGGCTCGAAGTACGTGGCGAACTTCATCAACACCAGGGGTTCTTCCCGCGCCAGAGCCAGCGCCTGGATCTCCGCCAGGTTCGCCCGTAGCGAATCGGCACTGCGCACGGTCTGGCCATAGGGCAGCCAGTCGGGACGGGGGTCCCCCCGCGACACCATCTGTTCCGACCACAACAGCCGCTGGCAGACAGTCACCAGAAACCGGCACGTCATCGGCAGGGCCCAGCGGGCCCGCCCGTGGGAAGGGGCGATGGCATTGGCCGACAGATACCAGCCAAAGTGAGAGTAATCCTCCCGAAACACCTCGGGCGGACAATTGTTGGCGCGCGTTTCATTGATGTTGTCGTAGACCACCACCAGGTCGAATCGGGCTGGTCCCACCGCCCGGTACTTCAACACACTGTCCCGCGACATGTGGCCGGCCTCCGCCAGGTTGTGAACGCGCACGGGTCTCCTGAGCTCCCGTGTCAGCCGTTCCTTCAACATCAGGGCCACGGGGCCAAAGTCGGGATGCAGTGTCGACGCCCCCAGCAACAACACGTCGAACTTCCGATCATCGGACCGGGGCTGGTGCTTGTCGATTTGCCGCAAGTCTGGATAGAGGGAATACAGGACCCGACTCGGGTCGGTCAGCGGAACCCCGCCACGCAGGAACCAGAACAGCCGCGACCCCAGTTCCCCCGACACCAGGGTCACCACCGTCACCAGCACCAGACGGAACATCCACAGCCGGGCACCGCGGGGGCCCCGGCGTGGTCGAGACAGGGGGGGCGAAGCGGGAGGCGTCGGGTTCAAGGGGTCAGGCACACTGTTCGACACGGAAACACTCGACTCCGTTGATTGCCCGCGATTGAGAGTCCCCACACGCCTCAGCCCACCGACCGGTCCCACCGACCGGGGGTGGAATCCCGACCGGTGGCCCGGACCCACGGCACCGCTCCCCCGGGAGACTCGAACCCCCGGTGACCGGCCACCCACGAGACCGGCCGCCCACGAGACCGGCCGCTGACTGGACCGGCCGCTGACGGAACTGGCCGCCGACGGAACTGGCCGCCGACGGAACTGGGCGACAAACCGGGCTGGCCCGCGGGCACACGCCGACCGCGGGCCTTCATTCCGCCCGCCCGGCTGCGGATTCTTTCAGGCGATCCGCAAACCGTCAACGGGAATTCGCCCCGGTTCACGCCGCCGTCCTGTGCCACGACGGAACGCGGGGGTGGCCGAGCCTCGATTCAAGCCGCTGCTGCGGGAGACAGACTCTATCCCCGCTCGGCACGTCGCCGCATGTAGTACCGCTGGACTTCGGCCACACACGACTGCCCGGCGGGATTGGTCACCGAGCAGCGGGCCTCGGGGGACTGGGCCCGCTGGACACACGCGCGGGTCCGCCCGACTCCCCCCTCGGCGAGGTCCTGCTCGATGTCGGCCGCCGTCAATCCGAAGCAGGCACACAGCGGGGCGGCGGGATCCTTCGGCCACACCGGGCGGGAAAGCTGCGACGTCTGAACCGACCGGCCAAACGCGTCAAAATACACGATTTCACACCGGTCGAAACCGCAAAACCAGGCCGACTCGGTCAATCCCAGTCGCTGCTGGGCCGAGAGCTGGGCCGCGAGGGTATCGGGCAAGACCTCCTGGCCGGGAGAGTCGCACCCCGGGCAGCGCGGGGCGACATCGTCCGATTCGCGGACAAACGCCTTGTTCATCCCTGCCCCCCCAACAGATGGCGGTTGGCCATCGAGATTCCCGAAAACATCGCCCCCACAATCCCCAGCATCCCCTGGTCGGTGCCACACAAAAACAGGTTCGACAGGTGGGTGGTTCCATCCCAGTGTTTGTCGGGGGTCCCGTACACGCAGCCGTTGAGATGCCCCGTGTACTTCCGGATGGTCCGCGGAGAAAACGTGTCGAGATCGACGATCTGCGGCCGGAAGTCGGGAATGTGTTGCAGGGCGGCTTCGAAGATCCGCTGGTTCCAGACCTGCTTCTGGGACTGGTAGGTCGCCTCATCGGGCTGTTCAAACCAGAACCGGTTGTTGGCCATCACCGTCAGCCGCAGGGTGTTGTCCTCCAGCGG
>CAIOTJ010000294.1 GCA_903861195.1 uncultured Planctomycetaceae bacterium | reverse complement strand
TGTTTCCCGACGGTTGGTTCTCCCCCGGCTGCTGGGCTGTGGGTTGGGCTGTTGGCTGGCGGCACTGTCGACCATGTCAGCCTGTGCCGAGACCCGGCCCGCGCCGCCGCAGACGGCGGCCGAGGTGCAGGAGCTGCAGGCCCGGCTCGATCGCGACATCGCCGAATTGACTCGGCAGATTGAAGAGTCTCCCAAAAACGTCCAGGCGTACTCCGCGCGGGGAGACCGGCTGTTCTTCCGGGGGAAGTTCGCTGAGGCGGTGGCCGATTTCGAGAAGATGGTCGAGCTCGACCCGACTCTGGCCGAGTCGCACTGGCGGCGGGGAATCGCATTCTTCTACGCCAGCCAGTACGACAAGGCCGCCCACCAGTTCGAGATCTACCACTCGTTCGACAACATCGACCGCGAGAACGGCATCTGGCGGTATCTGTCGCAGGTGAAGGCGGTGGGGCGCGAGAAGGCCCGCGAAGGCTTGCTGAAGTACGAGAAAGACGACCGCGAACCCTTCCCCGACATCTACCGGCTGTTCGGCGGCATGATCACCGGCGAAGAGCTGCTGCGGAAGATCGAGGAGGCCGAGCTGCCGGCGGCCGAGAAAGAGAAACGGCTCTTCTACGCCGAGTTGTACGTCGGCCTCAACGAAGCGGTCGAGGGGCGTGCCGAGGGGGCGGAAACCCACCTCGCGAAGTCCACCGCCAACCGCTGGGGAGCCAAGGCGGGGGGCGGCCCCGGCTGGATGTGGCACGTCGGCCGCGTGCACCATGATCTGCTGCGGGCAGCCCGCGAGAAGAAGGCCGAATTGAAGCCGCAGTAGTCGAGTGCCCCTTTTTGTCGCTCCGTGCGACCTAGGGCTCGAACGGTGCCGCGTCGAACCGTGAGAACCGCGGGCCGATTGGTCAGCTGTCCGGCGCGATTGCACCGGGACGGGGCGTGGCCACGATCTGCGTCCCCGCCAGGTTGGCCGCACGGGTGACACTGGTCCGTTCCCCCGCCAGGTTGGAACTGAAGTCGATCCGCTTGGGGGGGGGGACGAGCCGGGTCGTCACCTGTTGTTGCTGGGTGATCTGGGTGACTTCGTCGGGGGCATTGTACTGGTCGTTGGTCTTGAAGTCGGTCGCCCCGCCGACCGTCGCCTGTGACTCGGTCCACTGGCCCAGCTGGTCGTAGCGGTTGGTCAAAACAACCTTTGAAGCCCCGGTTCCCGAACTGGTCCCCTCGCTCACCTGGCCGGTGGCCAGGTACTGGTCGCTGGAATTCAGCGTCGATTTTGTATCGATCGCTGTCGACGACCGGCTGGCGGTGTCCCACGTGTAAGACAGCGTGTTGACCGCCGTCGGCCCGGTCAGTCACCTCTCGATGAACAGCCGGCCGAGGCCGTCTTACGCCCAGCTCGTCACCCGGCCATTGCGGTCGTTCTCGCCCGTGTCGTTCGGCTGCCCATCCGATCGGGGGCCCGCGGATGAACGTCCAGCGGCCGGAGGCCGAGAGAGTGGAGCAGGAGAAAGTAGAGCAGTAGATCTGGTGGGGCGTCCGGCGGGGGGTTGTTGGCCGATCCATGTCGCTTGGTGATCCGCATGGTGGCCCCCTCTCCTGGCCTGCGGCCGCTCCAGACCCCACCAACCTCGCGTCGGTTGGTCAATGAGATCTGTGGCTAACCCAGCGGCATCGCCGCGCGTGACCCCCTCTCCCACCACACGACTCCCGAGAAACAGACCCCGGATGAATGTGGGAGAGGGTTGGGGTGAGGGCGAAAGGCACGGGTGGTTTGTCGGGGTGTGACACAGAGCATTCCTGCCGCGCGGGTT
>CAIOTJ010000293.1 GCA_903861195.1 uncultured Planctomycetaceae bacterium | reverse complement strand
CAAGTTGGAAAACTCGTTCTACGGTTGGCGGTACGAGCGGTTTCCAGCCTGTCGGGGATTCGACGTGGAAATGAGTTCGGGCAGTCGATCAAAGCCGCCGGTATGTCGTGCGAACTGGACGCTGGTCGTCGTCGATGTGTTGGCCCGCGCGATTTCACATACGTTGAACAAGTTGGAAAATTCGTTCTACGGTTGGCGGTACGAGCGGTTTCCAGCCTGTCGGGGGTTCGACGTGGAAGTGAGTTCGGGCAGTCGATTAAAGCCGGCGGTATGTCGTGCGAACTGGACGCTGGTCGTCGTCGATTTGTTGGCCCGTGCGAATTCACATACGTTGAACAAGTTGGAAAACTCGTTCTACGGTTGGCGGTACGAGCGGTTTCCAGCCTGTCGGGGGTTCGACGTGGAAGTGAGTTCGGGCCGTGGATCAAAGCCGGCGGTATGTCGTGCGAACTGGACGCTGGTCGTTGTCGATTTGTTGGGCTGGGCGATTTCACGGACGTGGAACAAGTTCGAAAACTCGTTCTACGGTTGGAGTATGACCGGGTTCGCTGTGTGACGGAGGGGGGACAGGCCGCATCGACCGCCGCAACGCCGTCGATGGACCTGTCTCCCCAACCAGCCGCGCCCCCTTACCGATCCAACGCCGGCGCGGCCGCTTCGGTGAAGCGGTCGAACAGGGCCCGCATCGCCACGTAGTGCACCGTCTGCACCAGGTCGCGCGGCGAGTTGAGCTGCAAGGCCTTGTCAAACTCGGCATCCGTCAGCACCACGGGCGAGGCGGCCAGATTGCGGGCCACGACCAGCAGTGCGCGGTCCTTTACGTCCAGCCCCGCACCCCCAGCATCGAGGGCCGCGATCTGGGGGTCGGTCTGGCCGAGGGCCCGCAGCCGGGCGCGGGCCTCGCCGAGGGCGTACCACGCCCGGTCCTGGCGGGCGACCACCCAGGCGAGGCGGGCCCGGGTGAGGGGGCTGAGGTCGGTCTGCTGCTCGGTGGCGGCGAAGGTCTTCGCCGTCCGCAGCCCGGCTCCCGGATAGTTGGCCAGCAGCCGCATCCAGGCGGGCACCGGTCCTGCCGGGACGAGATCCCCCAGAACCTTCCGGGTTTGTTCTTCACTCGCCAGCGGCAGCCGGGCCTGGCGGTTCTGCGCCAGGTCCAACTGCCGGGCGACTTCGTCGGCCGATTCGAGGGCCGGCCGGTCGAGGGCCGTGACCGCCAGTTTCTGGTTCGCGTTCCCGGTTGGCACCCGGGCGACCTTGGAGGCCGCCGTCGCGAACTGGTCGCTGGTGGGGGTGAGATACGAATGCTCGGACTCGGCCGAAGCGCCGCCGAAGTTGCCGCCGTTGGTCGACTGCGGCACTCCCACCCCTTCCTTCCAGCGGTTGATGGCGTTGTTGCCACCGACCGAGAGGGCCATCTCGAGGATCTGCAGGTCGGTGTAGAACTTCCGGCAGCGGTCGAGGTCGGCATCACTCAGGCGATGCGGTTCGAGGGTCAGCCGGCGGGCGAAGGCGAAGGCGGCCTGTTCGTTCTCGGGGAAGTGTTCCCAGTGGGTGTCGAGGGCGCCGAGGTCGTCATCGGTCAGGCCGACGGCGAGCAGCTTCGATTCCTGATGGCCGAGGCAGTACTGGCAGTTGTTGGCCCGCGAGGCGATCCAGAAGAGTTTCGTCTTGAAGCCGTAGTCGAGGGTGACGGTGGGATCGGGCTCGAGGGTGAAGCGGGGGGGCGGGGCTCCTGGGCGGCGGGGGGGGCTGCCGCCGAAGTTGATGTAGCCGCGCAGTTCGGTGCCCGGCAGGTACAGGGTGCGCAGGCGGGTTTCGTAGCCGCGGGCGTTCGGTTCTTTCTCGGTCGCCTGCAGTTCCTCTGCGGTGAGGGGCGGGAGCGAGATGCGGGGGGTGCGCTGCTTCATGTCTTCGAGCAGGCGCTTCATCTCGGTGCGGGTGACAGGGGTGGGGCGGGGGGTGGTGTCGGCGGCAAAGAGCCAGGCCGGGCTGGCCAGTAGCAGAGGAATCAGGCAGAGACGGGCGAGGGGCTGCATACGGAACCAGAGAGGCAAGGGACCGGAGAGAAGACGAGCGTCAGTCGAGCGGGAGCGAAGCCAGTGGGAGATGTGGAACTGGACTTCCGCGGATGGGGATGGAGCCGGGCCCAGTCTTGGGAAAAGACCGGGCCACCGACGTCACCGACCCAGGCGATGTGTCCCCCGGACGTCACCGGACGAAAGAGGGGCACCGGTGAGCAGGGTGGTGGAAAGATTGTTGCCATCCGGGGTCTGGGATGCCAGACAAATCGGTTGTGACGGACGCCGGGGTGGGGATTCTCCGGCACTGTTGGGAACCGGGGAATTGTCTGATAAGCTTGGGCCGGTTGATCGAGGGTGCACCGGCGATTCCAGGGAGGTCAGTGGCTGACGGATTGGTTTCTGGGGCGTGTCGGTTGATCCGTTTGCAAGACCACATTGGCCCGCCGGATCGGACCGATTTCTGATGTCCGACGCTGTCCCAACTGCCCGTGTCGCCCTGATCATTCCCACGTACCAGGCGGGAGACGACCTGGAAGCGTGTCTCGCCTCGGTGGCGGTGTGCGAGCCCCCCGTGACGTGGGTGCTGGTGATCGACAATGCGTCGATCGACGGCTCGATCGAGCGGGCGCGAGAGCGTTTTTCCGGAGTGGAGTTTTTACGCAATTGTGAAAATCTGGGGTTTGGGCGCGCCTGCAACCGGGGGATCGAGCTGGCTCTGGAGCGGGGGGCCGAGTTTGTGCTGTTGCTCAACCAGGATGCCCGGCTCGAGCCCTCGACGCTGGCCTTGATGGTGTCGCTGGCTGGGGAGCAGCCCCGCGCGGGGGGGATTGGCTGCAAGACGCTGGCCCCGGCGGCCTCTCCCGGGGCCCGGCCGCGGGTTCTTTACAACGGGGCCTGGCGACGCTGGCTGCCGCTGTGGCAGCGGATTCCCGGGATTGGCCGAGAGGACTCGCCGGGTTCAGACACTCCCCGGGAGGTCGATTTCGCGTGGGGCCATGCCCTGCTGCTGCGTTCTTCGGCACTGCGGGAGGTGGGGCTCTTCGACCCGGGGTTTTTCATGTACATGGAGGATCTCGACCTGTGCGACCGGCTGCAGCGGGCCGGTTGGCAGATCTGGTGCGACAGCCGGGCGGTCTGCTGGCACGCGATCGACGACGCTGCCCGGGGACAGCGTTCCGAAGACTGGCGCTGGCGGATGAAGCTGGAGAGCATCCGTTACTATTACCGACTGCGGCATGCCTGGCCCCTTGCCGACCTGCTGTGGCTGTTGACGGCAATGCGGGAGGGGTTATCGCTGCTGGCCGATGGGCACTGGAGGGCGTGCGGGCATGTGATCCGGGGTGTCTGGCGATGTGCCTGGGGGGGGCCGGCGGCACGTGCCCCACGTTCGGCCTGAGCGCTGTTGGGCCCGCGGACCGGCGGAGACGGGGCGGCGTCGCAGCCCGGGCGGGGGGGTTGAGATGCCGGGATATTCTGGGTTGTCTCGAACCCGCGGCTAACAGCCCCAGCGGCGGCGAATCCACGCTTTTCGCAGCCGCAGGATCAGTCCGTCCCGGATCTCACGCGGTATCAGGGGGCGGAACCGCAACAGGCTGACTTGCCGGGCGACTTCGCGAGCGGCCTGTTCTCCCGACTGCTGGCGGAGCACGGGTTGCCCGGTCATGCGGGCCAACCAGGCGAGGGTCTCGGGTTCGAATTCGAACAGGTCCTCTTCACGGCGAATGACCCGTTCGGCCGGTGATTGGACTGGGGATTTGGCGGGGGGATCAGCGAGTGAGAACCCGAGTTCGCGTTCGATCCACGGATCCTGGGGGCGTTGTTGATCGCGCCAGGGAGCGAGCAGGTCGGGATGGAACCGCAGGGGGGGGCCGGGCAATTGGCGGACCAGACCCAGCAGGCGAAACTTGCCGGGGGGGTACCCGAGCTCGTCTTCCTGAACCGGGTTCTCGAACTTGTGCCAGCAATATGCGAGTTGGATGGCCGGGCGGGAAAAGCCGTCGTTCGAGCGGAGGGAAAATTGCGGGGGGACCGGCAATCCGACCTGAGAGGCGAAATCGCGCACCACGCAGCCCTGGGGGAATTGGGCTGGTTGGAACAAAGACAGCCGGACCCGGTCGCGGCCAAACACGCGCCAGAGTCGGATGGTGTTTTCCTGCACCTGGAAACTCAGGTCATCCCAGGCGGATGTCAGCGCGAACCGTCCGCGATCATGGGCCCATTGGTGCGCGCAGAGACTGGTGAGCCAGGCATTCCAGGGGCGCAGGTAACCGCGCACGTCGATCTGGAATCCGCGGGAGGCGAGCGAGTCGCGCAGCCGTTCGAGGGACACCTGGGGCAAGACCCAGAGCAGCTCGGAGGAGATCAGCAGGTGGGTGCCGTTGCGAACCGCCCGGTCGAGGCCGCGTGTCCATTGGCGTTCGAGGCGGTCGCGATAGGGGGCAAAGCGGCCTCCCGGGCTGCCGAAGCGGCGGAAGATTTTTTCGCAGCGGGGAAAGTCTTCGAACAGGGCCGAGACGGCCAAGGTTCCGTTCGGCTCGCCTCCCGCGACGTACTGGAAAAGTGGATCGCGCAGGTGAAAAAAGAGCGCGTCCTGGATCGCCGTCGATCCGGTCTTGGGTCCGCCAATGTGCAGGGTGCAGTCGGGCATGATGTTCACACTCTCTGGCCGCCACCACGGTACGAATTGTCTCCCGACTCAGTCTCCCAGAGATTCTTGCGGTGGAGTTTCTGGGGCGATGCAACCTGGAATTCAACCGGAGGAACGGCCAGCCCATCGGTTCAGCCACCAGGCTTGGCCCCGCGCGATCCAGGAACCGCGGATCCTGGAGCGCAGCACTTCCACCTGGGCGGCCACACGTCGGCCGGTGGCTTCTATCGTGGTGGTGGGAATGACCGGTTGTCCGGTTTCCCGGGCGAGCCACTCGAGTGTCTCGGGAGCGTATCGAAACATTTCGGCATCGCACAAGACACTCTGTTCAGCGTCGGGAGGAAGCGGGCCCGGGGAGAGCTGCAACCCGAGTTCACGGGCCAGCCATTCGTCGTCGGGTTGCAGCTCTTCGAGCAGGGGTTGCAGCAGCCGGGAATGGAAGGCGAAGAGTGGACCGGGCAGGTCACTCATTCGGGCGGGGAGTTCGCCATAACCGTGGGGAATGGGCCGGTTCCAGTCCCCCACCGGCCCGCCGAAACGATTGTACGCATACAGCAACTGCAGGGTGGGCAGGTTGAGGCTTTCATTCGACCGCCAGGCTGGTTCCGGAGGGATATGCCACCCCAGCGATTCGCAGAAATCGCGGACGAGGCATCCCCCGGGGAAATCAGCGGGAGAGAACAGCCGAACCTGCACCTGCCCGCGGCCAAACACGTCCCAGAAGAGTTCGAGGCGATCCCGCACCCTCAGGTGACGGAAACCGCGATGGGTGGGCAGATTCAGATCCCGGCCTCCCATCTTGACGGCTTGCTGGAACAGGCTGTGGATCCAGGGAACGCGGGGGCGCACGTAGACGATCACCTGGATGGCGAAGTGATGACGGTGCAGGGCCTCCCGCAGATTGATCAGTCCTGGCCGACTCCAGAGCCAGGTCTCTTCCGAAGACAGCACCAGGTCGCGACCACTGTGCCGGGCCGTCTCGAAACCCCGCTCGAGCAGACGGAGCTGGCGGTCGCGGAACCGGTCGAAGCGTCCCGGAAGATTGGCGGCATGGAAGGGCCCCTCATTGTGCGGAGCGATTTCATAGGCAGCCGTCAGCGCAAAACTGCCGTTGGGGTGGTCTCCGCTCACGTAGAGAAAACGCTTGTCGCGCAGATCGCGGGAGAGCGCCTGCTGCAAAGACGTGCTGCCGGTCTTTGCCGCTCCAACATGCAGATAGCAGGTCCCAATCATCTGACTCTCCCCGACTGGTCTCGACGAGGATTGGAATTCCAGCGGGGGTCACGGGAGCCAATCCTCAAGGTCAGACCGATGGGGCCGCTGGAGCATCCCCAGGCGACAATCCGACCACCTTTCCATTTGTGTTCCAACCAGACTGACACAGTCAGGATTCACGGCGACAACATAGCAGGCGGAGAGGGGGACGAACCATCGTCAGAAATCATTTCCGCGTGAGCCCGGCTGCAAGCCTTT
This sequence comes from uncultured Planctomycetaceae bacterium, assembly GCA_903861195.1. GTDB lineage: Bacteria > Planctomycetota > Planctomycetia > Planctomycetales > Planctomycetaceae > UBA10511. The sequence goes on along the minus strand of CAIOTJ010000293.1, from coordinate 6,463 downwards.
TTTCAAGGTCGGGGTCACCCGCAGACGGCCCGGGGGGCTGCCGGGGGAGCCGGTGCGGACCTGCATTCCGGTCCATTGGCAAGACCATCGAAGGTCCGTCATGATCATGGGAAGAGTCGCAGCCCGTCTGAGAGGGTTCTTGGCTGGTCGTGGTTCGTGGCGATTCCCAGCTGCCATTCGCCGTCATTGCAGGATCAGCCAAATCTGGGGCTGATTGCTACGGTCGGCTCCTGGCTGACGATCGGGATTTCCGGTTCGAAGGAATTCCTCTGTTTCTTCCGACGTGAGCATGGCTTCTTATCTGACAGGACTCCGCTGGAGCGATTGGCGACGACTGCTGCGGGAGCATGCCCCGGCGGTCGATCGGGGGTACCGCCTGCGGGCGGCGGGGGTCTCGGTTGGGACGGTACTGACGTCGTTGCTGGCCCGGTGGGAACCCGAGGTCGAGTGGTCGGACGAGCTGGAAGAACTCTGGCGGCAGCCGGTGATCATCCTGGGCCTGCCCCGCAGCGGGACCACCTTTCTGCACCAATTGCTGGCCTGCAATCCGCGGCTGGCCTACCCGACCCGCCTGGACTGCTTTCATCCGTGGATTTGCCAGACCCTGCATCGCCTGGGGGTGGCGGGGCTGCTGGGAAGGCTCCCCCGGCGGGACCGGGGAATGGACCGGGTGCAGATTGGCTGGAACTCACCGGAAGAGGATGAGTTTGCGTTGGCCGTGTTGACCGCCTCAGGCCCCTGGATGGCGCGCACGTTTCAACGCAGCTATGCCGAGCGGGGGCAGTCGCTGACCGTCGATTTCCCCGAAAGTGAGACCCCGGTCTGGCAGGACGCCCTGCGGATGTTCACCCGCAAACTGGTGGCGCGGACGGGGCGGCCGCTCGTTCTGAAGTCTCCCCTGCACACCGGGCGGATTCCCGCGTTGAGGGACCTCTATCCGCAGGCCCGGTTTGTGACCATCTTTCGGGATCCGCGGGAGCAGTTGCGGTCCTTGGTTGATGTTCGCCGGGAAGTTCAGGATTGGGGAACCGTGCAGATTTCGTCCCCCCGGTCTGTCAGTCGGTTGGAGAAAATGGCGGACGCCATGAGCGTGCTTCTCCGCCGGTACTTCGAAACACGGGGACAGATTCCTGCCGGGGGATTGCAGGAATTGACCTACGAAGAACTGGTCTCCGATCCGCTCGGGACGCTGCAAAGTCTGCATGCCGATCTGGGATTGCCCGGATGGCCTGAAACGGCTTCCCGACTCGAGGCCAGCCGCTGGTGGCAGGGGTACGAGCGGAACACCTCCCGGCCCCTCGCACCGGCGGAGCGGGAATTGGCCTGCACGGCGTACATGCCGCTGTTTGAGGCCGGATATTATCCCAAAGCGCTGCAGGAGTTGCGGTCCTGACCGGGGGCCCTCATCGCACGCACCTGACTTCGCACGCTCCTGAAGTTGGCCGAGGTTCTGTGTTCCGGTGGGTCCTGTGCGGGGATCAGTGGACTGGACCGGTCTGGCGCTGTTTGCGGGCCAGCCCGTCGCTGGCGTCCCTCCCACCGTGTGACTGGAGCCCGAAACCTCGGCCAGCAGTCGATTCGCGATTCAGCGAAACTCGCGCAGCAGCCAGCGCCAGAAGCGGTAGCGCTGGGGAATGACGGCCGGGATGACCGGTTGCCCCGTCTCGGCATGAGTGGGAGCCTCACGGGGTGATTTCTCGATCACGAGGATGCTGTCGTAGAAGTGCAGCGAATCGACGGAGCGGGTGAAGTCGGTCACCGCGAGGCGGCGCGGCTGTCGGGAATGCCAGGCGTTCAGCCAGTCGATCATCTGCTTGGCATATTCGACAAAACTCCCACGGCGGCGAACTCCCCCGCCCCAGCCCCGCCAGTACGAGGTGTGGATGTCTTCGCAGAGATAAACGCCGTGCGGTGAGATGTGCGGAAACAGCTCTTCAAACGTATGAATCTGCTGCCGCATGGTGTGCCCGCCATCATCGATCAGAATGTCGATGCGGGGAATCTGCTGCCGGAGCTGACGCAAAAACCGCCGGTCTTCCTGGTCACCAATGTGGATGGTGAACCCTTCGGCGGCGAATTCGCGGCAGTGCGGATTGAGATCAACGCCGTGGATGGTGGCGGCGGGGCCGAAATAGTCGCGCCACATGCGGAGCGAGCCTCCCTGGGAGACACCAAACTCAACCACGTGCACGTCGGTGCCGCGAAAGCGCGCGAAGTGCCGGTGGTAGACATCGAGATAATGCCGCCACTTGTGCAACGTGCCGCCGGTGTTGTTTTCAAAAAATGTGCGCAGAGGATTCGCCACTGTATTGTCTGACATCGATTCCGCTTCCCCCCCGTTGTTGCAGTCATTCGACTGTGTAGATCCCACCCGTCTGGCCTCTCTTTCGCTCCGCCAACCTCACCGGCGCAGCCCCACGGCGCGGGCCAGACGCCAGACGCCGCGGTGCAGTTTTTGCCCGAGGGTGCGCCAGGCCCGAAACCGGCAGACGAGTTCGCCCGGCGGCGGGGTGTGGGAGAACGTCCCCCACCACTGCAGCGGGGCGGTGGGCCACTGCCAGGGGTGGCCGCGGATCGCCTGATACTCGGCACACAGAGTCTGCCAGCGGTCGAGTTGATCGACTGCATTGGTCATTGTTCCGCCATGGAACTGGTGAAAGGTCGCCTCCCCCAGCAGGACGATGGGGGTGACCCCCGGCAGGGCCAGGGCCCGCGACCAGGTGTCGAGATTGACCAGGCCGCCGCCGACCGAGGTGAAGCGTCGATCATAGCCCCCGAGTTCGGTCCAGAGTTCGCGGGACAGAAAGAGACTGTTGCTCTCGGTGGGAGGGTCGAACCAGGTGGGGCCGGAGGATTCGTCGAAGACCGAGATCCCGAACAGGCGATAGCCGTCTTGCAGCCAGCCCGACTGTTCGAGCAACTGGTCTTCCACGTCGCGGGTGTAGCCCCGCCGCATGGTTTCCGACTGCAGGCCGGGGCCCAGGTAGCGTCCCCGGCTGCCGACGACCGCGCGGGGAAACCGCTGCAGAGCCTCGCAGGCCGACGCCAGCAGTCCGGGGGAGGCGAGGCGGGCCCCGTCGATCCAGACGGCGATCCACTGACCCCGGGCTCCGCGCAGACCGAGTTGGATGGCCTCCACAGGACTGACCTGGGGGGTGGGATTTCGGAGGCACCGCAGGTTCAGCCCAAGATCGGTGAACTGGTCCGACTCGACGGGTGGTTGTGAGCCGTTGTCGATGACCAGCACTTCGTAGTCGTCCCGCGGGAAGCCGCGCTGGTAGCCGGGGGAGAGCGACTGCAGGGTTCGCGGCAGTTCGCGCGACATGTTGTACGCGACCACCACGATCGACAGGCGGGGAGCAACGGGTGCCCGTTCAGTCACGATCGTTTCTCGGCGTGGGAGCGCGCCGCCAGTAGACGGAGGACTGGTCAATCGGGATCAACGGCTCGGTGAGCTGATGCTCGCGGCGATAGTCTTCGACCGCCTGCCGGCAGGGGGGCAGGAAGTAATCGTCGACGATGCAGTAACCCCCGGGGGACAACTTCGGATACAGGTGGTTGAGCGCGACGATGGTCGAGCCGTACATATCTCCATCGAGCCGGAGGATGGCCAGTTGGTCGACCGGTGCGGTGGGGAGGGACTGTTCGAAAAAGCCCTTCAGAAAGACCACCTGGTCATCGAGCAGGCCATACCGGCGGAAGTTGTCGCGCACCTCGGCTTCAGAAATGGCGAGGGCCGGGACCTGGTACAGGGTGTCTCCCCGATCTTGCGGGTACCGGGCGAGGTCGGGCGGGGGGAGCCCGGCGAACGAATCGGCGACAATCACCCGCCGATCGGTCACTCCCCACGCCTGGAGCACGCCCCGCAGGAGAATGCAGCTGCCCCCCCGCCAGACGCCGGTCTCGATGAAATCTCCGGGGATCGCTTCGCGCAGCACGGTTTCGGCCGCTGCGCGCAGCTGGTTCAGGCGCAGTTCGCCGATCATGGTGTGGGCGTGGACCGGCCAGAAGGTTCCCTCCCTGCGATCTGTGGGGGTCAGCGGGCGGTTATAGACCAGCCCCAATCTCAGCAGGCGGAGAGCGGCGTCCAACTGCTTCAGCACCCACCACGGCAATCGATGACTCCACGGCCGATGGCGGCTGACGGGGACTGGGGGTTCGTCCCAGAGCTCGAACAGCAGAACCTTCTGCAGCAGGTCCAGATACAGACCGGAAGAAGGGAGAGACGGGGAATGCATGCGAGGCCGATCGACTCGGTGAAGCCGACTGTCGAGTCACTTCGAACGGAATCCAGAGACATCCAAGGCTCGATTTGAGAGTCTAGCCTGTCAGCATCGGAGTCGACCCGAATCGGGTCGCAGTTCCACTGGACCAACTCCAATTCGTGTTCATCAGCCGGGTGCTGCCAAAAAGAACAGTTGCAGGGTTGTTATCGACTCTGGCGGTTGGGAGGAGAGTGGTGATCCGGTTCTGCGAGCAGGGCCCGGGGAGGGGAGCTGGATTGCCGCGTCTGAACACCGATCCGAGCACTGTGCCGGTGGTCTCGTCGTGGTTGTTGGGCATCGGCCTCCAGGGTTCGAGCACCACGGGCGGTCGTTGTTGGGACCCTTCGCCGTGGGAGAACGACTGCCGCTCGGTTGCAGACGCTCGGCGGCACTGGCGGTGTGTAGGGGGGCGCCAGGATGCGCTGGTTTTGGAGAGTGGCGTCGCCGCGCCGCTGTCTGTTGACCGAGCGTGGAATTGCCACGGGGGGCCCCCTCTCGCGAACCGATCAGAACTCGTACCCAAACCGCTGAATGTCCTCGCGATAGACATCCGCCACAATTTGGCGACTGACGGGGGTGTAAAGGCTGCGGTAGTCGAGTTCGCTGCGGCCCCGATTCAGGTGGGGCAATTGCACGTTGCATCCCAGGCGGTTGGCGATTGTGGCAAAGTCGGCATCGAGATTCTCCACCCGTCCCAAAAAGTCGACCCGCACCTCTCCTGCCAGTGTGATCAGCGAGGACTGCGTCTGAAAATGGAGAATCCCGGAGGTCAGCGCATTGTCCGGGATCCAATCTCTGACAAACTGGTCGAAGCTGGTGTCGTGGCCGATGTTCTGCTGAACCCACTTTTGGGTGCTGGCGGAACGCTCGGGAAGCAACAGGTAGTGATAGGCTGAAACCAGCCGACTCCACGGATTGCGCACGAAAGTGAATTTGAAATAGCTGCGAAATTCCTCCGGAGAGTAGAGCAGCCACAGCATGCGCAGCGAATCGTGCCCTGTAATGCCCCCGAACAGAGTCTGGGCGACCGAGGTCCCCGCCGCCTTGGGGATGTGAATGAACAGGCACCGCAATTCATCGAAGCGAGCCAGCGATCGCATCTGGCCGGGGGGCCACCGACGACGCGCGGCCAGTTCCCGATAGGTTCGTGGCCGCAAGACCGGAAACAGCCGTTTCTGAACAGGCAGTGGCAGGGAGTCGAAGAATTGGACGGCCAGTTTCATACGACAACTTCTGGTAACGCAGATCCGGACCGGGGCATCGTCGAGTCAACCGGGAATCTCTCGGTTCGTTCGATGGAGGAGCCAACGCCGGACGAAATGGTCGACATCGTGGAAATGTGGGACGGGAACACGGCTTGGGAAGGACTTTCGCAGCAGGCGTGTGAAAGGGCTGGTGGAACAGGGTAACGGGCCAAACGTTCCCGCAAATTCACCGCGCCGAGCGCGAACCCCCTTCGGTTCGTCGACATTCCGGCGCTTGAGGAGGACCGGAACTCCGATTTCCGGATTCTATCAGGTCCACCACGGGCGTCGAATCGTTTCGGGCCGCGATTGCCTCAGGCGATGGTCGTTCCGCGGACAGGAGGCGGATCGTGGCTGCCCCGACATGCGGAGTGACACGATTGCGTCGTTGGGGCGGCCGAACGGAGCGGTCTTCTGCTGCGCCCGGGGGCAACCGCGGCGAGATCGCACCGGATGTCCAAGCGGATGGTCCATCCAAGTTCTGGACGCTCAACCCCGGCTGTCGTCCGGTGCAACGCCGCCCTGTTTCTCCCGGTGCCGCGAAACAGTGTGGGACCTCCACGGGGCTGGGGGGCATCGGGCCACGTCGACTGCGGAGATGGCGGCGGGCGTCTCGCAGAAAGCTCCGGACCGCGCCGGCGCCATTACCACTGGCGGTCGGAGTCTCACGCCCCGAGCGTGTCCGGCTATTCCTCGCACTGGCCGCAGATCGGATCATTGACCCGACTCGTCTGCAGCAGATGCAGCATCCGGTTGTAGGCCTCGCCGCCGTGGATCGCGCTGAATTTTTGCCGGTACAGATTCCCCATCGCCGGCAGGTTGGGGGTCGCGCAGCAGGGGATGACATCTCCGTGGCAGTCGACAAACAGGTTGACCCCGCTCATGGGCCAGCAGACCTTGTTCTGAACACGGGGGGCCCGCTCGGTGGGGTTCTGGGCCGCCTGCGGCAGAATT
>CAIOTJ010000292.1 GCA_903861195.1 uncultured Planctomycetaceae bacterium | reverse complement strand
GCGGTTGGGCCGGCCGACCTTCGCCTGGCTGGAGCCCGACGAGACGGTCACCCGCGAGTTTCTGATGTTTCTGGTGGAGATTCCGCAGGACTTCACCGGGGTCCAGTCGGTGGAGGTAACCCCCTCCAGCCTGACCATCCGGGAACGCCGTGAGACCAATCCCCGACAGATTCCCGTGGCGACCAAGTGAGGTCAGGGGGAACCTGACTGGCTTGATCGGTTCCTCTCGCCGTCCATTGGGGAGCTGCACTCGGCCCCATGAGAGACAGTTCACTCCTGCTCGATGAACACTTCGATCTTGCCATCGCGGGCGGCCTTCAGCAGCAGGTCGTAGTCCTGTTCGGTCTGGTCGGCATAGGCGGCGGCGAAGTCGGCGATGGCCTCGTCGAAGCGGTCACTCTTTCCCAGGTACCCGACGATCTTCGCTGGTTCTCCCGAGCGGGCGTGGCAATGCGCGATCGTCCAGCCACACCAGGCGGCGTACTGCTCCATGTCGATGGGAGTGAACACCTCGACCATCGGTTTGACCTTCATATCCCGCAGTTGCCGCACGTAGAAGTGCGCCCCCTGATGCCCTTCGGCCCAACCCAGGAACAGATCACTGGCGGACTGCATCATCCGGTGGCCATGGACGATGCGTTGGCCATCGTTGGGATGTCGGCTCTTTCCCGCGTGATCTTCCAGGACCGATCGCCGCGCCTGCTTGACCTGCAGAAACAGGGGATCACGATCGCCCGCCATGAGGAGGATAATGCCGCAGAGCGTGCCGACACTGCCGACCCCCACCACCTTGACCGCGATGTCGAGAACCTTGAACCGATCCAGCACCAGGCGGCGGTCCTCCTGCAGGGTGTCGCGGTACTGGGCGAACGCCTCGTGGAAGTGGGCCATCTGGATTTCGTGGCTGGCCTCGCGCAGGTGGAAGATGAGGGGGGGATTCTCCCGAATCGAGGGAGTCAGCCCTTCGCTGATGGCCAGCTCGGGAAACTCGTGCTCCAGCACGCTGCGTTCACGGGCGCTCTTCAGGCGTTTTTGGGCCCGGGCGCGCGCTTTTTCATTGACGATGCTCGGAATGAGATCCTCCACGTCGATGCGGGCATACCACACGTCGAGGATGGTCATCTGGCTGTACTCGTCCATCCGTTCGCGGTACGAGCGAACGCATTCGAGCACCGCCGCACGGGCCTGATCTTCCCGGAACCCATTATGACGGGACGCGATGTGAATGCTGGCCGCCAGCCGCTTGACGTCCCACTCCCAGGGGGCCGGCAAGGTTTCGTCGAGATCGTTGATGTCGAAGATGATCCGGCGTTCCGGAGTGGCGAAGGCCCCGAAATTCATCAGGTGGCAATCACCACAGGCCTGCACCTGCAGCCCCGAATTGGGCGTGCCGGCGAGATCGACCGCCATGTTCAGCGCCGTCCCACGGTAATAACTGAAGGGAGAATGCAGCAGCCGGCCATGGCGGATTGGAATCAAATGCGGCATCCGCCCCTCGTTCGCTTCCAGGATCAACTGCACCGGGTCAGGGCGCTTGAGGGGAAGCGTCCAGTGTGCGTGGTCTTGCCGGGGACATTTCTCCCGCAGACTCTTGCCCATCGCGAGCAATTCGGACCGCGTGGGATGCGAACGCAGTGAATCGCTGGTTTCCACCTTGTCGGCGGTCTTGGGGATCGAGGATTTGGACATGCTGGACTCTCCTGTCGCGGCGGTGCGAAACGGGACCGGGCTGGAGAACGGCATTTCCGGGTCCCGGTCGCGACAACCCATGCTCACTGAAACTCGCTCTTACAGATTCTTGACAGTCGGCCTGGGATCTCAAGAGGCGAACCCTGATGGCGGTGCGCGTTTTTCACTGAATCTGCCCGCGGCATAACCCCGGCCAACCAAGCCCCGATGCCTGACTCTTGGGCTCCGCAGCCAGGCGTCACTGGCGGGCCCCGATCTCATGGAAGAACGCCGCCATTACCAGCGAGAGGGTCTCGGCGGGTGTCCGCGGGAGCCAGGGACGTGCTTCGGGGGCCGGCGCGACCATTTCATACAGGGGCACATCAAACCCGTGCATGTTCCCCAGACGCTGATAGCCGTGCCGTTCGAGCTTTTGGCGGGAATACTCCGTCCCGCCGACACACAGGATCCGCACCGGCTGCCCCGCCCCCTCGTGGGGATCGCGAGTGTAGGCCAACCGGGCTCCCTGATAATAGACCGTCAACAATTGGCGGGCCGTGACCCAGCCAATGCGGGCATTCACCCCGTCCACAGGCCGGGCCACCAGTCCATGCATGAACAGCCAGCGGCTGGGAAACATCAGGTCGTCGGGACCAATCTCCAAATCGTTCCTCGTCCCCTCGCGCAGCTTCCGATACACCGATTCATACAAAGGCAGAAACACACTCCCTCCGACCGGTATTCCGCCACAGATCGCCTTGAGCACAGCCCACTCACACGCTCCCCACCAACCCCGGGCCTGCGCCTGATATTGGTCGAGGGTCCGCTGCATGCGCCGGGTGGCCAGGTCCACCAGCCGGGGCTCGTCATCGGTCTGATCCGGAGCCACTTCCTTCCGCACCGACCGCCCCACTCCCAGAAAGATCTCGCGGGCCAGCGTCTCCACCTCGGTGTGATTGGTGCAGAGCAGGCTCTCGGTCCCCCCAGTCGCGGCGAAGGCCATCACTTCGGGAATGGCCCGCCACGCGTCTGACAGGCTCCAGTCGGATTGCACCTGGGATTCCAGGCAAATCGTGCTGAACGCCTCCACCAGTTCCGCGGCATCGGCGGTGGTCCAGGTCTCCCGACCGATCGTGTTCGCCTCGATCGCGAGTTTCACCGGCGGGAACTGCTGCAGGTACAGCAGCAGGCCCCGCACCAACACCGCCGGTCCCTGACCCGAGGCCTTCAACGCCGCGTACTCCCGTTCCGAACCTCCCTGCCCCAGCCGGGAGCGCACAAACCGGAACAGTTTGGTGTAGGTCGGCCAGCCATCGCATCCTGTCCCGTCGACTTGCGAAAGCCGCCGGCGCAGCGATTCATTCAGGACCCGATACTCTCCAATCCGCCGCGGCACAGCCCCCTCCCGGACCGGTGGTCACATGTCACTTCTGCAGAGTCGCTGGGAGAAATCGAGTTGGAAACGGGAAACGTGCGACAGGTCCGCCCCCACCGCTGGGAGAGACTGAGGTGCTGACGGTGGCTTCGCTCAGCGAGCCCGTTCCCTTGGTGGAACAGCGCTTCGCAGGACTTGCAGGCTGACCAGCAGCACCCAGGCGGGTAGCAGGAACAGCATCGCCGCGTATTCGCTGATCAACAGCAGCAACACCAGTCCGCAGGCATAACCGGCGAAGGAGATCCAGCGCGGCCAGACTTTGGTTCGCAGGCCGATGGACGACGTGACAAACAGGAACACCGCCGCCATGCGGGAGGCGAAGGTGTTCATGATCGACGCCGCCAGCCGCCGGCCGAGAACAAACGCCGCCTGTGAGCCCGCCGCCAAAGATTCGGTCTCGTGGGGAGAGGTGTCGAACATCCGCAGCACCCCCTCGGCGATCCCCCCGGCCACAAACAGCAGTCCGACCAGCAGGATGCCGCTGCCCAGAAAGACCGTCGCGAAGAACCGATCCTCGCGGGCGGCGACGTGGTCGCGGATCACTCCCATGAACCACAGGAACGCGATTCCCGCGAGGGGAATGAGCTTGAGTGACCAGCCCAGCCACTGGCGGGCGGCGGGATCGGCCAGCCAGACGCCCGGCTCGGCCGGATCCGCCGGCACCGCCAGCCGCAGCAGGAGCAGGCTGGTGCTGAAGAACGCCGCGAAGACAATGCCACTGACCGCCACCCCCTGCGGCGCGGGAGGCGGCGCGTCGTGCAGCGGGAGAGATTCGGGCCGGTTGGGCATGGAACCAACTTTCGGGAGAGCAAGCCGCCGCGCCGGG
>CAIOTJ010000291.1 GCA_903861195.1 uncultured Planctomycetaceae bacterium | reverse complement strand
CACGAACTCGACCGGCTGGAACAGCTGCTGCTGAAGACCGATTGCCGTCGGATGGTCCTGCTGGGTGATCTGGTCCATTCCTCGGCCGGGCGGTCGGCGACGGTCAGTCCCCAGGTCGAGCAGTGGCGCCAGGGCATTGCCCGGAAACAGCCAGAGCTGGAACTGTTGCTGATCGAAGGGAATCATGACCAGCGGTCGGGCGCGCTCCCTGAGAGCTGGGGGCTCATCCGGCTGGCGGCTCCGGTTCAGATCGGTCCTTTGACCTGTGCGCACTATCCCGAAGAGGCCGGGCCCGGACCGGGATTAGCCGGGCATCTGCATCCCCGCATCGATCTGCGGCGGGGGCCCGACCGGCTGCGGCTTCCCTGTTTCTGGCTGCGGGGCCAGCAGTTGACCCTGCCCGCCTTCGCCTGGTTCGCCAGCCACAGTGCGATTGCCCGGGAACCGGGGGACAGGGTGTTTGCCATCGCCGACGAAGAAGTGCTGGAATTGGCCCCGGAACGCGGCGAGTTATCCCGGACTCGGCGGCCGCGACCGCGGTCTTGATGGGCCTTGGGCCCCTTTTGGTCCGTTGTCATCCGGTTGGGCCCGGCTCCCGAGGGGACCTGGCCGGAATCTGATTCCCAATTTCCTTGACCGGGGATAAGATTCTGGCCATGAGCACCGCGACCCCACTGACTCAGCACACCCTGCGGGCCGGCATGATCGGCCTGGGGATGATCTTCGAAGAGACCTACCGGCCGTTTTTCGAGCAGCTGCATCGTCAGCCGCTGGTGGACCGGTCGTTTGGATGCGTCGACGTCGACCTGACGGCGGTGGCGTCGAAGACCGGTCGTCGGGCGGTGCGGTATCAGCAGTCTCTCGCGGGCAAAGTGGCACCCTTTGCGAGTTACGCGGGGGACGACGCGGTGGGCCAACTGCTGCGATCGGGAGTGAATTTCGCCTGCGTGGCCACTCCCGACGATCGCCATTTTGAGGCGGCGCGGCAGATTCTCGACGCCGGGGTGCACCTGCTGATCGAGAAGCCCTCGGTCCTCACCCTGCAGCAACTCGATGAGTTGGTCTCACTGGCCGAACGACGGCGGGTCCTGGCCAAGGTGGTCTACCACAAGCTGCTCGATCCCGACCACAAGCGGCTGCGGACCTTCTGCCACGACGGTCGGCTGCGGCACGTGAACCACGGCTACTGTTCTCTGTTGGAGCCCAAGTCGATCGCCTGCGGGCAGTTCGCCGAATGGATCACCGGGCGCAATCCGGGAACCTATGTCGCCGTCCATTACATCAAACTGATCGACTTCACGTTTGGAGGCCGGCTGAAGACCATCACCGCCACCGGGCAGCGGGGAATTGTCGGCCCGGCGGATGGTCCGACCTGGGACAGCTGCCAGATGCGGATGATCTACGAATACGACTCGGGGCGCGAGGCGGCGTTCGATATCCACACCTCCTGGGTCACCCCCGACAATTTCCCGGGCTATGTCGAGCAGGAAGTGCAGTTCCGGTTTGATAATGGAGTGTGGAATGGACACTCCCGCAAGCGGGGGGTCGAATGCACCATTGAAGGGGAGACCCCCCACAACACGAAGATCACCATCAACAACCACTACAGCGCGCCGTTCCTCGAGCCGTGGGGGGACCGCACCCAGCGCGGGTATGGCGTCGAGGTGATCGAGCGGTTCGCCCGGGAAGTGGCCGGGGTGGAATGGGGGGGGGCCGCGTCGGACCGCGAGGCGCGCCTCGGGCGGGCCCGGTCGCTGGCGTACAACGATCTGGCCGCCGACCGGCAGACGGTGGCGGCGGTGCAGGCGCTCGAGGCGATTCTGGCCCACCACGCGGCAGGACGGCCCGATGCCGTCGTGCGGGTCAACGACATCCAGGGTGGGCTCGTTCTCTACCATCCTGGTCGGCCCGACGGTGAGGTCTTGTACGGACCCCAGGTTTGAATGGATTGAAAGGGAGTCTCAACAGCATGTCTGCCCCTTCCAGCCTGGAAGATGTCGTGGTGTCGACCAGTCGGCCGAAGCCCGCCAACGACACCCGCACCAAGAAACAGCCCCCGTACGCGGTGATTGTCGAGAACGACGACCACCACACGTTTCTCTACGTGATCGAGGCGCTGATGAAGGTCTGCGGCCATGCCCCCGAGAAGGGGTTTCTGCTGGCCCAGCAGATTCACACGCAGGGGAAGGCGGTGGTCTGGAGCGGCACGCTGGAGCTGGCCGAGCTAAAGCGTGACCAGCTGCGCGGGTTTGGCCCCGACCAGTACGCCCCCAAACCAGTGACATTCCCGCTGGGAGTTATCATCGAACCGCTGCCGTAAGCGCCGTTGGCCACGCGACGAGTTGAGGGCCCGGGTGAGGTCGGCATTCTCCACGTTCCGCCGAACAGGGAGGCGGACGGTTCCGGCCGTTGTGGAGCGTGACGTCTGAGCGGGTTGGGCTCACTCGGCCCACCACGAATACAATTCGCCCTCGCGCACCTCAAATTCCAGCGTCACGACCTGCCCCGTGAGGTCTCCCCATGATCCGCTGGTCCAACTGATCTCCTCCCAGGGCTGATCTCCCGTCACGGGAGTCGAACGGGCGAGGATCTGATGCGCGTTGTTACGCACCGTCACCCGCACTTCGCCCCCGCTCGCCCGGGCGTTCACGAACAACCCCTGGCCGCTCGCCACGAACGGTGCTGTGATGAGCCGTCCCGGGCTCTCACCGGCATCCAGCGACACAAGCCCATCCCGCCGCAGTGTGGCCAGGCAGACCGCTCCCTTGTCGGGGCGGTAGTCATCGAACCCGGGCTGGTTGCCCGAGGCCACGAACGCGTAGTGCTGGATCCCGGTGTAATAGAACCACAACTCGTCGTCGCGCACGACTGGGGCCGAGGGGCCGATGATGGTCTGGGTGTCGTAGGCTCCCGCTCCCAGCGGCGAGGCTTCCAGAAATGGCCGCCGGTCGGCCACCCGCTGCCACGACTTCAAATCGCGGCTCACCGCCAGCTGGATGTTGTAGAAACCCGTGTAGTCGCCGTACCGGTCGACCGCGTCGCGGATGGCGGGGGAGAGTTTCAGCTTGTCGAACCCCGGCCATTTGGGGGGGACCTTGCCGGTATGGTGATAGATCGAGGGGAGCCCGATGAACAACCCCTCGTACCAGAACACTCCCATGTTGTAGGTTTCGATGCTGTAAAACTCGGGCACGTTGTATTCGGGCTGCTTGAGGGCCGGGTTCGCGAACCGCTCGGCGATCCGCCGCCGGCCGAGGGCTTGATCTTGGGGATCGGTCTGGAACACGATCCCCAAGTCATTCCAGGTGTGGAAATCGCGGCTGGTCGCAATCGCCACCGACCGCCCAAACGGTCCCCCTCGCTTGACGGAATGGACAAACAGCCGCGACTGCGGGTGATAGCTGAAGTTCCCTTCGTCGGAACTGGGGATGGCCGGCAGATCGAGCTTCGTCCAGTGGATGCCGTCCGGAGAGACGGCAAAGCCCTGGTTCAGCAGGGCCGCCTTGTACCGGCGGGCAGGATCGGGATCGTGCTCATCATAGACCGCATGATCGATCTGCAGGTTCGGTTTGGGACCGGGGACCCAATGCAGGCCATCCTCGCTGATCCGCAGCGGCTCATCGGTGCTCATCACCCAGAGCTTGTAGTGT
>CAIOTJ010000290.1 GCA_903861195.1 uncultured Planctomycetaceae bacterium | reverse complement strand
GGTAGGCTCCGGGGCGGAATCCGTCGAATTCATAGCCGCCACTCTCCGCGAACCGCACGGCATCCAGCCAGTGCCGGCCCCACCGCTCGCCGTAATGCTGGCTCTGCAGCAGCGTATCGATCAGGGTGTCGACCGCAGTGGCGGAAGTGTCATTGAGGAAGGCGGCCGCCTGCTCGGGAGTGGGGGGCAGCCCCACCAGGTCGTAGGTCAAACGCCGCAGCAGTTTCTCGCGGGAGGCGGGTTGGCTGGGAGCGAGCTTCTGCTGCTCCAGTTTGGCGAGGATAAACCGGTCGATGGGGGTCTTCACCCAGGCCGACTGGGTCACCTCGGGAACCGCCACGTCGACCAGCGGTTGAAACGACCAGAACTGCTTTCCTTCGGCGAGGTTGATTTCCCGTTTCTTTCCGGCCGACGGGGCCCCGTCGCGCGGGTCGGGAGCACCCAGCTCAATCCACCGGCGGAAATCGGCAATCACCGCTTCGGGCAGCTTTCCCGTGGGGGGCATCTCGAGGCCGTCGTAACGCAACGCCTTCAGCAGCAGGCTCTCTTCGGGTTTGCCAGGAACAATGCTGGGACCGGTCTCGCCCCCTTTGGTGACCGCGGCCCGCGTGTCGAGCGCGAGTTCGCCTCGCAGCTTCCCCTTTTCGGCAGCATCGGCCGAGTGGCACGAGTAGCAGTGCTGCACCAAGACCGGGCGAATTTTCTGTTCGAAGAATTCGAGGTCCTGGGGCTCGGCCGCCGGGAGAATCGCGGCGAACGTCCCCAGTGCAAGACAGAGGGGAGAAACAGCAGCCAGCAATTGTCGCAACGACATCAACACACCCGGTGACAGGGGTTTGGTGCAGGGGCCGAACTCCACTCCTCCGCACCGGTGGTGCGGGAGGAGTGTGGGAGCTGGCCAACCTCCTGAGTGTACGGGAAGACCGGCCCTGTGGGCCACCGCGCCGCCCCGGTTACGTCATCTGCACGACGTTTTGAGCAACCCCCTCGATGCTGTTCTCGGCCAGGGTGATGTCTTTGGTGTCTTTGCCCAGACGGATCCCGATCCGTTGTTCGGTCCCGCGGGTTTCCTGAATGCGGTTCCCCCGGATGGTGACCAGTTCGGTCCCTCCCTGCACATCGATCGCGGCGGCATTAGCCGGGCCCGAGTTGACGCAGGTGTTCCCCTCGATGAGGTTCCGGTGGGCGCAGAAGGTGGGCCCGCGTTCGGGACGGAAGAGCACCGCCACTTCGCCGCTGTTCTTGATGGTGTTGTTGCGGACGATATTGTCGGTGTCGCGGTGCCCCAGCGAGATGCTGTAGGTGTTGCCGTCGAGCTGGTTGTTCTCGGCCAGTCCATACTGCACGCCCCAGCAGAAGAAAATGCCGATCTTGTTCCGCTCGATGCGGTTGTTGCGCATCACGGGGCGTTGCGAGCCAGAACCGGGGTGCAGCCCCAGGTCGGCATTGTCGTGGCTATGGCACTCTTCGACGAGGGTGTCGTGGCAGATCTGCCAACTGATGCCATCGCCATGGTTGTTGCGGGCGGTGACCTTGCGGAAGGTGAGGTCGTGGCAGTCCTGGAAGAACAGGCAGCCGCCGTAGTTGCCATCGAGATGGGCGTTTTTTTCACGGTTTCCATCGAGGCAGAGGTTCTCGATGGTCACATTCTCGACCTCTTCGCCGGTGACCAGGGGGAAGAGCGACCAGCAGGTGGAGTCACCCATCTGCCAGTAATTCTGGCGGAGCGCCTTGTCGAGCTTGAAGCGGTTGCCCGAGCGGGCGACGAGAGTCCGCTTGGCGACCTCCTGCCCGCCATTGTGGGGGTTCTTGGTCCGCAGCAAAACGCTGTCTCCCACCGCAAACCCGGCCGCATCCTCCAGGGTGATTTCCTGGTCGTACCAATCGCTGTCAATGGCCAGTTTGGTGTGATGGGAGGGATGCTTCTTCAGCACGGCATCAAGCCCAGAGCCCAGCAGCCGGACGTTGGACTTCATCCACAGCGAGCCCCGCAGCAGGTATTCGCCGGGAAGGACCTGCACAGTTCCGCCCCCCAGTCCAGCGACATAATTGATGGCGGCCTGCAGCGCCTTGTGCGAAGTACCAACAATGTCGGCATCGCGGGGGCCGACCGTGACGGTCAGACGCTCATTCCACGCCGGCTCAACGACGCGATCCCCCGAAGTGGCCCGGGGACGGCGGATGCTTCGGGAAGGAATGCCACCGATGACCTGCGGCTCATCGGCCCGCGCCTGACCGGGACCGGTCTGTCCCGCACCGGCCAGCGCGGCGAGCGTCCCCAGGGAACCACCCAGAAACGAGCGTCGGGACGAAGTTGGGGCGGTCATGCGAAACTCCGGTGGAATGCGGGGCAGGGGGGTGGGCAGGTCGGTGTCGGTCGAAATGACCGGTCTTGAGTGTGTGTCGTAGATCGCCACTCCACGAATTGCAACTGCAATTCGGCTCACGCGAACCTCGCCGTTGACGTCGTGGTTCCGACCATCGGCTGCTTAGTTGTCGGGTGCGTGCTCGCGCTGTCGTCCGGAAGTCGCTGGGAGTTGAGTTCGCGTTCTCGATAACAGCCTCCGGTGTGTCTCCGCGTGGACGCTGGTCGTCGTCGATCTGTTGGCCCAGGCCATTTCACACACGTTGAACAAGTTGGAAAACTCGTTCTACGTTTTCCCGGCCCCCCCGCCGCCTGGCCGATCCCCCCCTCCCGCTCGGCCAGCGCCTGCAGGATCTGTTCGCGGGTCAGGGAGGTGGGAAGCGAATCGGGCATATGGACATGCTATCGGGTTAAATGATGCGGGACAAAGCAGGGGACTCGAGTGTAATCCGCGCGCCGTCTGCAGCGGCTTCGCGGTTCCGTTCGGCCGCATGCCAGGTCGCCTCTGTGATTCTTTCTCAGACAAAACGAATTTTCCAGAAACTGGTCTTGCCCTCGTCCAGAGATTGTCTCTTCTGGTCTTCGATTCGTACGAATCAAATCCCGGCTCGCAGTTTCGGGACATGCAGGAGTTCTCTGATTGACCGCGCTTTCCGTGTAGTCAACGCGTGCTGTCCTGCTACGTTGGGTGATTGGTTTTGGAAATTGGACTGTTCAGTTTGGCCCTGGTTGTTTTCGCCAGGGCGTCTTGTGGTGTGTCGCAGTGGAATTGACTGTGGCGGGGAGGAATCGTTCGCAGTGAAACCTCTGAAGAATGTGTTGAGTCACGTTGCCCGCTCCACCGTGGCCAGCGAGACGAGACGGGCGCAAATTACGGCGGACCCCCTTGGCTCTGCGCCACGTTGCACTGCGTTCCGCTGCGTCCAGATTTGAATTCCGGTGGTTGAGGTTCTCGCCCGAAACCAGTTCCGTGTTTTATACCCTTCCCCCATCGAGGCCCTCCATGGCATCGCTATCGTTCCGCGACTGGTGGAATACATTGGCTTCACGCACCGGCCATCGTCGCCGCCGCAGTCGTGCGGTCGAACGCTGTGCTGCCCAGGCCCTCGAACATCGCCAGTTCCT
>CAIOTJ010000289.1 GCA_903861195.1 uncultured Planctomycetaceae bacterium | reverse complement strand
CTGGAAATTCTGCGTCAAATCGGGCACGTGGCTCGACAACCCCAAATCGAAGATCCAGCAGCCCTGTTATGAGGTGCGGGTGACGGGGGAAGAGATCCAGGTGGCCGCCCCCGAAGAGACCGCTCCCGCCGTTCCCTGAGGGGCCGGCGGCGGCGACAGTCTTCGATCGGGACTTTCCGTGAAGGGATCGCGCCCCCCTCCGAGCGCGCGTGCAATACAGGAGTGCGTTGGTTGGCGGATCGACTGATGCCGTCGCTCGAGGGTCCCGCCCGGTTGGCCGCCGAGGGCAATCTCCAGTGCCGCCCCGGCAGAGGCACTGGTCAACCAGCGTGATTGCCCCCAGACGCACGCCGCCTTCAGGGCCGACGTCCTCCTGCGACCAGCGCCGCCATCGACCTTTTTCCCCCGGAGTCAGTCTGGGGCACAGAGATGGATTTCAAAAAAATCCAGATTTGTGTCGCGTCGCGACCTCGGTTTGCGAGTGATCAGGCAAGGGGACCAGCCGTCACAACGGTAGCGAACAACCGGACCGGCGTGGCCGATGGTTCCCCCTCCGCTCTGCGAACCCAGTCCTCCTGATGCGAGACGATCCCATGCCCTGTGCCAACACCGAAAAGCCAGCCACACAATCCATGCAGCCCGAGTTGATCGACGCACTGTTGTGCCTCGTCAATGAAGAGCGTGCCAAGTACAGGATCCCGCCGCTGTACCTCAACGAGCGCCTGCGCAATGCGGCGCTGGAGCAGGCGGCTCAGGCGGCCGCGCTGAAGTGGTGGAGTGGCGATCGTCAGCCCTGGCACATCAATCCGGTCACCGGGTCCACGCCCGAATCGCGGATTCTGGCATCCGGGTTCGCTCATCGCGCCGTCCTGTCCGCCCATGGAGAGGTGTGTCACGCTGGTGTGACGAAGGAGTCCAAGGGGGAATTTGCGCTCACACCCCGTCACGCGTTGGACAACTGGCTGGGTTTTCCCGAGGACCGGGCGACTCTGCTGAACCCGGCCTTCAAATCGGCTGGCATCGCGATTCTGCCGGAATCGGCCCAATGGAGCTCCGGCAAAGACACGGATTTCAATCCCAGCCATGCGATCTACGTGATGACATTCGGCACCGCGTATCCGGTGATCACGCCGGTCCGTTCCCCCTTCGAATTGCCCCCCATCGATGTGGCCGACTATTCGTGGTTGGGATTGCCGGGGCGCGGCCCCGTCTGCCCTTATCCCGTCGCCCTCCCCTTCGGCATGGTTGGCATCCCGGTTTTCCAGCCCTCGTTCGAGCAGCCCCGGTAGGGATTGGCACGGGGAGCGCGCAACGCTGAATTCGCGGTCTGCGCACCACCGGCCCCGTCGGTCACCACCCCGGGGCCGGGCAGCGCTCGCGTTCGACCCCGGGCGGCGTCCCGTGCGGGTCTAGAACTCGGCGTGTTTGGGCGTGCGCGGGAAGGGGATGACGTCGCGGATGTTCGTCATGCCGGTCAATAGCAGCAGGACCCGTTCGAGGCCCAGGCCGAACCCGGCGTGCGGCACTGTGCCGTACCGCCGCAGGTCGATG
>CAIOTJ010000288.1 GCA_903861195.1 uncultured Planctomycetaceae bacterium | reverse complement strand
TGCGGGTGTGTTGGTCGCCTGGCCATAGCCGTTGTTTCCCCAGCCCAGGATCGAACGGTCGGCACGCAGCACATACGCCTGCCCCTCCCCGGCCGCGATCGCGATGTAACCGTTCCCGGTGGGTGCTCCCGAGATCTGACTCGTGCTATTCGAACCCCACACCTCGACCGATCCATCCGCTCGCAGGGCGTATCCGGCCTGACTCCCGCGGGCAATTGCCCGATAACCCGATCCCTGGGGGGCTTTCGATACCCAATTTGCGGTGCTGTCCCCCCAGAATGCGATCGATCCGTCGCTCCGGAGAGCCAGGCCCACATCAATGGCGACGAAATCCGTGCCGGTCGGGGTCTGGCTGATCATCCCGTCGCTGTCCCAACCCCAGGTCGTGATCTGCCCCACCTTGGCTGCCGGGAGCGTGACCGTGGCGCAGTTGTGCAGAGTCCCGGTCAACGTGGCATCGATCGCCACGGTGAGGGTGAACGATTCGCTGGCCGAGGCACCAAGTGTGCCCGTCACATAGCGGACAGTCTTGGTGGTGGCGTTGTACATGACCCCGCTTGAACCGCTGACGAACGTGACTCCTGTCGGCAGCACGTCGGTGACGGTCGCCCCCGTGACCGAGCTTGGACCACTGTTCGTGACGGTGACCGTGTACGTCGTCGTTGTGCCGGCAACGACATAGGCTGCACCGTTGCTCTTGGAGACCGAGAGATCGACCTGCGCGGTCAGGGCGTCGATATCCTTGCCGGTGTTGTTCGCAGCGTTGGTGTCGGTGACGCCACTGGGGGCATTGACCACCGCGACATTCGTCAATGAACCAACGAGGGCTGGATCGACCGCGAGGGTCACCGTGAAGGACTCCGTCCCACTGGTCCCCAGCGCTCCGGTCAAGTAATGGACGGTTCGTGTGCTGGAGTTGTAGCTGACGCCCGACGAGCCGCTGACGAAGGTGGTCCCCGTCGGCAGCACGTCGGTGACGGTCGCTCCGGTCACCGCACTCGGGCCACTATTGGCGACGGTGACCGTATAGGTTGTCGAGGTTCCGGGAACGACGGTGGTCGTACCATTGGATTTTGAGACCGAGAGGTCGACCTGGGGTGTCAGGGCGTCGTCATCACAACCCGTGTTATTTGAGATGTTGGTATCGAGGGCGGCATTCGCGGCGGGTTTGATCGCGAAGCCGTTGTAAGCCGCGGAGGCAATCGTGCTGAATCCCGATGTCGTGGGAGGGCCCCAAACAGCACCTGAGTCGCCCCAGGTAACGATGGAACCGTCGGCACGCAGTGCCATTCCATGCCGTTCGCCTGCCGAGATCGCCGTGAATCCATTCTCGGTGGGAACTTCACTGAGCGCACCTCCATTATTCTGTCCCCAACCGACGATCGAGCCGTCTTCGCGCAACGCAAACAAAAATCGCCCCCCGGCTGAAATCGCGGTGAAGCCTGTCTCTGTCGGTGCCTGACTGACCTGTCCCCAGGTGTCGAGTCCCCATACCGCAATGGATCCATCACTCCGAAGTGCGGCTCCATAGCCAGGACCGCCGACCACCTGCCGATAGCCCGTCCCAGCGGGGGTGTTGCTCGCCTGGCCGTAGCCGTTATTGCCCCAGCCGACAATTGAGCCATCGGCTCGCAGGGCATAGGCCTGACCATCCCCTGCCGCCAGTGCGATGAAACCCGTGGCTTGGGGGGCTGCGGAGATTTGGCTGGTCGAGTTGTAACCCCACGCGGCGATGGAACCGTCAGGACGCAGGGCATACCCCACGTGGCGGTCGGCGGCAATTGCGAGGAATCCCGCGGCAGTGGGCGTTGTGCTGACCTGTCCGTACGCGTCGGCTCCCCAAGCGACAATCGATCCATCCGACCGAAGTGCATACGAGTTTCCATGCCCACCCGCCATGGCGACGAAATCAGTCCCGGAGGGGCTCTGCGTTACCTGGTTGTCGCTGTTGGTTCCCCAGGTGGTGATTTGGCCCATTCCGGGGGATGGCAGGGTGACCGTGGCACAGTTGTGGAGCGTTCCTGTTAATGAGCCATCGATCGCGACCGTCAGGGTGAACGTCTCTGTACTGCCATTCGGTATGGCTCCCGTGACATAGCTGACGGTTCTGGTCGCGGCCTGATAAGTCACACCGCTCGAACCGCTGACAAATTCCACCCCGTTTGGCAAGACATCGGTGACCAGGGCTCCGTTCGCAACACTGGGGCCCTGGTTGGCAACCGTGATCGTGTACGTGGTGGATGTCCCGGGAACAACCGATGTCACGCCATTGCTCTTGGTGAGCGACAGGTCGACTTGTGGAGTGAGCTTGTCGACGTCGGTACCGCTGTTGTTCGACAAACTGGTGTCGGTGACACTACCGGGAGCGGTCACTGTGGCGCTGTTGATGAGGGTGCCGGTCAGGGCCGCATCGACTTCCAAAGTGAAGGTGAACGTCTCGTTCGTCGCGGCACCGAGTGATCCCGTCACGTAACTGACGGTTCGCGTGGCCGGGTCATAGGTGACGCCGGTGGATCCGCTGACGAACGTCGTTCCTGCCGGCAAAACATCGGTGACGGTTGCTCCCGTGACGGAGCTCGGACCGCTGTTCGCGACGGTCACTGTATAAGTCGTTGAGGTCCCAGGCACGACGGTGCTTGAACCGTTGGATTTCGTCAGCGACAGGTCGACGTGGGGCGTCAGGGGGTCGTCGTCACATCCCGTGTTGTTGGTCGTATCGGTGTCGACCAAAGCATCGGCCGTGGGCTTGATCGCCATCCCCGTCCAAGAGGCCGATGAAAGAATCGAAAACCCAGACTGCGTCGGCGTGTGATACCACGCTCCTGAATCCCCCCAGGTCACCAGCGATCCGTCGGGTCGCAGTGCGATTCCATGACGGGCTCCCGCCGCAATCGCCACGAAGCCGGTTCCCGAAGGAATATTACTGACGACCCCACCAGTGTTCTCGCCCCAGCCCACGATCGATCCATCGTCACGGAGGGCCAACAGGAATCGACCGCCGGCGGCAATCGCTTTGAAG
>CAIOTJ010000287.1 GCA_903861195.1 uncultured Planctomycetaceae bacterium | reverse complement strand
CATTGGAGTGACACTTTCGCTGAGTGCGGCGACCACGGTCCTGGGATTGATCGTGCTGCGGCACCGTGAACCGAATCTGCTCCGTCCCTACCGCGTGTGGGGTTATCCCTTCACACCCCTGGTGTTCCTGGTACTCGAGGGGTGGATGATCGGCCACGCCCTGTGGAAACTTCCGGTGGCTGCCGCCTGGACCCTCGGAACTCTGATTGGCGGTGTGGTGCTGTATGGGTGGGTTGGCCAGGAGGCTGTGCCTTCCGCACACGAGTCCGACACCCTCTCGTGAAGCCCTACTCCACCTTGTTCCCGGGGGGCCAGTCGCTACCATAAAGGTCGTGTGCTGTCGAATGGGCCCGTCTGAGGATTGTTTATGGCTGAGGGAGTGCAGATCGATTTCGCCAGACTGGCCCGTGAACTTGGGCTGCGGGTGGAACAGGTCATCCAGACAGCCGCCCTGGCCGACGACGGGAACACCGTCCCCTTTATTACCCGTTACCGCAAAGAGCAGACCGGCCATCTTGATGAAGAGCAGATCCGCGCCGTCTTGACGCAGGTCCAGTCCGAGCGGCAACTGCAGGAACGGATTGAGACCATTCTGCGTCTCATCGAATCGCAGGGCAAGCTGACTCCGGATTTGGCCGCTACGATCCGCCAGGCCGCTTCCCTCAAGCAGCTGGAAGAACTGTATCTGCCTTATAAACCGCGGCGACAGACACGGGCCCAGGCCGCCCGCGAGCGTGGTTTGGAACCGCTGGCGCTCCAGGTGCTGGCCGATCTTCCCGTCAGCCAGTTGCAGGCCGCGGCGCGGCAACTCGTGTCGCCCGAAAAACAACTGCCAACATCCGAAGCGGTCTGGCAGGGAGTGTGCGACCTGCTGGCCGAGATCATCAGTGAGCGGGCCGATCTCCGCGAGTCGATTCGCCGGTTGGCCTGGAAGACCGGCCAGATCAAGACGACCGTCGTCGATGCCCAACTGGAGGCCGCCACACCCTTCCGCGACTATTTCGAGCACTCCGAACCAGCCGGCAAAATTCCCCCCCACCGGATCCTGGCGTTCAATCGCGGCGAAGGGGCCGGAGTGCTGCGGGTCCACGTGGTTTGGGATGACGACCAGGCCCGTCGGGCGGCCGAGGCCTGCCTGCAACTCGGCAGACTGCGCAATCAGGCTTTTCTGCGCCCCGTGGTGGCCGACGCCCTCGATCGCCTGGTGCACCCCAGCCTCGAGCGGGAGATCCGGCGTGAATTGACCGCCAAGGCGTCGGCCCAGGCGGTCTCGGTGTTTGCCCGCAACCTGCGCAAGCTGCTGCTGCAACCCCCCGTGCTGGGCCAGAGTGTGCTGGCCATCGATCCGGGATTCCGCACCGGATGCAAGTTGGCAATTCTCGACGCCACGGGACGACTGCTGACCCAGGACCTGATTTACTGCACGGGCTCCGCCGAAAAGCTCGTGGCCACTCGTCTGCGTCTTGCCGAACTGCTGCGCGAGCATGCCTGTCGACTCATTGCCATTGGCAATGGCACCGCCTGCCGCGAGACGGAAGAACTGGTTGCCCAGACCATTGCGGAACATATTCCCGACGCCCGCTATCTGATCGTGAATGAGGCGGGGGCCAGCATCTATTCGACCAGCCAGGTCGCCCGGGAGGAATTTCCCGAACTGGACGCCACCGTGCGCGGCACCATTTCGATCGGCCGCCGGGTGCAGGATCCCCTCAGCGAATTGGTGAAGATCGAACCGCAGCATATCGGCGTCGGCATGTATCAGCATGACGTCGACTCGGGTGACCTGCAGACGGCTCTCGACGAAGTGGTCGAATCGTGCGTCAACCTGGTGGGAGTCGATCTCAACACCGCCAGCGTGCCTCTGTTGGCGCGAATCTCGGGGCTCAACCCGGCAACCGCCCGTCGCATTGTCGACTGGCGATGCCAGCATGGGCCATTTCGGTCTCGCGCTCAATTGCGCGAAGTGCCTGGCATTGGCCCGGCCAAGTTCACACAGGCCGCGGGCTTCCTCAAAATTCGCGACGGCATCGAACCACTCGACGCCACGTGGATCCATCCCGAGAGCTACTCCCTCGCAAGGAAAGTTCTCCAAAGGCGGCCTCAGGTCATGGCTTCGGCGGCCATTCCCCGATCCGAGGAGGCCCTGCCGACCCCCGTCGAATTGGAGACACTGGCCCAGGAACTGCAAGCCGGTTTGCCAACCTTGCGCGACATTGTCGAAGCGCTGGCCCGCCCGGGGCGCGACCCCCGCTCCGATCTCCCCGGACCGCTGTTCCGTCAGGATGTATTGCAGCTCTCCGATCTGGTGCCGGGAATGGAGCTGCGCGGCACGGTGCTGAATGTTGTTGATTTCGGGGCCTTTATCGACGTGGGACTCAAAGACAGCGGACTGGTGCACATCAGCCAGATGTCCACCGAATTCATTCGCAGCCCACACGAAAAAGTCAGCGTGGGGGATGTCCTCACCGTGTGGGTCCAAGCGGTCGATCTCCAACGCCGTCGGGTGTCTCTGACAATGCTCCCTCCAGGAACCCCCCCGGGTTCCCGCTCAACAGCCGATCGAGCGGTCCCCAAGTCTCCGGAGACCCCCGCCAATTCCACCCTGCCGGTCAGGTCTGGCGGCGGCCAGCCATCCCGCGGCCCGTCTGCGCCGCTATCCCCCCCGACTGCCCCCTCGTCGCCTCCCGGCTCCAACCTGTCTCCGCCTGGATCCGCTCCCGCCAAGCCGACAGAACCCCTGCGTTCGTTCGGCCAACTCAAAGATCTGCTTGGCGACAAGTCCTCCTAAGCCACCTGGGCGGGGGCTCACTCCAATTTGTTCGACATTCTGGCATGGGCCGTCGTGGTGCTCTCGATCACCACGACGGCCACTCCGGCCCGGCTTCAGGCTTCGCCGGCCAGCTGTCCTGCCGGGTCAGGCCCCATTCTTCTTGAACCACTCCTGCAGTCGCTTCCAGCCTGCGTCCGCCTGTTCCTTCCGGTAGCTGGGACGGTAGTCGGCGTGGAACCCATGGGGCGTGTCGGGGTAGAGCACGATTTCGCACGGCTTGTCGGCCGCCTTCAGCGCCTTCTGCATGCTCTCCACCGTGTCGTTGGGAATTCCCATGTCGGCCCCGCCGTAGAGCCCCAGGACCGGTGCCTTCAGTTCCGACACCAGTTCGAGGGGATGCTTTGGATGCAGTTCATCGGCCTGGCCCACCAGCCGGCCGTACCAGGCCACCCCCGCCTTGAGACTCGGATTGTGGGCTGCGTACAGCCAGACGATCCGTCCCCCCCAGCAGAACCCGGTCGCCCCCAACTTCGATGTATCGGCTTTGCCGGTGGTCTTGGCCCAGGCGACCGCCGCGTCGAGATCGCTCATCACCTGCTTGTCGGGAACCTTGGAAACCACCTTGCCGATGATCTCGCTGAAGTCGGTCATCTTGGAGACATCTCCCTGACGGGCATACAGCTCGGGCGCGACCGCGAAGTAGCCAAGCTTGGCGAACCGGCGGCAAATGTCCTTGATGTGCTCGTGAACCCCGAAGATCTCCTGGATCACCAGCACGGTGGGGAAGGGCCCCCCTTGAGCGGGCATCGCCCGATACGCGGGAATAGTCCCATCGGCCACAGGAATTTTGACTTCCCCCGCTTCGAGACCGTTCGTATCGGTGGTGATGGTCTGGGCGGAGACTGGCTGCACCGCCAGCGCAAAGCCCGCGGCCAGCGCGGTCATCACAAAGTCGCGGCGGGAGACATCACCCAGCGGTTGCAGGCGGGTCAGATCGTGCGGCATCGCAGAAGCTCCTGAAGAAACAACAACAAACCTGGCGGTCGGCCTGAAACGGCGACTCTTCCGGTCACAGGTTCCCCGCTCAAGATAGCGCCGTCGCCGGCAGCCGGTCAAATTGGCAGCGTCTGTTCCCCCGTCTGCAATCGTCGCGCCAGTCGCCAGACAAGGTTTCCAGTTGATAGAATTTTCAGGCGTGAGCTTCGATTGCTGAGACTTCGGTTCCGACTCCCCGCCGCATGAACTCCTCCCGACAATCTCCGTGGCGCGGTCTGCTGCTGATTATCTCGGTCGCGGGCCTCCCCTTGGCCTTCAGGACATGGGGCCTGTCCGGATCGGCGGTCCCCGTGGACCGTCCGGTCTGCGCCGCGGGTGATCCCCTCGTGACGCTGCTGCAGGAGGCGTCTCGCTCTCCGCAATCCCCCAATCCACCGGGAGCCGCCGAAATCCCAGCAGCGGCTGAACCAGCCGACCGTCAGTCGCCGACTGGGTCTGTGCGGGGCGTGGTCCGATTCCGCGGCGAATCCCCCCGCGCAGCGGTGGCCAATCTCGCCGGGAAACGCCCGCCGCTGCTGCAGATCGAGGCCGAGACGGGCGGACTGGGCCAGACCGTCGTCTTTTTGCCCGCTGGCAGCCGCTGGCCGCAGCCGCCGAAGGCCGCTCAAGAAACCACTCGTGACCTTCAGGGAAAGCCCTTGCCAGAAGAAGGTCAACCGCGAAAACAGAAGCGGGGCCCGGCCGTCGATGTGCAGGCCACTATGGACCAGCAGGATCATGAATTCACCCCCCGCGTGGTGGCGATTCGGACAGGGGCCGCCGTCCGGTTCACCAATTCCGACGTGGCCAATCACAACGTGCACGGGCACGGCCTCGACTCGAAGAACCAGTTCAATGTGTTCACCGGAGGGGGAGCCAGCCATCTGCAGCGGTTTCGTGCCGAGAAGGGGCAGCGCCCCGTGCGAATCGGCTGCGATATCCATCCCTGGATGCAGGGTTGGGTCTATGTCTTCGAGCACCCCTGGTTCGCCATCACCAACGCCGCCGGCCAATTCGAGCTGCGCGAGATTCCTCCTGGTCGTCACACTTTGGCGATCCGCCAACCCGATTCCCGCCTGGAAGCCACACGCGAGGTCGAGGTGACTGCCGATGAAGTGACCGAAGTGACCATCGACCTGGCTCCCGCCGATTTGCCGGGTGAATCGGGTCGTGAGTAGACGCTGCTGGTAATCCGGTCGCAGAGCAGCGTCTGGCAACCAGGAGCGATTTGGCCTTGGCCGGGTTCGTTTCCACAGGCATCGCTCCCCCCGGCGGTCCGCATTACAATCCGGCCGTTGGTTTTCTCCGCTCGCTTGGCTTCGAACAGGAGCGATTCTCCCGTGAGTGCACGTCTTTGGAGTTTGGGTTGGTGGGGCTGCCTCGCCAGCCTGGCCGGGGCCAGTGTGGCCTTCTCGGCCGACAAGGTCGCCGACCGCCGTTATGAACAACGTCCCGAAATCTCCCCCGTCGTGGGGAAGCCCGCGGTGGCCGAGCCCTCGACCCCCGCCGGCGACGTTCTCAAGCAGGGCCCCAATCCCGACTGGATCTGGGGACCCGACGACAACCAGAACCCCGTCGTCCGCAAGAAATTCTCCACCACCGCCAAAAAGGGCTGGCTCAAGGCCTCGTGCGACAACCGTGCGGTCCTCGAGCTCAACGGTCGCAAGATTGCTGAGACCGGCGAGTGGGCCGAGCCGATTGAGGTCAATGTCGCCTCGTTCCTGCGCGACGGAGAAAACGTCCTGACCGCTTCGCTCCAAAATGAAGGGGGCCCGGCGGCCTTTGTCTTCAAGCTGGCCCTGGTCGGCGAGGATGGAAAGGCGACCCACGTGGTCTCCGATGGCACCTGGGAATTCGCTCCCAAGAAAGACTCCGAGGCCTGGGCCGCCGTCCGCAAGATCGGTCCATTGGGCATGGCCCCCTGGGGCAATGTCTTCCTCAACGCTGGGGGAGGCAATGCGGCCAAGGCCGAATTTCAGGTCCCGGCCGGGTTCCAGGTGGAACGGCTCTTCACCGTCCCCAAGGACGAGCTCGGTTCTTGGGTCTGCCTCACGCGCGACCCCAAGGGGCGCCTGCTGGTGAGTGATCAGGAAGGGAAGGGGCTGTGCCGGATCACTCCCGCACCCCTCGGCAGCCAGGAACCGACGAAGGTGGAACACCTCGCGGTCAATATCTCGGCCGCCCAAGGAATGCTCTGGGCGTTTGACAGTCTCTATGTCGTGTGCAACGGGGGGCCGGGCAGCGGTCTCTATCGCGTTCGCGACACAAATGGCGACGACCAGCTCGACGAAGTGGTCAAGCTGAAGGAATTCCGCGGCGGAGGTGAGCACGGGCCGCACGCTGTCCGGCTGACTCCCGATGGGAAGTCGCTGGTTGTGATTGGCGGGAACCATACGCTCCCCCCCTACGATCCGCAGCGCACCGCGGCACCGCAGACCATGGGGGGCCCCCGGGCCGAGCCGCTCTACGCCAAGCCCCCCGAGGGCATGTCGAGCCGGCTCCCCACCAACTGGGATGAAGACCAGCTCTTGCCTCGCCAGTGGGATGCCAATGGCCACGCGACTGGCATTCTCGCTCCCGGAGGCTGGATCGCCCAGACCGATCCCGAAGGAAAGTCCTGGGACATCATCAGCTCGGGTTACCGCAACCAGTACGACATGGCGTTCAACGCCGATGGTGAACTCTTCGTCTACGATGCCGACATGGAGTGGGATTACGGTGCCCCGTGGTATCGCCCCACGCGCGTGTCGCACGCCACCAGCGGCAGCGAATTCGGCTGGCGCAGCGGCACCGCCAAGTGGCCCACCTACTACCCCGACTGCCTCCCGTCGCTGGTCAACATCGGTCCGGGTTCTCCGGTGGGGGTTGAGTTTGGCTACGGCACGAAGTTTCCGGCGAAGTACCAGAAGGCCTTGTACATCTGCGACTGGACCTTTGGCACGATGTACGCGATTCATATCGAGCCAGATGGTTCCAGCTACAAGGCGGTGAAGGAGGAATTTGTCTCGCGTTCGCCGCTGCCCCTCACCGACACTACGGTGGGTCTGGATGGCGCCCTGTACTTCACCATTGGCGGCCGGGGAACCCAATCGGAGTTGTACCGGGTGACCTACGCTGGCCTCGACTCGACCGCGCCGGTCAACGCCCATGAAGAGAAGGGGGCGGACCTGCGTTCGTTGCGGCGGAAGATCGAGGCGGCCCATCGGCTCACCGCCGATCCCAAGGCCACGGTCGAACAGGTCTGGCCGTACCTGTCGCACTCCGATCGCTTCATCGCGTACGCCGCCAGGGTGGCGCTCGAGAATCAACCGGTCGACCTGTGGCGCGACAAGGTGCTGCAGGCCACCAACACCGACGCGTTGATCGTCGGCGCGATCGCTCTCGCCCGCCAGGGAGACAAGGGCGTCCAGCCCGCCTTGCTGGCCGCTCTCAACCGGCTCAAGTTCGCCGAGTTGTCGACGTCTCAGCAGTTGGGACTGCTGCGGGCCTGGCAGCTCGGCTTCATTCGCCTGGGCGAACCCGATGAGACCACCCGCAAGGGTTTGGCCGAGCGGTTGATTGCCCTCTATCCGTCGAAGGACGCCGGGGTGACCCGCGAACTCTGCAGCCTGCTGGTCTTCCTGAAGTCGCCGGATGTCGTGGCGAAAACCCTGCCGCTCCTGGCCCAGGATCCAACCCATCCCGTGGCTGATCCGGGGAACCAGATTGCTCCAGTGTACGTTCCCGGCAAGCCGGCTTCTTCGACGGCGGGAAAAGATGGATTGGAAGAGTTGATTGAACGGAACCGGGGTTACGGTGGGGCCATTGCCACGATGCTGGCGAATCGTCCCGACGCCCAGCAGATCGCCCTGGCATTCTCGCTGCGGAACCTCAAGACCGGCTGGACGGTCGACCAGAAGAAGCAGTACTTCCAATGGTACTCGAAGGCCCAAAAGTGGTCGGGAGGAGCGAGCTTCCAGGGCTTCCTCCGCAACATGGACAAGGATGCCTACGAGAACTCGACCGACGTCGAACGGCTGGCGATCGAGGCGCTGGGGGCCCGCAAGCCGTATCAGCCTCCCGAACTCCCCAAACCCGCCGGGCCGGGCAAAGACTGGAAACGTGAAGAAGTCCTGCAATTGATCTCGACCCAGCTCAAGGGGCGTGATTTCAAGAACGGCCAGAAGACCTTTGCGTCCACCCGCTGCGTGGTGTGCCACCGGTTTGGGGGAGATGGCGGGGCGACCGGGCCCGACCTCACCCAGCTCGCCGGCCGGTTCACAGCGCAGGATCTGGCCGATGCGATCCTCGAACCCAGCAAGGTCATCTCCGACCAATACAAGGCGGTGGTGGTCGAGACCAAGGAGGGCAAAACCCACACCGGCCGACTGGTGGGAGACGACGGGAAGGTCATCCGCCTGGTGACCGACCCGGAAGACTCCAGCAAGACGGTGGAGATCGCCAAGGATCAGGTGGAAGAGCAGCATCTGTCGGCCACTTCGCTGATGCCCGCGGACCTGCTCAAGCCCTTGAATGAGTCCGAGGTTCTCGACCTGTTCGCGTACCTGCTGTCGCGCGGGAACCCGAACGATCCGGTGTTCCGCAAGTAAGTCAACGGCAGCCGCTGAATTGGCTGCCGCTGGTGTGCAGGGTGTCCTGCGAGCAAGGGCCGGTTTCTCCGCGAGGGGAAACCGGCTCTTCTCATTTCCGGATCGAACCACCGCGTGACGATAACCCGGTTCCACCGCTGGGGAACGAGTTGGCGACTTGGGGTCGAACCCCCGGACCGCCCCCGCGAAATGTCCATCCATCGGATCTCGCCCCGCATGATGAACTCAGCTTTCGATCCCGTTCCGCTCACTCGATTGCATTCCCCAGCCACCCCTGCCGAACAGCGGTCACCACGCCCTGGGCCGGGGCCCGGCCAACCGATCCCTGGAGGAATGCAGCCCAAATCCAACCGGCCCATGCCTGGCGAATGACGCGACCGGCGTTTGCCAGGTTTGTTGCAGGTGCCAGACGCTCCCGGCAGGCATCTGCACCGGCTGCAGAGACAGCCACAAACGAACCGGCGAGGGGCCGCCGAATTCGCCGCCCCCCGCTCAGCCTCTCGATCTTCCCCGCAGAGTGGGACGATTCTCTGGTGTTGAACCGCGTTCGCCGAGACTACTGCATCGTCCGGCGGTACTGCACGAACTTGCGGAAGTCGAAGGTGCCGGGCTGCTGTTGGCCATTGACGATTTGGGGAGGGATGTAGGCCTCTTCCAGGAGGCTGCGGTCGACCACGAAGAAGCCGCGGCGACGAGCCTGATCTTCCAGCTCCGCCCCCACCTGGACGATGGCCGGGTTTTGCGGATCGGGCAACACCGCGTCGAAGAAGCCGACCGACATCCAGACCATAAAGACATGCCCCCGGCTGGTGGCATTGTTCGCCACCTTCGCGAGCAGCCGGTTGCGTGACGGCAGATCGACTTCCCCAATGGCCAGGTCATTCTGGCTGCGGGCTTCAAAGAGCCGTCGATAGGCCTGTCCCTGTTGGCCGAATCGGGTTGGGGTTCGAGCATCCAGTGGCACATTAAAATCGGTGCTGGCATCCTTCCCCAGCCGTCTCAGCAGGCCGTGTTCCGTGGTTTCGGGAAGCAGCGACTGATTGCCGTTCCCCTGCAGCTGTGTCAGGGCATGTGACAGTCCCCGGAACGGGCGCGACGAGGGGGCACCCGGCAGAAGGACGGGATCCCCACTGGTGAATTGCTTCAGCAGCGGATCTACGCCATCGCGGGTCTTGAGCAATTCGAACCACCAGTTGCGTTCCGTCCCGGAGTACTCCCAGGTGTCGACAGTGCGGGTGACATTGTTGGTCGTCTGCAGACTGAAGGTCTGCGGATCATCCAGCAGGGCGAACAGATGGTCCGCATGGGGCAGGGCGTTCAACTGCAGGCGTCCCGGGGTACGGGTCAGGATCTCACTCCACAGTTCCGGACGCTGGGTCAGCAGGGCGTCCTGGTCCATCGGGCGCACTTCCAACAGCTCCAGCACGCGGAACCAGCGATTGTGGGGTGACCAGTTCCCTTGGGCTTGGATCGAGGGATGCGTGGGCTGGAGGAATCTGGCGGCGGCCACACAGGGGACCGGATTGGGGGGGAGAGCCCGCGAGTTCGAGGCGGTGACTGTCTTCTCGAGCAACATCTGGTTGCCGTTGGCAAGCCTGAGTGTGGTCAGGTGGGGACCGTACAACGGCAATCCCAGCAGATCCATGACCGAGTGAAACTCCCGGTCATAGTGCGGCTGCCAGATCCGGTTGTTGGTGACGGCCTGGACTCGTGCGTTGTTGGAGGGGTTGAGATTGTTGACGCTGAATGTATTTCTCAGCAGGCCTCGGCCAGCATTCTTGATGATGTCGGGATGGATGGGTGACTGATAGACCTGAGGGCCATCCGAGTTGCCGACTTCGTCGCGGACAAACGGCGTAATGCGCTCGGTGCTCGCGAGCTGCGTCAGTTTTGTACGCAACTCGGTTTGCGCCATGTTCGCACTGTCGATCTTCAGGATCTGGGGTTGAACCGTGAATTCATCGACCGTGATCCACGGATTCGAATCGTCGTACTGAGGATCAGGATTGGCGGGAGAGGTCCGTCCCAGGTGGGCCCGGCGTTCGAGGATGATCTTGATCGGCTGCGATTCGTCGAGCGAGGTTGGTCCCGGCGTCTCACTGCCGCGCAGGAAGCCGCCGCGGAACTGCGGATTGTTGCTTACATCCTGCGTCCCCGACGAATAGTCGATCAGCTGCCAGTAGTTTTTGCCGTAATGGCTGTTGTGATTGAGGTCGACGTAAGTGCCCGGAGGAGAATCGGTGTCCTTCTGGGGAACACTGGTCTCCGGGAACTGCGGAGAGAGCCGATAAAAAGTCTCGTTGAGGGTATCGTCAGCATCCAGGCGAATATCGGAGCTCCGGACGATCGGATTGCCATTCGTGTCGTTGAAGGCATCCACCTGGCCATCATCCCGTCCCATTGAGCCGATGGTCAGGATACCCCCACCGCGCACGCTTGTGGTGTCCCCCCCCGGACGCAGATTGCGTTTGAAAATCAGGCTCGTCCGCAGTTGGGCCGTCGGGCGGCGGGGTGTGGCCAGTCGCGTGCCGGTCTGGTTCTGCTGGACCACGCTCAGTCGCCAGTTCCCCTTGGTCAGGTCCACGGCGTAGGGGCCGGCGTTTCGCAGTTCGATATGGGTGAACCAGCGGTTCGAATCGGCATCGTCGTAGGGGGTGGCCGAGTGGTCTTCGTCATTCTGCGTCTTGGGTTGGTGAAGACACAGCACCTCTGAGATGACCAGAGTTTGGGCCTCGACACCATAGACAACCGCCGGCACAGCACCAGAATTGTCCCCCGGCAGGCTGTTGTCGGTGTTGGTGTCCCACCCGTTGGCGAGGTTGGGATCAAACCGGAATTCGGTGATCACATCATCGGGGTCCATGGCGTCCACCAGGTTCACTGCGAACTGGGCCATTTCCAGCTTCTGCCAGGGCTCGTAGATGTCTCCCTGCAGCGGACTGCCTGCTTCGGCATCGGAACCAAACAGATAAAGCAGCGTGTAGATGTCCCGGGACAGGAACTGCCGATCGATGCGGGCCCACGATTCCTGGTCCGCCGCCGCCACCAGGGGAGGCCGCGAGCTGGGCACTGCCGGCGGGAGGGCCACTCCCGGATCAACCGGATGGGGGGTCAGCTTGCGAAACCGGACCGTGTTGTTCAGAAAACCGGCCGGGATGGAATTGGGATCCACAAATCTCAGGGGAGACAGGTCGGGATTCATCAGCCAGGCCATCCGGTTGATATCCAGTCGGCGTTGGGAATTCAGGCCGGCGAACTGCGGCGACAAACGCAGCTGTTCGAATTGATTCCACACATCGTTCGCGGGAACGGTGTTCGGGGCGGGCATGGTCATCCCAATCCAGGCCGAAACCTCTGTTCGGAACAATTGTCCGGTTCCCTGGGAGGCGACCGGTGGAAACGAGATGTACCCGGGAATCGGCTGCCCTCCCGGTGCCTTCGCCTGGATCCACTCCCACGTCCGCTGCGGATCGTAATGGAACGAATGATTCAGACGATCCCAGCTCTCCGTGGTGAACTTGCGGCGAATTGACTCGGCCTGCTGGTTGGTTTCGAAGTTGAACGGCATCAGATCCCGGACGCGCGACCCGGTTGAGGCGGCGGAATAATCTCCCGCCGAAGCGTGCAGCGAGAACAGTTCGTCCACCGGGAAGGGGGAATCGAGGCCCGGGAAGCGATACCGGCGATCGACGATCATCTCGGCGGGTTCATCCAGCAACCCCAGCAGATTCGTGTTGGGGGCCAGAACACTGGTCACAGTCGAGGCCGGCCGCGTCTGCAGTTGGCTGCCTCCCTGAAAACGGTCGTAGATCGGCCATTTGACCGAACTGGAAGGTCCGATGGGATCGGTCGCGAGCGCACTTGTCAGCCCCGTCGCCGACTTCCTGAGCGTATTCCCCGCACCGACCAGGTCGATCGGATGCCCGTTGCTCCAGCCCGCGGCCGGCCCGGTCCCCAGGGGCAAGCGGCGGTTGGTCGCCGCCACGTAAGCCGGCGGGGTGATTTCCCGCGCCGCGACTCCCGGGTGTTGGTCGACGTAAAGCGGCTGATTCGCCCCGTCGGCCGCCCAACCCGTGAACTGGTTGTAATTGTCGTCTCCCGGGACACCGGTGATGGCCCCCGAACCGTTCGTCTGAACCGATTGATTCAGATTCGCGCCACTGGGCACAGGCTGCCCCGGGCGCGGGAACAGCGTCCAGCGATTGGCCGTATCGGCATTGGAATTCTTCCAGCCGGACTCGGTCGTGGTTGTCTCGCCATTGCGGCCCTCGATGATTTTCCCGACGGGTACGCTGCCGTTGGCAATCAGGCTCGGGTTCGACACATCAAAGTCGGGCCGCCCCCACTGCAGAAACAGCAACTCGAGATTGGCCATCTCGGTGCGGGTCATGAAGTACTGGGTGTTGGGGTTGTACTTCTGGAAAGCCATGTGCTGCAGCAACGGCTTGCCGGTTGCCGGGTTGTTCGTCTGGACCTGCGGACTGAGGAAGGTCGGCAGTGTCGGATCGGCCGAGAGTGCCCAGAACGGGTTGATCTCGGCGGCCGAGCGGCCGAAATTCGAACGGGACAGCGAAGGGGGAGGATTCGGAAACGCCTGCCCGACCAGACTCGCCTTGGACGTCGTCAGCCGGCCGGTCACCAATTCATTGCTGTTGCCAGCCGTGTTCAGGTTGATCAGTCCATCGGCCGGCAGCACTGTGAACGAGAACAACGGCACCACACCTCGCCCATCCTTCAGGAAGAAGGGAGGATGCCCCAGGTCCAGCCACACCCCATCCCGGGTTCCCGTTCCCCGGTTGTCGACGTCGTACTCGTAATTCTGGAGCAGTTGATCATTCCAGGAGACGCCGGCATTGGTCGCCCCCGGCTTGATCGACCAGATTCCCTGCTCCCGGGGACGCTGATTGTTGTTGGGATTGCGGATGCTGGAGGCTTGATCCAGCTTGAGTGCCTGGTTGTCCTGCAGAAATCGAGGGACCTGGATCTTGGAGTTGCTGTTTTGGGGGTCGTTAATTGTGGGATACGACGGTGTCTGAGTGTTGGAATTGTAAACCACCACCTGATGGGAAGGATGCGGCCGCATGACCCGCGTCGCCATGTTGCGATTCCGGTCCCAGCTCCCGTTCGTGGGATCGACATCCACCCGGTCCCCCGCCCCCTGCGTGTTGGTTCGCAGATACTGCGGCCTGTGAAACGAGGGAATGAGGACCGGAACGACCCGGGTCGGATCACTGGGATTCACCTGGATCGACTCGACGTGCGCCAGGAAGACGTTGTTGATGTCGGGATAGGTGTAGTCGACGTCGGGAGCAGGGAGCGCGGCGATCAATTGACTGCGAGTCAGATTCTGAACGTAATTCTGACCAAAAATATGCAGGGCCGCCGGTGACAGATTGCTGCTCAACAGCAGATTCGTCGCGGTCGCATCGGTCACCGGCTGTCCCGTCGTCGGGTCGATGACAACCGGTTGTCCGAGGTTGTCGGCCACCAGGTTGATCCCCACTCCGTTGAAGGGATGCAGGTCGAGCGGTGCGGTCCGCCCCGATCCATCCGTCATCGCTGCAAACATGCCCAGCATGTTCGGGATCAGGCTGTGTCGCCCTGGCCACAGCACGCTCTGCATGTTCTCTGTCCGCGGGCCGATCAACAGCTGCTCCAGTCCGTAGTCGAACAGCACATCGCTGTTGACTTCGACCCCCTGCCGCTGGGAGGCGTCGGCGTAGTAATTCGCCGACTCATGCTCCTGGGCCGTGAAGGTCAGGGCGGTGAATCCCAGCACCATCAACAAGAGCAACAGGCCCAGCATCACCAACAGCACCGACCCCGGCCGGGCTCCCCGAGGAGCGGCCAGAGACTTCGGGCGTTGGACGGATTGGCGATTGCGTCGTGATGTCATGACAGTCACCTGGATCACGGAAGAAGTCCGTGCCTCACTGGGACCAACGAAGGGAACTCAACGTCCGGGTGTGCAGCGGAACTCCACACCCGAGCTGCCAGCGGCAGAACAGCCGCCGGGGGAGAGGATTCGGACGAAGCCGATTCCTCTCCAACTCACTGCAAACCAGTCTGCAGCGGGAACAGAAAGGTCACGTCCCGCAACTGACGCGTGCTCGTCTCAAAAAACGTGATGCGAATCTGGATGGCTTTCAACGGCAGAGGAACGTCGTCGGTCCCCGGCCAGCCCAGTTCGTTCCGATCCAGACCGCTCGAACCGTAATCAATCTGCGTGTTCTGATCGTCATCGAAGCCGGGATCCCCCGGCAATCCATCCTTGCCGGGCAAGGCGGCCCGGAACGGCGGAGGGCTGGGGCGGTCATTGGCGTTGAATTTCACCTGGGGATGCCAGGTATCGAAACGGAACGCTCCGTCGGCACAGTACGCCGGATTCTGCAGAGCCGAAGCGCGGTAGAACCCACGCGTCCCGGAATGTCCCAGATCGATGAAACCGCCGTCGTCGCTGCCTGGATATCCGAGTTCACCCGGGTCGGGCTGCCCATTCGGCAGACTATCGGCCACCCCGTTGCCATCGTCGTCGATGCCCTCGCGTCCCGCGGCCAGATCTGGACCAGGATGCAGCCCCGGATCCCAGAGCTTGATGTCGAACCGATGCACGTTCGTCATCAAGAGGTCTTCTCCTGCCCGAACCCCGCCCGCGTACTCCACAATCTTTCCCGCGTCGGGGTTGTAGGTCAGCGCCGTGGCGAAGTCGTACGGATTGGGCGAAGCGGCCGTCACCCGTCCGGGATAGCCAAACCCCCGCGAAGGATCGGTGTAGCTGTAGGCCGACGTCTCTTCGTGGGTAAACCGGCCAAAGTAAGAGCCGTTCTGGGCGGCGGAAATCTCACGCGGCATCCCTGTCACCACATTGTGCCCGAACCGGTACCGGGGATTCCCCAACGACACACTCAGCCAGGAACCAGTGTTGTCCAGGCTGGAGGCACCGTGGAATTTCAACAGGTTGGAAGTGGGTTCCAGGTACGCCGAGAAGTCGGCACAGGCGTAGAAGTTCGCAAACTTCTGTGTCGGTGAGCCGTTCCCTTGGCCGCTCGCCTGGAACAATCCGAGGTTGAGCGCCTGCTCTCCCTCCTGCGGCTGGCCGCTGGTGGCTCCACTGGGGCTGCTGGGCTGCCGGATCAACAGCACCCGGCGGTAGAGCGAGCCATTTCGCAGGAAGTACGAGACTTCCGCGCGGGGAGAACTGGCCGCGAAGTTGAGGTCGGCCGCCCCGTCGTCGAACTCCGGCTGATTCCGCCAGAAACCGGTGGCTTGGTCCCCCAGGTTGCCGTTCTGGTCGGGCAGCAGCAGCGCCTCGATCTGCCCCGAGGCATTCAGCCGCTTGCCCCACACTCCATAGAAGGGATCCTCGCCCGGGTTGGTCGCGACGGTCAATTGCAGGAGGTCGTCGGTCGGGTCGTCGGGATTCCCCTCGCGGATGTAGAAGTATCCCTGCCGCAGAGGCATCTGGGCCGCCGGTTGCGTCACATCTTCGGAAGCCGCGAAGGGCAGCACCAGCTTCATGGTCCGCCGCGACAAATCGTTCCTCAGGGAGTTCAGCACCAGCCGCGACCGCTGGTCGTTCTCGGCCAGCCCCTTCTGGGTGCTCATCGCCCCGGTCGCCAACTGAAAGATCGACGCGAACAGCGTCATCATCAGCACCACCAGCGCCACCGAGACCAGCATCTCGACCAGGGTGAAACCACCCCGCCGCGCTTTGGCCGCTTTGCCGGAAGTCCGTCGTGCGTGTCTCTGTGTCATGGCCGCGTCCCCAGGCTGAACACCTCGACCACCCCCTTGGGAAACATCACGAGATTCCCGACAACGTTGCCATTGTTGTCGCGCGGCGAACTGAGGATCGCCGGCGGGTCAATCTGCAGGCTCACCCGGCTCCCGTTGTCGGCCAGGATGTTGGTGATCCGGTACCAGCGGGCATTTCCCGCGTCGAACAGAAAGCCCCCCTTCTTGATCGCTGGCCGGACCGCACCGTACTCGACCTCGATCACCGGGCTGCCCTGGAGGAAACCGACCAGTTGCTGCTTCCCCCCGATGGTGGCCGTCGTGACGACGGGGTAGAGCCGCTCGTCACTCTTGGCGTCATCCGGGTCAGCGGGCAGACTGCGACGGAAGTAGACCACCACATCCACCTCCGCCAGACCACTGATGACCCGGCGCACCGTCAACAGCCAACTGTAGCGCACTTCGGGCTCTTCGAGCCGTAGGGAGGTGACCACGAAATTCGCGGGAAGCGGATGCGTATCCAGGCCGTTGTTCAGGTTGGTGTCTTCCCCTGAATCGAGTTGCCCGTTGCCGTTCAGGTCCTCGGTCCACTTCACCAGATTGTTGCCGGAATCAACGCGGGTGATGTCACGCGACACGCTGGTTCGACCATCGGCCGAGAACAATGTGATCCGCAGCGGGGTCAACGGCCGACCGTTATCGGCCAGGTCCAGGCTCAACGTGCTCAGGGCACCGGCGGGCAGAACCATCTCGGTCGCTCCTCCGATCGCTCCCGTCACCGTCTTTTCATACTTGATGTTGACTGTGTCGGGCATCGCGCCGAAATCCTCGGCCAGACTCTTCGATAATCCCCGGTTGAACGGATAGCGCCGGACCCATCGCGAAGCGAGGTTCCCCTCTTGTCCGTAGAAATCGGAGTAGGCGATATTCTGGGGATCCAGGTTGACCTGATTCTTCCCTTTGGGGTCCAGCGCCGCCTGGTACCCGATGGGATCGATCACCCAGTTGAGGGACGATTGATTGAACCCGGGAAGATTGTCGGAGAGCGGGTCCAGATCCGGATCAAGGATCATCTGCGGATACATCGTCAGCAGCGTGTCGACGTTGTAGCGCAGATCGGTCGCCGCGGTCATCTGCACCGCCTTCGCCGCCCGCAGGGTGGCGAGGGGAAACAGCGTCGCGAGACTCACGAGGCCGATGCTCATGATCATCAGGGCGACCAGCACCTCGGTCAGGGTCGAGCCCCGCCGCACTGGCGGGGCAATCCCCGGGGGAATGGTCCTCATCACACCCCTCCCGCGCTGCTGCGCGCCAGGTGAAACAGATCATCCGCGCGCCCATCGGGCCCCGGTGTCTGCGTGTCGTTCTCGATCACGTCGGTCAAGTCCAGCGAAAAAGTCCGCACCGACCCCGTTTGGGGGGCGATGAAAAGTCCCAGGCTCGGGCCCACACAGGCGGGATCGGCCGGATCACGCCCCAAATCGGCGTCCCGCCGGTCCCGCAGCACCAGCGCCAGCCACCCGGGGGCTCCCCCCAGGCCGGCGCTCAGCGCTCCCCCCGGCTGCGCCCACAGGTCCAGCAATGTCCCGGGTTGCCGCCATTCGGGGGGAACCTGCGAGAAATTCAAGTCGATCACCAGCCCGGCCGGCAGTGCCTCGGCGGGTTGCACCAACGCGGCGGCCGAGCCCAGGTCCAATTCACACGTCGCCCGGGGGCTGTCGGCCGGTACCGCCACCACCGCCAAAGGATCACGCGCGGCATCTCCCGCCCCCAGATCTGAAAAGACCCGGGCCAGGGTCTGCCCGGGCTGCCCTGGCACTTCCTCCAGCGCGGTCACCGTGTGCCAGCTTCCCACCTGCGCGGGATACCGGATGCGGAAGGGGACGGTCAATTGGCCGGCCCGCTGCAGTTCCCGCCAGTCGAAACCCGAGCCCAGGCCCCGCAGCAGATGAATTTCCCGACGGTCGGCCCGGCCATCGGCCGGTGCGACGTCGTCACGTTCCAGTTGGAACGGCGAACCGACTCCCCCGTAAAGCAGCCGGGGGGCGGGTTGAAGGCGAGCGACTCCCACCAGTTGCGAAATGTTCTGCGAATCGCGCAGCAGTCGCACTCCCCGCGGCTCACGCGCCTGGCTGGCCCGGTCGCGGGCCCCCAGCAGTTGCGCTTGCAGCACCCGGGCACCGGCCGCCGAGCGGTCGGCTCCACGCGTGCCCGAGAGGCCCCACGCCGCCGCTGTCGCCAGCACCAGCAAAATACTGATCACCACCAGCAGCTCGATCAGGCTGAAACCCCGTCGGGAAGCCATCTCACTTCCCTCCCGCGCGAATGCGCAGACTGCTGATGTTGTCGAACAATCCGGTTCCATCCGCCGCGCTCAACCGCCCCAGGAACCCGAAACCGGCATCGGTGGTGTCGAGGGCGGGCTCGGCCGTGCCGCCATACCGCGGCTCCAGCAGGCCGAAGTCGCCATCGGCCCCCGCGGAGACCACCATCGGGGTATGGAACGTCTGCGGATAGTGAAAGCCTGCGAAGCCATACACGCGGTCCCCAGACCAGTTGTTGCCCGAATCCAAAACCGCCAGCAGGTCCGCCCCCGCCACCAGGCTGTTGATGCGGTTCATCAGTCCCAGGGGATCTTGAGGATCCCGAACCAACTGGTTGCTTTCGCCGGTCTGCAGTCCATCCGGGGGATAGCTCGCCAACAGATTCATTGCCAGCGACGCCCGCGGCAGCGGGGGGGGATTCGCTGGGTTGTAGGGAAGCACGACCGCCGAGTTTGGCAGGTCGGGTCGGAACAACAGCACCGGCCACCGATAGAACCGCAACGGCTGACCCCAGGCATCGATGAACTCGGGGCGTCCGTCCCCGTCGGTGTCGGCAATCTCGCTGGCGCTGAAAGCGTCTTCACCCACCGGAGGATCGCCCAGAGGCGTGGCATTGATGATGAGGTCGTACAACACCTCGGCATTGCTGACCGACGCCTCGGTGGGGACCACCGCCACGGCTGGATTGCCCGGCTCGCGGAACATTCCCGGGTGCTGTCGGTAATTCAGTTCCCAGGCCACCTGCGGAAAATGCTGCAGATAGAGCAGTTTGCGGGTCGCGATGAGGCGGATGTTGTCGCCGGGGGGCCCGCTCAGATTCCCGTTCTGGTCCGGTACTTTCAGGAAATAGGTCAATTCCCACTCCGGCGTCCGCTTGAGAC
Source organism: uncultured Planctomycetaceae bacterium (assembly GCA_903861195.1). Lineage (GTDB taxonomy): Bacteria > Planctomycetota > Planctomycetia > Planctomycetales > Planctomycetaceae > UBA10511. The sequence continues at coordinate 8,918 of CAIOTJ010000287.1, read as the reverse complement.
GGACCTGGGTCGTGGGGTCGTTGTTCCCGTACTTCCGCTGAAAGGACTGCAGACGGGTGTCGAGGATCCGCTGGATTTTGCTGATGGTGGACTTGGTACCCGCTTCGCGCCCCTCGTTGATCAGCCCCACCGCCACCCGCACGGTCAAGGCGGCGAGGATGGCGATGATCGAGATCACCACCAGCAGTTCCACCAGCGTGAAACCGCGGCGGTTTCCCCGGGAACCGGGGCTGCCGGAACCGCATGGACGCTGTCCGCCGCCGGTGGGAACCAGCACGCTCGCGGCGGAAACTCGCAGGTCAGGTCGCATTGAGCAACGTCCAGGCAACGGGAACCAGGGGGCATCCAAAGGAGCCAATCTCCAGAGGAGTCCAATCTCAGCAGAATTATTTCTTCAGCACGCCGTTGGAGAAGTTGGTGATGTTGTCGAACGCTTGACGGTCGGGGCTGCCATCCGGTGCCCGCAGGCCCCCATCGGCCAGATCGGTGTTGTAGACCCCGCCAAAGCCATACTCGCCGTCATAGCCCGGAGAGATGATCTGGTAGCCGGTCGTCTTCTGGGCTGGAAACTTGGCCGACTGCGTGGTCTTGTTCAATCCGGGAGGGACGGTCGCACTTCCCTGGCGATAGACGTCCTGGAGCGTGCTCCACAGGGCGTTGCCGCGGAAGAGATCCTCCTCGGGCCGATACCCTGTGCCTTCATTCGAGCTGAAGTAGGCATACGGCTTCTTGTCCTTGGCGGGGAGGGGATCGTAGTACTCGGCAAATCCGTTCCCCCCCAGGTCATCCTTCAACCGGGTTGAGTCAAATTCGAAAAAGGACGGGACACGGGCGATCTCGGTATCGCTGAAGGGGCGGGAGGCGTTGGCCGCGAACCCGAGAGGGGCCCCTGACGTACTCTGCCCCGCAGGACTTTCGGTCACCCCGCCCAGGAAAAACACCAGGCATTCCGGCCCCGTTAATACAATCGCCCCGTTCACCTTGGACGAGTCCGGAATGTTGCTCCACCACTTAGGATAAGAGCTCACAGGCATGGTGAAATCGAAGTTGGGCCAGATGCGACGGACCAGCGCCTTGCTGTCGGGATTCGAATTCCAGGCGCTCAGCGAGAGGCACAGCTTGAACTGGCTGGGGGGCTCGACCCCGTACTTCGTCTTGAACAGGGCAATCGCATTTTCGAGGTTCTTGATCTCGACCGTGACCTTGGCGTTGTTCGCGGTCACGAAGGTCTGGCTGATCGCCGGGAGAATCAGCGCGGCCAGGATCCCCACGATCACAATCACCACGATCAGTTCCACCAGGGTGAAGCCGCGGCGGATCGGGTGAACCGAGATCGACGGACGGGTCAGGTGCATGTCAGGCTTCCTTCAGCGACGGGACAAACCCGAATTCCGGGACGAAGTCAACGGGGACGAAATCGGCGGGGCCAGCGGGGGTTCGGCGGAGACCTGCCGACCCACCTCAACGGCCCCCTCGTCTCGAGGGGGCCGCCAGCCGCGTGGGCTTACGACAGCTTGTTCAGCAACTCAATCAGCGGAAGGAACAGGGCGATCACGATGAACCCCACGATCAACCCCAACACCACCACCATCAACGGTTCCAGCAGGCTGATCAGACCGTCCACCAGCACCGTCACTTCTTCGTCGTAGACGTCGGCCACCTTGTAGAGCATGTTGTCGAGGGCCCCCGTCTCTTCACCCACGTCCACCATATTCACCACCATGTCATCCACCACCCGCGTCTCCTTGAGGGGGACCGCGATCGATTCCCCCTCGCGGATCGCCTGGTGAATGTGCTGGTAGGCCCGCACGAACACCTCGTTGCCCGACGTGTCGCGGGCAATCACCAGGGCCTCGAGAATGGGCACCCCCGAGGCGATCAGCGTCCCCAGCGTTCGGGCGGTTCGCGCCACGGTGCTCTTTTCGAGGATCTTCCCCAACAACGGGATCCGCAGGGCGAGCCAGTCGATTACGAAGGCCCCCGTTTTGTTCTTTTTGATCAGTTTGATCGAGAGCCAGAACGCAATGGGAATCGTCGGCAGCAGGTACCAGTAGGCCACCACCCAGTTGCTGGTCTCGATCAGGGCGACGGTGATCGCCGGCAGATCGAGGTCGAACCCCTCGAAGATCGCTTTGAACTTGGGAATGATCCAGATCATGATGAACGTCACGATGCCGGTCGCCACCAGGATGACCGCCACCGGGTAGATCATCGCCCCCTGCACCTTGCGCTTCAGGCTCTGGGCCCGTTCCTTGAACTCGGCCAGACGCTGCAAAATCACTTCCAGAGCACCGCCGGCCTCACCGGCTTTGACCATGTTCACATAGAGGTTGTCGAACGCCTTGGGCTGCTTCGCCATCGCCTCCGACAGCGTGTTTCCCGATTCGACGTCGTCGATCACATCGATCAGCGAGTTCTTGAGCGCCCCGGGCTTCGATTGCCCCTCGAGAATCCGCAGGCTCCGCAAGATGGGCAGGCCGGCATCCTGCAGGGTCGACAGCTGCCGGGTGAACGTACACAACTTCTTCGCGCTCACCCCCCCCAGCGAGAAGGTCTTGGCTTTCTTGCCCCCCGCCTTCTTTTTGTCTTTGTCCTTCTTTTTGTCTTTCTCTTTCTTCCCCCGCCCCTTCTCGGCGATGCGGGTGACAAACAGCCCCTTCTGGCGGACCAGGGCCTGCGCTTCGGCCTCGCTGGGGGCCTCCACCGTGTCCTTGACTTCCGCCCCTGTCGTGGCGTCCATCGCTTCGTACTGGTAGACCGGCATGGTTCTCTCCCGGGTTGATCAGGCAGGTTGGTGCTGGAGGGTTGCCGCCTGCGTGGGGGCGGGGCTCGGGCCGCCGTTCACAGGCATCTGGTTGAATCGGTTGTGCCGCGTTGGATTCAGGGTGACAACGTACGCGGGGGTCGGAGTCGGAGGCGAAACCGGGTGCGGCGGCGGCCGTGGTCCGCCGACCGGCGGGCCGGTCAGTCGAAGCCTTCGGTCACCGTTTCCCGCACCACCTCGTCGATCGTCGTCACGCCGTCGAAGATCAGTTTCAGGCCCGATTCCCGCAGGCTGACCATTCCCTGCGCGCGGGCCAGGTTGCGGATTTCGTCGACCGAGGCCTCGGTCGAGACCAGGTCGCGAATGTCGTCGTTCACATCAATCAGTTCATGAATCCCGGTGCGCCCCTTGTACCCCATGTTGTTGCAGCGCGGGCAGCCCTTGCCGTAGTAGAACTTGTACTTGCGGGCCTGGGCCAACGGCAGTTGCAGTTCCATCAACAGTTCGTCGCTGGGCTCGAATTGCGTCCGGCACTCCACGCAGATCTTGCGCACCAGCCGCTGCGCCAGCACCGCCTCGACCGTGGCGGTGATCAGAAAGGGGGGGACCCCCATGTCCCGCAGGCGGGTGATGGCCGTGGGGGCATCGTTGGTGTGCAGAGTGCTGAACACCACGTGTCCCGTGAGGGCGCTTTGAATGGCGATTTCAGCCGTTTCGTAGTCGCGGATCTCCCCCACCAGAATGATGTCGGGGTCATGCCGCAGAATGGCCCGCAGCACGTTGGCGAACGTCACCTCGATGTCGGGATTCACCGGGACCTGAATCAGCCCGTAGATCTCGTATTCCACCGGGTCTTCGGTGGTGATGATCTTCGTGGTGATCTCGTTCATCTCGTTGAGCACCGAGTACAGGGTGGTGGTCTTGCCACTCCCCGTCGGCCCGGTCACCAGGATGATCCCGTTGGGCCGGTTGGTGATCATCCGGAACTTGGACAGTGTCGAGGGATCCATCCCGATTTTGTTCAGGTCGAGCTGCACCACCGTCCGGTCCAGCACCCGCATGACCACCGACTCGCCAAACAGCGTGGGGAGCACGCTGACCCGCAGGTCGACCGAGTTCCCCCCCACCGTCAACTCGATGCGACCGTCCTGGGGCAGCCGGCGCTCGGAGATGTCGAGGTTCGACATGATCTTCACCCGGCTCACGATGGCGTTCGCCAGGTGTCGCGGAGGGGGAACCATCTCGAACAGCACGCCATCCGCCCGCACCCGGATCTTGAACTCGTCTTCAAACGGTTCCAGGTGGATGTCGCTGGCCTGGTCCTTGATCGCCAGCAGCAACACCATGTTCAGCAACTTGCGGATCGGTGCCGCGTCGGCCATTTCCTCCGCCGAAGAAAGGTCGAAACCCCCATTCATTTGGTCGTCATCATCATCCGCTTCGAGCGCGCTGATGACGTCTTCAATGCTTTCCTGCCGGTCGGCGTAGTACCGCTCGATCGCCGCCTGCACGTCGGCGGGGCTCGCCACGGCGCCCCGCACGTCATAACCCAGGAAGTTCCGCAGGTCGTCGAGAGCCCCCAGGTTTTGGGGGTCGGCCATCGCCACGGTCAACACGTTGTTCTTCAACGAGACCGGCATGATCTTGTAGATGCTGGCCATCGTCTCGGGGACCAGTTCCAGCACTTTCGGCGGAATGGTGGTCTCCTTCAGGTTGATGACCTGCATCCCCCACTGCTCGGCCAGCGCTTCACTGAGCTGCGCCTCCGAGACCAGCCCCATTCGGACCGCCACCTGTCCCAGGATCTCGCCGGGAGACTTCTTCTGCTCTTCGAGCACGTCCCAGAGCTGGTCTTCATTGATGTAGCCCAGATCCACCAGGATCTGCCCGAGCCGTCGTTTGGCCATGGTCTGCGCGTCGTCCTGAAAAAAGAGTCAGTCCCGTTGAATTCACCCTGCTGACGAGACGCCGGCGGCGGTTCCGCGGCCCCCTCCCGCCCACCGCTCATTCCTCCTCTTCGCCCTCCTCTTCGTCGAAGACTCCCTGCTTGGCCTTGGTGATTTTCATTCGCAGTTCGCCTGGGTTCACCGCCCGGACCAGGCATTCCTTTTCTTCGCAGATCCCGTTCTTCCACAGGTTGAACAGGGCGTCGTCCATCAACTGCATCCCGTACTTCTTGCCGGTCTGGATGCTCGAGGGGATCCGGTAGGTCTTGTTCTCGCGGATCAAGTTCGCAATGGCGGGGGTCACCACCAGCATCTCGTAGGCCGCCACCACCCGCCCCGCTTTTTTGGGAACCAGCGACTGGCTGAGCACCCCGATGATGGCGGTCGACAGCTGCACCCGGACCTGCTCCTGCTGGTTGGTGGGGAAAGCGTCGATGATCCGGTTCACCGTCCCCTCGGCCCCCGAGGTGTGCAGAGTGCCAAACACCAGGTGTCCCGTTTCGGCGGCCGTGATGGCTGACTGGATCGTCTCCAGATCACGCATTTCACCCACGAGGATCACGTCTGGGTCCATTCGCAGGGCCCGCCGCAGTCCTTCCGAAAAGCTGGGAACGTCCACCCCCACCTCGCGCTGGCAGATGGTCGACTTTTTGTGCTGGTGGTAGTACTCGATCGGATCTTCCAGCGTGATGATGTGCCGGTCTTCCGTGTCGTTGATGTGATTGATCATGCTCGCGAGGCTGGTGGTCTTCCCCGAGCCCGTGGGCCCGGTCACCAGAAACAGCCCGCGGGGCCGGGTGATCAGGTCGCTGATCACCGGCGGCAGCCCGAGCACCTCAAACGACAGAAACTCGTTGGGAATTCGCCGCAGCACCAGCCCCACGTGACCACGCTGCTTGAAGACCGCCACACGGAACCGGGCCTGCTCGCCAAACGCGAATCCGAAGTCGGTCCCCCCCTTCTCCTGCAGTTCCTGCTGGTTCCGCTCGGGGGTGATCGACTTCATCAGCGAGACGGTGTCTTCGGCTTCGAGGGTCTTGGTCTCCAGTTTCAACATCCGGCCCCCCGAGCGGATCACGGGAGGTTGCCCGGTCGTGATGTGCAAGTCGCTGGCCTTGTTGTTGACCACCGTCTGCAGCAGCTTGTCGATCTGGATCGTGCTCATGAAAACTCCGGTTGACCGCAGCCCCCCCTCGGGGGAGTTGTCAGCATTATTCAGATGGGGAGGATGGCCACCCAAATTGGGGGACCAAGTGGCGATGGGTTGCGTCAGTTTTTGGGAAACCCCGCAACCCGTCTCGCGCGGGACTCAAAGTTGTTGGTAACGGTTGTGCCGATCGGAGGAATTGCCAAGGCAAACCCCACCGGCAAATCGAAGGCAGTGATGCATTTTGCGACGGTTTGCTGAGAGCGAGCCTCCCGAAGTCTGCCGGGCTTGACCAGCGATCGCCCCAACACGTCACCCGGCGGGGGGGGACTGTCTCTCCCAACACGAGGGACTCCGTCGTCGTTCGGGACCAGCACCGCGGCTGGCCCGCCCTTGGGCCAGAGTCGGGCTCAGTGACCTCCCCGATGCAGGTTCATCACTTCGGGGATTGTCGTAAGTCCTTGCACAGCCTTGTCTAACGCATCCTGAACAAGGGTTTTCATCCCCAGCATCATGGCCTGCCGTCGCAAGTTCTGACTCGGCTCCTGTTTGAAGGTCATGTCTCGCAGCATCGAGTTCATGGTCATCAACTCGAAGACCGCCTTGCGCCCGCGGTAGCCGGTGTGCTGGCAATGCGAACACCCCTTGCCCTTCTGCCACTTCGCCCGGGCAATTTGCTCTTCGGTCACCTCCAGGTACTCCAAATCGCGCGGGTCGGGCTTCGTCGGACCGACACACTTCGGACAATTCACCCGCACCAGACGCTGCGCCATGATCGCCATTACGCTCGAGGCGACCAGAAACGGAGCCACCCCCATGTCAATCAGACGTGTGATAGAAGAGGGCGCATCGTTCGTGTGTAGCGTACTGAAAACCAAGTGTCCTGTCAGCGATGCCTGAATAGCCATCTCAGCCGTTTCCTGATCGCGGATTTCTCCCACCAGAATCACGTTGGGGGCCTGTCGCAGCATCGCCCGGATGATCCGGTTGAAATTGAGTCCGATGGAGTGCTTGACCTCCACCTGATTGATCCCGGGGAGGTAGTATTCGACCGGGTCCTCGGCGGTGATGATCTTCCGGTCCGGACGGTTGAGTTCTCCCAGGGCACTGTACAAAGTTGTGGTCTTTCCCGAGCCGGTCGGACCGGTGACCAGGAAGATCCCGTTCGGGCGGCGAATGATATTCTGAAATGTTCTGTAGTTTACCTCGCTGAACCCCAGGTTCCGGATCCCGACCTTGATATTGTCACGGTCGAGGATTCGCATCACGACCGCCTGGCCGAATCCGGTCGGCAACATACTGACTCGCAGGTCGAAGTCACGGGTTCCGACCCGGGTCTTGATGCGCCCGTCCTGAGGCTTGCGCTTTTCCGAGATATCGATATTGGCCATGATCTTGATCCGGGAGATCACAGCCGAGTGAAGACGGCGGGGTGGGGAATCCCGTTCCAGCAATTCGCCATCGATGCGGTATCGGATCCGCAGCTTCTCTTCGAACGGCTCGACATGAATGTCGCTGGCGCGCATGTTCACTGCTTCGGTGATCATGAGGTTGACCAGCTTGACGATCGGGGCGTTTTCGTCGTCGGCCACGCTGGCCGCGGCGGCCATTTCCGTCTCGGTGAAGTCGATTGCCGTCTCGGTGAATTCGGCGATCATCGAGTCGACCGACTCGGTCTCTCCCTGCCCATAATAACGGTTGACCGCCTGCAGAATGTCTTCCTTCTGGGCGACCACCACCTTGATCTCCCGGTTGATGATGAACCGGAGTTTATCAAGCACCTCGAATTTCATCGGGTCGTGCATGGCGACCGTCAGAGTGCCGGCATCATCCAGCGAAACCGGCAGGACAATGTTTTCGCGGGCGACCGACTCGGGGACCAGCTGCACCACCGAAGCGGGAATCTGGAGAGCCGAAAGGTCGACGTAGTCGTAGCCGAACTGTTTCGCCTGGGCCTGCCCCACATCGCTGGGATTGACATAGCCCAGTTTCAGCAGGGCATCTTCGATCTTGATCCCCAGCCGGCTCGAGAGATCCCGCGCCTCGTTGAACTGGTCTTTGCTGATCGTCCCGTCTTTGACGAGTTTTTGTACCCAGTCGGCGGCCATGGCGGTCTTTTCTGGCGAGAGCGAACTGCTGGATTCACGGTGAATCCGCAGTTCGCGACAGACGATGGACCAGAACGGGACCGTGGGAGAGATGTGTGCCGGTGGACCTTTCGATCGGGCCTGTGCCGACCGTTCCCCTCCGGACCTGGCTCTCCCGGGAGACCGCGTTCCGGGAGTGGTTCACAGCACGAAACCTGAGTCTTGCACTCAAGATGCGGCGATTCTTTCGCCCCGGTGTGAGGATGTCAAGTGGCGGGGTCTTGCCCTGTTGCCCGATCCGCTCTATACTGTCGACCTGCCGGGGCGGTAGCTCAGTTGGGAGAGCGCTGCGTTCGCAATGCAGAGGTCGAGGGTTCGACTCCCTTCCGCTCCACTGGCACAACCCGACGATGCTCATGCATCGCCGGGTTTTTTTCTGCGCAGTGGTCGGTGACGCGCGGGGCGAGGGAACTCCCTGCCATCCACGCTCCACGATGGCCAACCGCCGTGTGAGCCGCCCGCTGGGTATGCAACCGAAGTCCCGTGCCGACAGGATCCAAAACCAGCGTCGCGGGAGCGCGGACCTCTTTGTCCGCCCCGCTGGACAACCGTCCGAAGATCTGAGTCCCACTGGGCAGCCAAGAGACCTGAATCGAAAACACACCTCAGCCTCCAATCCAAAGACATCTAGGGACGAGCAACGGCCGACATCCGCCAAAGCCATTCCCTGAAGGGGAAATCTTCCATAGGCTAGGGTTGACGCGCAGCGGCTACCCTAGGTGAGGGACATCCATGGAAACACCGGACCCCTGAAGGGGTTCGCTTCACGCGTGGATCGCGGGAACAGGCCCGATCGTCGGACTCCGCACCCGCACAATGGAGGTCGATTTCAATCCACGGTTCATCCCGGCGGCCTCCGTCAAGCCAGCCCTTTCAGGGCTGAAATGGATGATTGCCTCGCAACCCAGGGTAGT
>CAIOTJ010000286.1 GCA_903861195.1 uncultured Planctomycetaceae bacterium | reverse complement strand
GGATGTCCCCCACCCAGGGTAGCCGCTGCGCGTCAACCCTGGGCTATGGAAGATTTCCCCTTCAGGGAATGGCTTGGGCGGATGTCGGACTTTGCTCTTCTCGGGATGTTTTGCGATCGAATGCGGATGGGGTTCCGGTCCAGGCGGATGGACTGCCAATTGGGGCGGGGGTTTGCAGAGGGATGTCCAGCGGAGCGGACACGGAGGTCCGCCCCCCTGCCATCCGGGTGTTGGGTCCACTCGGCGCGTTGTGGGGAGGGGCGCGGATTGGAGTTTTCGATCCACGCGGTTTGGCAGCCCATGGGGACGGTTTCTGTCCGATCCAGGCCCAGCGGAGCGGATACAGAGGTCTGCCCCCCCGCCACCCGTGTTCTGGTCCCACTCGCCGCGTTGTGTGGATGGACAGGGATTGGGAATTTTCGATCGAGGCGGTTCGAACGAATACGCCGGGGCCCGTCAGGCCCCCCTCAGATCATGTCCAGCTTGCGGTGGCGGGTGCGGGGGGGCTTGCTGCAGTCGGCACAGAGGCCGTAGACCTCCAGCCGGTGCCCCGCCACCCGAAAACCAAACTCCTTCGCCACCTGCTCCAGAATGCCCGCCAGCGGCGCGTTCTCGAACTCGGTCAGCGAGCCGCATTTGCTGCAGATGAGGTGGTCGTGCCGCGGATAGCCGTAATCGTGCTCATACACATCGCGGTTCTGCGTGCGGGCGACCTTCCGCAGCAGACCCGCCTCGACCATTTCGTTGAGGGTGCGGTAGACGGTGGCCCGGCTTACCCGCTTCCCCTCTTTCTGACCCGCGAGTTTCTGACCCGCGAGACGCTCGACCAGTTGGTCGCTGTCGAAGTGCTCGTGGTGCGAAAACACCTCGGCCACCACCAGTTCCCGCTCGCGCGTGAGCCGCATGCCCCGGGTCACCAGGTACTCGCGAAACTTGTCTGCCGGGCTGACGGTTACCGCGATGGCGGCCAAATCACTCACGGGGTAATCCTTGGCGAATCAAACGGTCGTGGCTGGCGGCCGACCGACACCGTCGTCGCCCGCGTCAGCCCTACGAACTGGTCACTTCCTGGGCCAGACTCGACAGCATGCGGTCCACCGCGAGGCTCAGGCGTTCCGGAGTATCGTAGGTTCCGGCGGCAATGGCCGCCTTGATCTGCTCCAGACGCTGTTCGCGAACACTCCCGGTGCGACCAGCCGCGTCCAGCATGCGGGCCGCCGACGAAATTTCCACCTCGTCCTGCGGTGCCACGAACTGCGGCGCCGCCGTCTGTGCCGGAGCGGCAGCTCCCCCCACCCGTCCGACAGAGAACGCACCAGACATCGATCCGAGACCACGAACTTCCATGTCAGTCACTCCTGGTTGCCGTTGAAGAGAGTACCGCCTCCAGGCAGTTCAACCCTCCACCGGCGGGGATTATACCCCACGCCGGAAGAGACCTGCAACATGCGTTCCAAACCCTTCCTATCAAACACCCCCATCCGATTTTGGCAGATTGGAGATGCCCAGGGCCTCTCCAATTTCCCCAGGCTTCCCAAACCCCACGATGGCGGCCGAGACCCCGGGGTGGTTGAGCACAGCCCCAATTGTAAATTCCGGCAGAGTCACTCCCGCCGGTCGCCCCGCCGCCCACTGCCGGGCCCACGCCAGGTCCCGCTCATAAGTCGCCAGCGTGAAGAACTTCGTCACATGCGTGTACGGGCTGGGGGGAGCCAGCAGCAGGGCCCCCCCGGCATATACCCGGATGCCAAACACCCCCATCCCCAACCCGTTACACCGGCGGACCAGGGGCTCCACCGCCACCTCCCCCACGGGAGACCGTCCCTCGGGGGGGCGGGCCAACAGCAGTGCGTTGATGGGCAGTTGAATGGTCTGGAAGCGCCCCGTCTCCACGGCCTGTTGCAGCGCGGTGGGCTCCCCCAGCCCGGTCAGCCCAAGCAGGTCGACCAATCCCAGACGGCGGACCCGCTCGAGCCCGTCGAGAATGCCGCCGGGGCGAAGGACGTCGTCCAGCGAGACCGAAGTCGGCAATTCGTCCGGGGTGGGGGTGATCGAGTTGTGCAGTTGCAGCAGGGTGACCCGGGGGCGTTGCAGGCGGGCGAGGCTGTCCCGCAGCGAGCGCTCGATGGCGGCGGGAAAATCGGCCGCGTCGCTGGGGGTCAGCCGGACCTTGGTGGCCAGTTGCACCCGGTGGTGAGCGTCCAGTTCGGTCAACACCCGCCCCAGATGGGTTTCCGACCAGCCCGCCCCATACCCGGCGGCGGTGTCGAACCAGTCGATTCCCCGGTCGAGTGCCTCGGCCACCGTGTCGCGCTGCAGTCGGTGATGCTCGGGAGTCCCCTCGACTGTCAGCAAGCCCGAGACGGGCCCGCAGCCGAACGCGATGGGAGAGAGTGCAAATCCCGTTCGACCGAGAGGACGCGACATGGGGTTAAGCTCGGGGGACAGGCTTTGGTTGGGACAGACAGAACGTGCCGACGGATGCGGGGGGACGCGGGGGGGAACTGACCGCCGTTCGCCGTCGAAGTTTGGGCCGGCGAATGTTGTGCTGTGTTTTGAGGATAGCTCGTCGGCCGCCGCGAGGCTGCTTCGTCCGACCGATTGTCGGCGAAAACCCGAGGCGGCGAGCGCGGGTTTTCCGGAGGTTGCCGTTCTGGAATCGCCAATCCGCCACGGCCAGCGTCCCGCGTGAGGGAGTGCAGGGGGGCGTATGAAAAGAACCGGTGGGGAGGGAGATTCGGGTTGTCGCTTGTTTGCGGGGGGGAGTTGGCTACACTTTGGAAGGTGCTATGGGGGAGAATCCTTCCCGGATTCAATACAGTGCCAGAGAAGAGAACGGTGTGAAGAGAACGGTGTCTGGAGTTGTCTGAATCAGATGATGGACTGGCCAGTCTGGTTTCCCTGGTGTCTCGACAAGGAGAATGTTTCGATGCGTAAGTTGCTGGGAGTTGTGGCGGCGGCCCTGGTGCTGCCCGCGGCGTTGATTGCGGCCGACAAGGTGGAATCGGGTTTGAAAGAGGGGGCCAGCGTCCCCGCGTTCAATGTGCGTGACGTCACCGGTCCCGCCAAGGGCGAGACCCTCTGCTACCGCTGCCGTTACGGCTCGCGGCCGACCGTCACCGTCTTCACCCGCGACGTGAACGACAACGTCAAGTCGCTGGTCAAAAAGATCGACGGCAAGGTGGGCGAGAACAAGGACAAGAAGATGGCCGCGTTCGTGGTCGTACTGACCAGCGATCCGGACAAGGTCGAGCCCAAGCTGACCGAGATCGCCAGCAAGGACCAGATCAAGAACACCCCGTTGACCGTCATCGAAGGTGATGCCGGCCCCGAAGGCTACAAGATCGCCAAGGATGCCGAAGTGACCGTCATGATGTGGGTTGAAGGCAAGGTCAAGTCGACCCACGCGTTCGGCAAGGGTCAGTTCGACGCCAAGGCTGTCGACGCCGTCATCGCCGACACCGCCAAGATCCTGAACTGAGTCTGCCCCTCCCAAGCGGAGGTGTTGGGATTCATTTGTACAAAACACCGGCCAGAGACTTCTGTCTCTGGCCGGTGTTTTTCTTTTGAGGCGGCGGATGCCACCCCTTCAGGCGGTCTGCGAACAAAATCCCAAAGGCTGCTGGAACAGACGATGGATGTTCTGGAGCGATGAGGGATTGGTTTTTCGGGATTTGCAGCGAGGTCACTTCGAGCGTTACAATTGTTAGTTAGCGTTTTTCGATTCACGCGAGAGTCCCGCTCATGCAAATTCGCTGTCACTCCTGCGAATTGGACTGCACGGTGGACGAAAGGTCGGCCGAGACGGCAGCCTGTCCGCGCTGCGGCAGCGTGTTGGTTTCTCCGCCGGCTGGGACGGCCCGCATGGCCGACGCCGGTTCGGAGAGTTCGTCCGAGGTGCTGACCACCCGGCATTTCCGGGCCGCTTCCCCCTCACCGCCGGCGTACCCCTGGCGCTGGGGGCGGTATTCGATTCTGGCTCCTCTGGGCAAAGGGGGGTTTGGTACGGTTTACCGTGCCCGAGATGAGCTGCTGGGCCGCGAATTGGCACTGAAGGTTCCCCGGGTGGAGCGGTGTCGTACCCCCGCACACGTGGACGACATGCTGGCCGAGGCTCGCAAGGTGGCCGGACTGGATCATGCGGGAATTGTCACGGTCTATGAAGTGGGAATCCTTCCCGAGGCGATTCCATTTGTCCCTCTGGACCAGATCGAGAACGAGGCCGTGCGTCAGCGGCTGTCGCAGGGCATTCCCTTCATCGCGATGAAGTTTATCGAGGGAGGGAGTCTCGACCGGCGAATGCTGCAGCGGCCCTACAGTGCCGATGAGGCGGCCCGGTTGGTGGCCCGATTGGCCGAGGCGATGGGGCGGGCGCACCAGAAGGGGTTGGTGCACCGCGACCTGAAGCCGAACAACGTGCTGCTGGACGCGCAGGGCCAGCCGCACATCATCGACTTCGGCCTGGCTGTGGAAGAGGACACCCAGTTGAATCTGCCCACAGGGGCGCCGGGGACTCTGGAGTACATGTCTCCCGAGCAACTGCTCGGACAGGCGGGCTGGCTGGATGCCCGGTGCGATATCTGGGCGCTGGGAGTGGTTCTGTACGAACTGCTGACGGGCAAGCGTCCGTTCCGCGGCACAGTCGAACAGATCCGCGACCAGATTCTGTACCGCGAACCGAAGCCCCCCCGGCAGACAAACCCGGCGATCCCCAGCGAACTCGAGGCAATCTGCCTCAAATGTCTCTCGAAAGATGTGAAGGGACGGTACAACACGGCGGAGGATCTGGCGGCGGCGCTGAATGGATTCAGCATTCGTCCGGGAACGTGGCTTCGGTCAGACGTATCAGACTCTGCGGGATATGCCTCACCGGTTTCCAATTCGCCGAAAACGCCTGAGGCTGGGCGAAGAGTTGAGGGTGCGAAACCTCCCCGGCGACCGAAGCTGTGGGCTGCCGCTGGCGTCGGAGGATTGTTTTTTGCCTTGGGGCTCACCCTGATCCCGAATCAGCGAGAAACCGGGCCGTGGCGGAATCTTCTGGTCAAGGTGCCAGCAATGGAACTCAAGTCGACTCTGTTGCCGACGGAGGTTCTGCATCTCGATCCACGCTCGGGGCGTTTGCTGCTCGGAAACCAGTATCCTGCCTTGTGCACGCTTGGTGAGTTGTCTTCTGACAATGTCACCATCCGGATGAGCTTTTCGAAACAAACCTGGAGTGGATGGACTGGGGTCTTTCTGGTCGGACATCACGACCATCGCGAGCCAATGGAGCCCGCGATGGAATTTGAAGCGATTGGCATTCATTCGTTTCAGCCCGCAGGACAGTTGCAACAGCATCGGATTGAACGGAAACGATTCAGGGCCAGTTCGAGTCCACCTCAAAACAACCCAATGATAGAGGAAGATGTTCTGATTTCGTCCGCGGATGTCGAGATTCCGTTTGCGACAGATGCTGACCTCGAGCTGCAGTTTCGGGGGGGGAGACTGATTGACGTACGGTGGATGGGCGTACGATATCCGGCGCTCGACGACAGTAATCCCCAGAATTCCCTTTCGAATTCCGGGTGCCGCGGAAAGGTTGGTATTCTTCACTTGCAAGGCGATGTGAATGTGGCGGAATTCAAGATTCG
>CAIOTJ010000285.1 GCA_903861195.1 uncultured Planctomycetaceae bacterium | reverse complement strand
TGCCAGTCGGCCAACAGCCCGAAATTGTCGGCGTGCGTGTCCCATCCATAATCGGAGAACGGATAGAGCACCTCGACGAACTGGCTCCAATTCACCTGCACATAGGGAACTCCCGCTTCGACCAGGCGACGGCCCAGCAGACAGCTCTGCCCCACGGAAGTCTGCCCGTAAGCACGGCGTACCGCCTCGGGCTCGCGGGACAGGTCAAACGCCTGCCGGGCTTCGGGGGAGGTCAACAACGCATGGGCCCGCTCATGCAGTCGGTCCCACTGTCCCAGTCGTCTGGAATCGAGGTCACGGCGGGCCGCATCGAGCCCCGCCAGCACCGCGCGCCGATCGGCCAGGCGGCCCGGAGTCAGTCCTTCAAAAAGTTTCAGATCGGGAATCTCGACCTCCCCCCGCTCGGTGCAGCTCAGCATGAAGGGATCGTACGCCTGCCCCCAGATTCCGCCCCCGTAGCCCAGCATCGGTCCGCGGCCATCGCCAATCGGACCGCGGGCGAGCGACACAAACGCCGGCATCGTCCCGCCCCCCCGTTGCCGCGCCACGATCGATCCAAAGTTCGGCTGATAACCCGCGGAACCAGCCACGGCACCGGTCAGGCCAATCGACTCGGCAATCAGGTGGTCGCCGTCGAAATTCACGTTGCTGCGGACGACGGCCAATCGGTCGCTGCGCTGGGCCAATTCCGGCAGCAGCTCGCTGAAGATCAGGCCGGGAGTGCGGGTCGTGATGCTGCCAAAGGGGCCCCGATACTCGGCGGGGGCCTTCGGCTTGGGGTCGCACAAGTCGAGGTGGCTCGGGCCGCCCCCCAGCCAGAACACCAACACCGAGCGAGCGGGACCGATCGGTGCCCCCAGAGCAGGCTGGTCATCCAGCCAGCCGGCGGAATGGCCCGCCAGAGCCAGAGGCGGTGCCCACAGACCGGCACGCAGAAACGAACGTCGCGTCAGGCCGTTGCAGGCACGATGAGCAAAAGAACCGACCGACAACATCTCAAGTTCTCCCAACCGTGTTTCGGCTGCCCACTCCCAACCCGCAGATCGTAACCGAACCCGCAGCGCTGGGCCATCGGGACCTATCGGACCTTGGGGCGGCCTGAAAGACACTCTCGGTATGACGGGGCGGTATGACGGGGATGGTTTGCAGAGAATGCAATTCAGGTTGCGGCTGCACGGCTCATGTCGACGGGCCGACCGCCTGCCCGCAGCGACCGCTCGCCGCCGGCTCCGAAGCCACGTGGCCATTCGACGCGCCCCACGCCCTAGAGACTCGAGAAGACAGCCCGTGCATCGGCGGTGGAAACCCGATATTCTGGCACCATGATACGGGGAGCGATCATTGTGTGCGGCGGCCGTTCGCGGCGGATGGGGCGTGACAAGGCCAGCCTCCCGTTCGGACGGGAGCTTCTGTTGCAGCGCATCGCGCGGACTCTGGAGCAGATTATCGCACCAACCCACATTGTGGTGGTGGCGGCCGCGGGACAGGTTCTGCCCCCCCTCGATCCGGGCATCCGCATCGTCGCCGATCGCAGACCAGAACGGGGACCACTGGAGGCGATCGCCGTCGGAATGGCGGAACTGGGGCCAGACATCGACGCGGCCTTCGTCACCGGCTGCGACTTTCCGCTGCTGAGTGCCCCGTTCGTCGCGCGGCTCTTTCAACTGCTGGGCAACGCCGAAATCGCCGTCCCCCACGATGGAACGCGCCGGCACTGCCTGACGGCCGTATATCGGCCCGCGGTCCTTCCCGCCGTCGAGCGGCTCTTGTCGGTTAACCGCCTAAAAGTTCAGGAACTGCTGGAAATCTGCGCTTGCCGCAATGTCTGCCTCGACGAATTGCGAGACGTCGAGCCCCACCTGCAGTCACTTCTGAACATTAATACCCCAGAGCAGTATGAGGCGGCGGTGTCTCTGGCCAATGTCGTCTCCGGGAGTCGACCAGGCGACGGTGCGGACGCCAGCGATTCCGCTGCGGCCCGACCCTCCGAATGAGTGACGGCTCTGAGCAGAGCAGGGCGGATGCATCCCACGTTGGGGGAGAGCTGGACACCGCGGTCGGTGGCGAACAAACCGCCTGTTTTGCAGTGGTTGGCCGAGAGTCTGCACCCTTGACTTGCGCCCCGCGTTTCACTATTCTTCTTGTCTGATGCGGGGCGGCTGTTCACCATTCGCCCCGGCTGCGGCGGGGCTTGATTTCCCGCTGCCACTCCCCGCTGGTGTAACGGTAGCACGAATGACTCTGGATCATTCAGTCCACGTTCGAATCGTGGGTGGGGAACTTTTAGCGTTGGTTCGTGGTCTATTTCTCCGCGAACAATTCCACCGGGGTGTCGACAGTCTCTTTACGGTCCGATTCCCTCCTCGGAAGATGCCCCCCGCCTCAGGTTGATACTCTCCTGTAAGCGTGACGCGTTGGGTTGATATTTCGTCCCACTCTTGGGATGCCTTCTTCGACCAAGATTTTGGCGTCTTTTCAGGATCCGAAGCGGATTGGGTCCACTGCTGGGGTCGGTATGGGCTGGAAAGGTAGGTTAAGGCTGCGGCCCTTGTACGCACGCATCCAAATCCAACGACGGATCCATGTCCTCGATCGGGATCGATCCAGTATCTCGTTGCGGGTCATATGAAAGCAATTCACGCGCAAGGCCATCGGATCACGAATACAACGCGGAATCCGGGGCGCTCTGCCTGAAGGAGACAATGGCCTTCCGGGAGGTATGGCTGGCCCTCCTTCGGGCCGCTGCCTCCTCCCCAAAAATTTCCCCGCCAAATTTGTTTTTTGAGAAACTGCTCTTCCCATCCCGGAAACACCGACTATCCTGCCGGTTGTGCGGCGGGAGAATCTCCACCCAGACTCAATCATCTGGCTGGATCAACACGTCAGAGCCCCTCGTTCAGGAGTGTCATTGGACCACAGATTCCTG
>CAIOTJ010000284.1 GCA_903861195.1 uncultured Planctomycetaceae bacterium | reverse complement strand
ACGAGATCGGCCCCGGCTTGCCGGCAGACCTGGCGGTCGGCCGCGAGCGGCCGGGGGTACTTCGCCAGGTCTTCGTGCGGCGCGAACTGCGTGGGGTTCACGAAGATCGAGACCACCACGAACTCACATTCCCGACGGGCGGCGGCGATCAGGCTGGCATGACCGGCATGCAGGGCCCCCATCGTGGGAACAAACCCCACCTTCCGGCCCCGCCGCTGGGCGGCGCGCACCGCCTCCCGCACCTCAGCAATCGACCCCGTCAGCGGGGCCAGCAGATCACTTCCTGGATCGACACTCAAGACGGCATCCTCGCGGTCAAACGGAACCCCGCGAGTCTAACGGTTTCGCCCGAACAAGGGGAAGTTGAGAAACGGGGCGGGGATCGCCCCGCACAGCGCACAGCGATGAGGTCCCATCGGCAACTGGCGGTCCAGTGGCCGCTCCTCACGTGCAAACCGCCGGGCATCGATCGGGCTTCGGAACCCCTGCAGCGATTGGGTCGAAGTCGCTCAGAAACCTGAATCGGACGGCAACCCATTTCGGCAGGTGTGGTTGTCCGGGAGAGGCCACACGGGCGGGGATGAACGCCCCTAGCCATCAGAGACCGCTTATCGCTTCTGCCCCTTCGCCTCCGCCTCGGCCCGCGCCTCTTCCGCCAAGACCCGCTGCCGCACCCGTTCCATCCACCGCCCCCAGACGAAGTAATGGAATAGCGCCGGCAGCACAAACAAGAGCCCCACAATCAGCAGACCGGCAATGCTCGGGAAGACCGTCGCCACCAGATAAAACAGCCCCAGGGAAATCACCAGCACCAGCACCATGGCCAGCGCCGTGCCGAAGTTGCGTACGGATTCCGAAGACGAATCGCGGGGGCTCATGACGAGGCTCGGGCACAATCGGTAGGGAACGAACGGCCGATTGTAGGTCGCTCCAGTGGGAAAGCCAGTCGCCAACTGCTTGACAAATGCCAACCCCCGGCCCAGACTCGAATTGTGTCCGTGTGCGACATGGTTTCCGGGTGGGACGACCGGCTGGCGCTGGGCCGGGGACGCGTTCCGTCGCAGTCCGTACGATTCTCTTTTTTCGCGAAGGCGTGCTGTGTCTGTCTCCGTAGAGCAAGCGTTGGCGTGGTGTCAGAAACTCATCGACAAGTCTCCGGGCTTTCCCTCGCTCGAAGAGTGCCTTCCCCAGATCCCCCAGCTCGATTCGCTGGCCGATCTCCCGGCGGGCACCCGCGTCCTCGTCCGCTGCGACACCGACGTCGCCTTCCTGCCCGATGGCACCCTGGAAGAAGATGTCCGCCTGCGCTCCCTGGTCGAGACCCTGCGGTATGGGGTCTCGCAGGGCTGGGTGCAAATTGTCTACGGCCACATCGGACGCAAGAAGGAAAACTCGCTGAAGCCCGTCGCCCCGATCCTCCAGCAGATCCTGGTCGAGGCGGGAGTTCCCTGCGGCAGCCTCACCGTGCTCCCCGACTGGATGAGCGATACAACCGGAGAGATTTCCGACGCCACCGCCGCCGCCGTCGCGAAGCTGCCCCACGGCGCGATCGTGATGCTCGAAAACACCCGCGCCTTCGATCTCGAACGCGCGCTGTGGAAGGTCAAGAAAGACGAACTTGCCCCCCTGGCCCCCAAGATTGCCGCGTACGCCAACGGCATGTTCGACAAGCTGGCCCAGGTGCACGTCAACGAAGGCTTCGCCTCGTCGAACCGCGACCTCTCCTCCACCGTCGTTCCCCTGCCGATGCGCCGCATCGCCCTCGGGAAGTACATCGATGGCGAGATGCGCACCCACCTCCCCAAGACCCGCCAGGCCGAGCTGGTCATCTTCAGCGGCATGAAGCTCGAAAAGCTCGATGACCTGCAGGCCATTCTCAATCGCGGCCAGGTGAAGATGGTCATCGCCGCCGGGCTGCTGGCCATGACCCTCAAGAAGGCGGCCGCCGATCTCGACGGCGGCACCTTCGAAATGGGAGCCGCGGGCACCGACCCCACCAACAAGTTCTACATCCCCCCCGAACGAATCGATCAAGCCCGCGCGATGATCACCAACGGCCGCCAGGCCGGGGTCGAATTTGTGCTGCCGATCGACTTCATCCTCGCCGACGGCACCCCCAGCGACACCATCCCCGCCGGCGGCTCGCAGCTCGACGTGGGGCCCAAGACCATCGCCCTGCACGCCGCCAAAGTCGGGCAGTTCATCGAGTACAACCAGCAGAAGATCGCCGCGGGGAAGGGACCGGCCGTCGCCTTCCACAACGGCGTCTTCGGCTACTTCGAAAAAGAGGAATTCGCGAAGGGAACCCGCGAGTTCATGCTGCAGCTCAAGCGAATGACCGAAGCGGGCCTGCTGGTCTACGTCGGCGGCGGCGAAGGGGGCGCGGCCCTCCACAAGTACGGCGACGACTCGTGGGTCACCCACTGCTACACCGCCGGGGGAACGATCCTCAAGGCGCTGGGAACCGAGCCCATTCCCTACGTGAAGGCGCTGTACCTGGCCGCCACCGCGAAGCGGGCGGGTTCGGCCTGACCGGACAGCGCCCCCTCGCCCGTCCTGGCACAGCATGCCCCGCGTGAATGACACCCCCCACAACGTCGCGCAGACGCTGCGGGAAACCGCCCGCCGGTTTCCCGCACAGCGCGGCGTGGTGGCTCCGGTGGGACGCGACCGTCAGGGACGGGTGCAGTACCGCCAGTTGTCGTTTGCCGAACTCGATCACGAGAGCGACTGTCTGGCAGCCGGACTGATCGACCTGGGGGTCTCCCCCGGCGATCGTCTGGTGCTGGCGGTCAAGCCAGGGATCGAGTTCATCGCCCTGACCTATGCGGTCTTTCGCGCCCGGGGCACCCTCGTGCTGATTGACCCAGGCATGGGCCCCCGCCGGGTGTTCGGCTGCCTCGACCAGGTCGATCCCGCGGGTTTTCTCGGCCTGCCGCTCGTGCAGGCATTGCGCGTGCTGAATGGCCGGCGATTTGCCCAGTCGCGTTACAACGTCACCGTCGGCAGCCCGCAGTGGTGGCCCCGCTGGCTGAGTGGAACGACCTATCACCAGGTGCGCGCTCGCGGAGAACAGGTCCTCGCCAACGCGGGCGAGCGATGGATCTGGCCCGACACACACCCGACCGATCCCGCCGCCATCATCTTCACCTCGGGCAGCACCGGCCCCCCCAAGGGAGTGGTCTACGAACATGGCATGTTCCGGGCCCAGGTCGACCTGCTGCGCGAGTTTTACGGGCTCGAACCGGGCGGTGCCGATGTTCCCGGTTTTCCCCTGTTCGGGCTCTTCAATGCCGCCCTGGGGGTGACCACGGTGATCCCCGACATGGACGCCTCGCGCCCCGCCCGGGTCGATCCCCGGCGAATCCTCGAAGCGATCGAACGGAACAACGCCACGCAGGGGTTCGGCTCCCCCGCCATCTGGAACCGGGTGGGAGCCTACTGTTCCGAACGGCAGATCACCCTGCCGACCCTGCAACGCGTCTTCTCGGCGGGGGCTCCCGTGCCCGAACGCGTGCTGCGCCAGATGTCGGCCACCCTCACCCAACCCGGGGCGTCGATGCACACCCCCTACGGCGCGACCGAGGCCCTTCCCGTCGCCTCGATCTCCGCCCGCGAGGTGCTGGAAGAGACGGTCTCCGCCACCCGGCAGGGAGCGGGAACCTGCGTCGGCCGGCTCTTCCCGCAGATGGAACTGAGAATCCTCGCGATCTCCGATGATCCCCTCCCCCGCTGGAGCGACGTGCGCGAATTGCCTCCGGGCGAAATTGGCGAGATCGTGGTCCGCGGCCCGGTGGTGACCCGCGAGTACTTCGCCCTGCCTCAGGCCACCACCCTCGCCAAGATTGCCGATGGCGACACCTTCTGGCACCGCATGGGGGATGTGGGGTATCTCGATCCACAAGGCCGGCTCTGGTTCTGCGGCCGGAAATCGCAGCGCGTCGAGACCGCCGCTGGCCCCCTCTTCACCGACCAGGTCGAACCGGTCTTCAACACGCATCCTCAGATCTTCCGTTCCGCCCTGGTGGGAGTGGGGCCCCGCCCCCGGCAGCGGCCGGTGTTGGTGGTAGAACTGGCCGAGGGAGCGCGCTGGACCGCGGCCCTGCGCGAGGAACTGCTCGCACTGGGAGCAAGCGTGGCCACCACGCGACAGGTTCAGAGCCTGCTGCCTCACCCCGGGCCGCTACCGGTGGATGTGCGGCACAACACCAAGATCAACCGCGAGGCCCTGGCGGTCTGGGCCAACCCGCGAGTGGCTGCCGTCGTCGATTGAGTTGGCGGACTCCGGCGACGTCGCCGTTCATTCGCGGGGGACTTGGCTCCGACACGCCCGATCCCTGCCCCCGGCCGCGGCAATTCGATACCCTCACCCCGTCACCTGTGACGTTCCGTTTCCGCTTTGTCGCGAGGGTTGCTCATGTTGCGTTCCTGGAAGACGTGGCTGTTGGCTGGGGTGTGTTTGGGACTGTGCGGACTGTCGTTCTCGGCGGGCCGCGCGACCGCTTTGGAAGATTCCCAGGCTCCCCGCCTGTACGAATTGCGGGTTTACACCACCCTCCCCGGTCGGCTCGAGGCGCTGCACGCCCGGTTCCGCAATCACACCGCCAAGCTGTTCGAAAAGCACGGCATGCGGAACCACGAGTACTGGGTTCCAACCGACGCCAAGCTGAAAGACAACACCCTCATCTACGTGGTCTCGCACAAGGATCAGGCGACCGCCGACAAGAGCTGGGCCGACTTCATCGCCGACCCCGAATGGAAGAAGGTCCAGGAAGCCTCCGAGAAAGACGGCAAGATCGTCTCGAAGGTCGAACGAACCTACATGACCCTCGTCGACTACTCCCCCCGCAAGGACTGACCCCCCGCGACACCCCGGTCTCCCCGTCGTTTCGGGGGACCGGGAATGACCACAAAAAAACCGGCGGCGAGATGGCCATCTCGCCGCCGGTTTTTTGTTTCACCCCCCCGGCACCGTCCCAATATCCGGGACGAGGTGCCGGTTCAGCGGTTCGACCTCAGCCATTCAGGCCGACCACTTCAAACCCCTTGCGGTATTCCTTGGTGACGAATTCCTGGGCCTTCGGCAGGCTGGCCTTGAGGTTTTCGGCATCCCAATTGAATCCTGCCCCGGCCCGGTACGCGACAATCCCCAGCAGCACGGTCTCGGTCAGGGCTCCCGAGTAGTCGAAGTTGCACAGGGTCGGCGCCCCCGTCTTGCAGGCGTGGACCCATTCGTTCCAGTGCCCCATCGAGGGAGCCAGCGACTGTTCGGGCAGCTTGAACTCCTGCGCCTTCTCTTTGGGCAGCAGTTGCCGACGTCCGTAGTCGGCCGCCAGCATCCCCTTCTCTCCCACGAACAGAATGCCCAGTCCCCAGTCCGAGAGGGGCTTGCCGTCGTAGTCGTTGGTCTGCTTCACGAGGTCGAAGTTCTCACCCCCGTCGGCCCAGTAGCACATCAGGGGCTTCCCCCCGGCTCCCGCGAACTCATAGGTCGCCTTGGCCCACGACGGAGCCCCATCGGCATGCACCTCGGGGCCTTCGCACGAGACCTTGGTGGGGAACCGCAGATTGAGCGCCCAAAACGACAGATCCATCACATGGCACGCCATGTCGCCAAAGGTGCCCGATCCATATTCCCAGAATCGCCGCCAGTTACCCGGATGCACGTTTTCGCAGTAGGGGCGCTGCTTGGCGGGGCCCAGCCACAGATCCCAGTCGAGCTGCTTGGGAGCCGGGGTCGAACCGCAATTGAACCGCCCGTTCGACCAGCCCTTGTTACACCAGTTGTAGACCGCGTGCACCGGACCAATCACCCCCCCCTGCACAATCTCCACCACCCGCCGGTAGTTGTCGGTCGCATGGATCTGCGTCCCCATCTGCGTCGCCAGCTTGTTCTTCTTCGCCAGCTTCGCCAGGGCCCGCGCCTCGGCCACGGTGTGGGCCAGGGGCTTCTCGCAGTAGACATGCTTCCCCAGGTCGAGGGCCACCGACGAGGCGGGGGCATGAGTGTGGTCGGCTGTCGAGACCACTACGGCATCGATGTTCTTGGCTTCCTTCTCGAGCATCACCCGATAGTCGCGGTACCGCCGCGCCTGAGGATGCTTTTCGCCCCACTGCGTCAGGTAGTTCTCATCGACATCGCACAGCGCGACGAAGTTCTGTCCCGCCAGCTCGTCGATGTTGTGGCCTCCCTTGTTCGCCACGCCAATCGCCGCGATGTTCAGCTTGTCATTCGCCGAGAGACTCGCCCGGGCGGGAGCCCCCGAGACATGCAGACCCGCGGCGAACAAACCGGCGGCCGAAGTGTGCTGGAGAAACAGACGGCGGGATGTGGGGCGGGACATGTCGCAATCTCGGCGCGGGGTGGGACAGGAACGAAGGAGCAGCCAGGAGTCAGAAACCTCCCTCCCCCAGATGTTCGCATCAGGGGGAATTGAAGTAAAGCGACGGAGTTTCGGACGAACTCACCCCGTTCCCCCCGGAACCAGAAACACTCGCGCCACGCCAACCACACCCGACCCCGCGTGCGCCCGGGGGAGGTTTGGTTGTAACGGTTGTAACGGGGCATGTTCGGAAATCGATTTCCCCCCGCGCGTTTTTTGTGATCTATACTCCATTCGAGCGAGCGTTGCCGCAGTCGAGACTGCCGCGGCGGTCCAGGGACGGACAGCGGTTTCGGGAATCTTTTCCCCGGCAACCGTTCGGGAAGGATCAACAGATTGACATCCATTGAGTGCTGCCCCTTCATTCCCTCGGTGACCGCGAGTCTCCCGTATGTCTGCCTCAAGACACCTGCGCCCCGGTCTGTTCTTCCTCTGGGCCGGCCTGAGCGTGGCCCTGGCCCTGACCCCGTCCCGGGCGGGCAATCCCACCTCGCGCCCCCTCACCCCCGAAACCCGCCAGGCGGTCAATCGCGGCGTGGAACTCGAACAGTCGCGGAAGTGGGGCGACGCGATCATGCACTACGAGAAGTCGTGTCGGCAATTTCCCGACTGCGGCGAACTCGAATACGGCATGCGCCGCAGCAAGGTCCATCTCAGTGTCGACCGCCGCTATTCCGACCGCAGCTTCGAACGCAATCTGCTGGTCCGCTCGCGCGGCGAGGCGATGAGCCTGTTCGAAGACATTTACCGCCGCACCCAGTCGCAATACGTCGAGCCCGTCTCGCTGACCAGCTTCGTCGCCCATGGCACCGAAAGCCTGTATCAGGCCCTGGATGAACCCCGCTTCCTGGCCCGACACGTCCCCGAAGACCGCCGCGAGCGGGCCGAGGCGGTGCGCAACATCCTGCGGCGGCCGGGAGACTACTGGAACCGCCGGTTGGCCGACTTCGAAGACGCCCGCCGCTTCGTCGAAGAGGTGGCCAGCCTCTGCCAGCGCGAACTGGTCGT
>CAIOTJ010000283.1 GCA_903861195.1 uncultured Planctomycetaceae bacterium | reverse complement strand
ACTCGGGCAGACGGCGAATCCGCAGGTGCAGTCGATAGGCGGCCGGGGGGCGCCAGGGAATCACGAGGATGACTCCGTTTTTCGCCGCTGGCCCCCGGGCAATCACCAACTGCCCACCGCGGCGGACAATCCAGCCCGACTCGGCATCCCGAATATCATCGATCTGTGCCAGCAGGTCGATCGGCGGGGTCCGGCCGGCGGGGGGCGGACTGTCTCCCCGCTGTCGGGGCAACTCTTCCGGAACCACAGCGACCGCCGGTTCCGCAGAAGGAAGGGCAGAATCGGTCGTGGTGGGAGCGCCGCTCTGGGCCTGGTTCCACTTCCAGGCTCCGGCCAACAGCAGGGGAGTCGCCGCCAATCCTGCCAGGACCGCCCGCCGTTTCCAGACCAGCCGGTCTTCCGCTGGGGTGGATCGGGCAGGGCCAGGACTGTTCGACGAGAAGGACGAGACCGGCCGGGCGCTGTGGGCGGGCTGGACCGGGCGACTGGCGGAGGCAGATTCCGTGGGATCGGCCGCGACCGCGGCAGGGCTGGCTCGGGGGCCGCGGGAGAGCAGCCCCTGGATGGTCTCGGCGAGACGGACGAGGTGCGGGTCGATGGGGCGAGACTCGGCCTCGAGCCAGTGCTTGACGCTCAGAAAGTACTCGAGTTCCTTGGTCGGGCGAACCTTCTCGATTCGCAGTGGAATAATGGGAATGCCGTGGTGAACCGCGCGCTCCACCTCGCGCAGCACGTGCTTCGAGGCGTTCGCCTGGCTGGAAAAGACCAGTACCATCAGCTTGGCCTGCGCGATCGCCTCGACAATCTCGCCGCTCCAGCTTTCACCCGCCGTCACGTCGCGCGGGGCGATCCAGCACTTCATCCCCCGCCCTTCCAACGCTGCGCACGCCGCCTCGGCCACCTCCCGATTGGGAGAGGAGTAGCTGACGAAGACATCGTGGTTCATGGCCAGTCACGGGGAGGGAGGGGGGCACCAGACAGGCCCTCGCAGGGGGGGCGACAGAAATCCAACGCGGGGCATCACGGCGTCGCGCCGCTCTCGACAGGTTTCCCCACATCGTCTCCCAATGGTTCCAGGATCAATTGTTCCAGCACCAGTCCCTTGGGGCAGGAGAGAAAGAGGGAAACCGGACGTTGCCGCCCAAAACGCTTCAGCCGACTCACATCTCCCCGGTAGCTGAAGATGGTCCAGTCCTTTCCAAAGCGTTTTGGACCGGGCAGCGAAGAGTTCTTCAGCAGCAATTCCACCCGGTCCGATTGCACGCTCACCACGAGATCGACCAGCGTGGGACCGGATCCCTTGGACGCCCCGTTTGGCTTGGGGACGACGAACCGGCGTGTGAGTGCCGATTCGATCCATTCACCCTTTTTGTCCCCAGGCAGCCCTGACCGGAGTTCCCCCTCCTTGCCCGCATCCATCAGCATCACAAATTTGGCCTCACCTGCGGTCAGCCCCAGGGCAATGGTCCCTTCGCCATCCCGCATCCGGCCGATCCGCAGATGCAGTCGGTAGGCTGGTGGAGGCTGCCAGGGAATCTTCAGTGTCACATTCGTGTCTTGGGGGGATTTGCCCCGCAGGACCAATCCCACACCCCGTCGAAAGACAACTCCGTCGACGGCATCGCGCCGCTCATCAATCTTGGCCAGCAGATCGATTCCCGGAATCCCGCTGACCGTCGGCTTGTCTCCCAAAGGCCCTGTCGCTGCTGGCTGTTTGCCGGTCTCCAAGTTTTCGGGGGCCGTTTTGTCCGAGTCGTCTTCCTCCCGATCGGGAGGAATGACCGGATCCGGTGGCTCGCGATTCCCCGCCAGCCACCACCAGCCCGCTCCCCCCACCACCGGCAGCAGGACCATTCCCGCCAGGACCTCGCGCCGTTTCCAGACAGGTGTTTGTTCCCCGCCCGTGGGGGGAGGAGCGACCGGAAGGGTCGCGGTGGAGGACGAGACCGGCGCTGCGCTGCGTGCGGACTGGGCCGGGCGACTGGTGGGTGAGGGTTCAGCAGGAGGGGCGGCAGCCGGTTGTGGTTCGGACCGGTGTGGTTCGGACCGGGGACCGCGCGAGAGCAGCCCCTGGATCGTCTCGGCCAGACGGTCGAGGTGGGGGTCGATGGGGCGCGACTCGGCCTCGAGCCAGTGCTTGACGCTGAGGAAGTATTCGAGTTCCTTGGTCGGGCGAACCTTTTCGATGCGCAGTGGAATGATGGGAATGCCATGATGGACCGCCCGTTCCACCTCCCGCAGCACGTGCTTCGAGGCGTTCGCCTGACTGGAAAAGACCAGCACCATCAGCTTCGCCTGAGCGATCGCCTCGACAATCTCGCCGCTCCAGCTTTCGCCCGCCGTCACGTCGCGGGGGGCGATCCAGCACTTCATCCCCCGCCCTTCCAACGCCGCGCACGCCGCCTCGGCCACCTCCCGATTGGGAGAAGAATAACTGACGAAGACGTCGTGGGGCATGGCACTGGCGACCGCGGAGGGAGGCCTTCACGACCGGGGGCGCTGGTCGCGAAGCGGTTTGATTGTATCCCCCCGCGCTGTTGTCGCAAGCCGCCACCCTCCTCTCCCGACTCATTCGTGGTGGACTCACTTCAGCAAGGGTGTCCCTCATGGGCCGGGTTGCGCGGTAAAGAACGTGGGCCGGAAAACCTTCCCGGGGATTGCCGCCCCCGTTCGCCCGCTGGAATTCTCCCCCGCTGGCCCGTGGTCGGCCGAGGGTCCTCCCGCCGGGTCCCTGTGGCGGCTTGCGGCAACGCACAGTATCCTACGCGTAGCGCTCGGTTTCTCCCCGCTCCCTTTCTGCAGGAGTGCGTTCGATGTCGGCTTCGTCCCAATCCGTCTCACGGCGGAAGTTTCTCAAAAAGACCCTCTCGGCCACGGCGGCCGCCGTCGCCGCCCCCACCATCATT
>CAIOTJ010000282.1 GCA_903861195.1 uncultured Planctomycetaceae bacterium | reverse complement strand
GCTTCAATGGGGCCGCTCTTGTTCAGAGCGGAAGACCGCCCGGCTCCTAAGTCGTTGTCGCACAGGACTTTGCGACTCGGTTTTCGAGCGGGTCGAGGGGGATGACGAACACACGGTGGGCAGCCTCTGCATGAATCGACGTAACGAATTGCCAAGGAACAACTTATGGCTTGCGAGCGGGTCCCGGGTTTTCGCCCGCACCGAACCGCTCGAACCACCTTCCAGTCCCCAACCACTCGGGCAACCGGTGAGAATTCGCTGGCGAATTCACGTCTAATCCTACCAGAAAAGGCCCTCGAAAACCCGCGAAAACCGCTGGTTTTCATCGGAAATGTCGGCAATTTCAAGGCCGCCCGCTCCCTCAGACCACCGTTCCCCGGCCTTGCTTTCGCATACGGCCCCACCTGGGAGACACTCGTCCACCTCCAGCTCCTGGCACAATGCCCAGCCGCGCCATCGCGGCGCGCACCCGCCCCTCAAAAGTGACCGCCGCGCCGGGCGGTCGGCTTCACCGGTGCGCTGCCGCCGGTCACTACACAATCTGCACCTTCCGCTCTGCCACCTCGGTCAACGGCTTCCCCCAGCACTCAATGCACGCATCCCCCCGCCCGTCGCTGGGACCCAGATTCACAATCATCACCCGGTCTTCATTCTGCTTCATCAACGGCCACACCTGATCCTTCAGCCGCTGCAGCTCCACCAGCGTCAACGCACACCGAAACACCGAGTACTGCAACGGATCGCCCGCCCCGCACATGTGCTTGTAGATCCGCCGGTACCGCTGGTCGTCACAAATGTCGTACGCAATCAGAAACACATTTCGCATCGCCCGGGGCTCCGCAAACAACAAGACCTCACTTGTCTCGCCGGGGACCCACGCCCCGGCACATTCTCTCCGTCGCGATGTCGTACTCCGTATCGGGGCGCGCCGCCCCGGTGCCTGCCTCGTTGCCCGCCTTGGTCCAGGTCACCGCGTGGTGAAGCTGGGGTACTCGTCCAATTCGCCCAGCACGTGCCGGGCCAACAGCCGGGCCTGCACCTCCAGAATCCTCCGATAGCTGGCCTTGTAGCCAAACAGCGGATGGGTCACCTCGTGCTGCAGCCGTCGTTCATACGCCGCCAGCACCGACCGCCGTCCCGCCTCGGTCAGGGCCACCCCCCCGGCGCGGAACACGAACGACTCGGCTGTCACCTCGCGGTTGTTGAAGACGGTGAGGGTCGTCGAGTCGGCGATCAACGGACGAAACTCCTCCATCAGATCGAGGGCCAAAGAGGGACGACCATACCGGGGCCGATGCAGAAACCCCAGCAGCGCGTCAAATCCCACGCTCTGCAGCGCCACCGCCACCTCTTTGGTCAGCAGTGCATACACGAACGACAACACGGCGTTGACCGGATCGCGCGGGGGCCGACGGTTGCGCCCCCGGGGGTCGAACTGCGGCTGATCGGGCAGCAGAGAAAAGAACCCCGCGAAATAGGCCTTCGCCGCCATCCCTTCGAGTCCCAACAGCGTCGCTGCCGAATCGGCCCGTTCCACCCGTCGGGTCCAGTCGGCCAATTGTTTCAGCACCTCGCCGCGCGATTCGGGCAGGTGCCGGCGCAGCAGCGTGCGACAGTTGCGCAGCTTTCCGGCCACCAGGGCCCGGGCGATCCGCAGCGACCCCAGTTCGTCCCCCGCCAGTTGATACTGCCGAATGCGCAGCTCGACGTTGCGATGCGTCAGCCCGAGGGTCAGTCCGCAGAACCAGCCGCCATAACTGAGGTGCACGATGGGAATGCCCCGCCCCATCAGCTCCCTCAACGCTTGGGCACTGACCATCACATTGCCAAACAGACAGACCTGAGACACGTCCAAAAGCCGCAGCGAGGCGAGTTCACTTCCCTGCAGCTTCACCGTCAGCCGGTCTCCCGCCTTGCCGACCACGGTCCCCTGGGTCTGCACGTACAACGGCAACGCCTGGCTGAGTTCGGGCAACAGACGGCGAACCTCCGGGACCGGTTTGCCGCGCGCCGCGGGCGTTGTCGCCGCCGGTGGCGCGGCGGGGGTGTGCGCGGGGGGTTTGGCCGTTTTGGGTTGTGTCTCAATGACTGCGGCGGCTCCGCCGAACATCCGCAGCAGTTCATCTCCCACGTCGTCTCCCGACAGCCGTTGAGAGTCGGCTGGGGCCGCATCGGTTGTCGCGGTGTCGCCGGGGTGCAACGCCGGCTCTGGTTGGGGTGCGGCCGGTTCCTCGCCGGTGTGCCAGGCCCGCAGAAAGTTGGTTTCATCGGGCAGGCAGATGCCGACCAGCGAGCAGCGGGGGCATTTGGGACTGTCTTCGAGGGGTGGCGGAATCGCTGCTCGGGCGGCCATTTCGCGGAGGCCGCGCACCAGTTCGCGGGTCCGTTCGATCAGCACAGCGTCGAAGGTGACGGGCACCCGGCGGCGGGCGGCGATGTAGTACAAGATCCCGCTGTCGCACTGATAGCCGTTGTCGCGCAGAATGAGGGCCTGGGCGCACAATTGGACCAGTTCGGGCTCCCAGCCCCCTACGCCGTTGGCGGGGGGTTTGCCCCGTTTGTAATCGACCGGGGTGACGACATTTCCTTCGAGTTCGAGCAGGTCGAGCTTGGCGACCAGACCTTCGCGGGGCGATTCGAGCTGCAACGAGCGGGCGTGCAGCACGTCGTCTCCCTCGGGGGCGACGGCCGGTCGGGGGGAGTGCCGGGCGTATTGCACCGGTTGTTCCGCCGGTGCGGGAGGGAGCGAATCCACCAGATCTGCCGCGGGATCGGCCGCGGGATCAGCCGACGGATCGACCGCCGGTGCACCCGGCGCGGTGGCTACCCCGCCGGACTGCGCCCCGCCCTGCGGCGCGAGAAGGGTGCCGGCGGGAACGTGGCGTGAATCGTCGCGGTCGACATTGCGATGGCCAAATTCACCATCGAGGGTCTCGAGACTGTCGGCCCATTCCCCCTGGACCCATTCGAGGTAGGCGAGCCGGGGGCAGTAGGTGAATTCATTCAGCATCCGCACGGGGATGAGGGGGACGGCGTCGGTGCGGGGATCGGGGGCCAGCGGCCCAGGATCGGCCGTCGTGACGGAATCATCCCTTACGGCGGTGGCGGCCGGACCACGCAACAATCCAGCGAGCGATTCGTCGGAAAACAGACGTGACATCAGTACAACCCCAGGCAATCATGGCGAACCAAGGACACCCACCCACGCAGCCGACCTGCCCATTACAAGAGAGGGCTGTTGGGATGATATGGTGGGGAGATGGGGCGCTGGCGAGGGGGATTTGGTGGGGCAAGGCCAAAG
>CAIOTJ010000281.1 GCA_903861195.1 uncultured Planctomycetaceae bacterium | reverse complement strand
GTGGGGCGTGTGACGGCCTGATGGCTGGCGGGGGGCCAGCGTTTGTGCGGGGCGTCGGACCGGTAGGTGGTCACCGCGCAATCGCAGCCTGCGACCGTGCAGTACCGGTACTGCACAGCGCCCACCGTGCGTCCGACCAGCATCTCGCCCCCGTGCTCGGGACACCGGGGACGGACCAACCCGCGCTGCGTCCGCCCCCTCTTGCGCGGGTGCCGCTGCCTGGTGTTTTCGCTGCTTCCCACGGTGCCCGGGTTCTGGGAGGCCGGGGGCGCGGCGACTGGTTTCCCAGGCGGCGGGGCTGGAACGAGGGGACTCACAGACACCGGGAAAACAGACGCAGCGGAACGCGAACTCGCAGACGACATGGGGTGCACCTCAGCAGTTGCAGGACTCAAACCACGGAACATCTTTTGTCTGAACAACGTTTCTTCCTGACCCTCCGCGGCTCCCGCGCCGCCCGGGCCTCCGCGCCCGTCACCGCACTGCCCATTCCTCCATTCAGAACAGCAGTTCCACTGTATCGATGTATCTCATGGACTTCAAGAGTCTTGGCAAATTGACAGAACACATGATGTCTATACGGTTTCCGACAACCAGGCGGGGAGATGTTCGGGGGGATAGGTCATCCGCAGTCCCATTTCGAGGGCGTCGGGGCCGTCGTCGTGCCGTCCCTGGGGGAACTCCTGCATCTGGTTGACCAGCAGCCGCGCCCCGGCGGAGGGACGCACGTGCAGCCGCTGCTGCTGCAGCAGGGGTCCCAACCGGCACAACCGGAGCTGCTTGCGGGTCGAGTTCCGCACCGTCATGGTCTCCAGCCCGTGCAGGCCCCGTTCGCTCATCTGCCGATCCAGCTCCCCACAGATCAACGAGTCGAACAGACTCAGTTCGAGCAGCACCGACTGCGCGCCATGCGTCTGGACCAGATCCAGCACGCGCGCCAGAAACAGCTCGGGGGGGAGCCGCTCGAGGACCGCGTCGACCCAGAATTCCTCCCCCCGCCGCCCCACGAACACCGCCGCCGAGTAATCTCCCGCGATCAACCCGGTCGCCAGGTCACAGGCCACCACGCTCTGCTCGAAGCTCGCGGGCCAGTCGGCGCACCACAACTGCTCGGGGAAGTAGTTGTCGGGCCAGAGCGAGTATTCCCCCCGACCCGGGTTCTGCTGGTACATCGCGTTCCACCACTCCAGCGACTTGTGCCGCCGCATCGTCTCCAGCCGGTCACGCGGCCAGCGCTCGGGCCACAAGGGGTCTCCCTCGGCACGGCCGAGCACATCATCGGGTTCGGCGAGGGCGGGCAGGTGCAGCCGGCGGGCCAATCCCGGTTCGCGGTCGTTCAACTGCAGAATCCGCCCCGAGAGATCGTCCCGATGCCACCGCGTGGCGATCACAATGGCACACCCCCCCGGTTCCAGCCGCGTGCTGGCGGTCGATTCCCACCAGTCCCACAGCCGGTCGCGCAACACTTCGCTGCAGGCGTCCGACGAATTCTTGATCGGGTCGTCGACAATCAGCAGGTGGGCTCCGCGACCGGTCAGCGGCCCCCCCGCCCCGGCGGTCAGCATGCCCCCCCGGTACCCCTCCAGTCCCCAGTCATTCGCCGCCCGCAGGTTCCCCCGCAAACGCACTCCAAACAGCGTCTCGCCCCATTCCTCCAGCAGCCCCCGCGCCTTCCGGCCCCAACTGCGGGCGAATGAACTCTCGTACCCGGTCACAATCACCTGCCGGTCGGGATAGGTCCCCAGGTACCACGCCGGCAGGTAATGGCTGATCAGCTCCGACTTCCCGTGCCGGGGAGGAGCCTCAATGACCAGCACCGGGGCCGATTTCCCCTGGATCGTCTCCAGCACCGCCTGCTCGATCGCCAGCAGATGCAGGGCGGGCATCCATCGTCCGCGCGACACCGTCTGCGCCATCCGGGCGGGGGTGGCCACCTGCGCGAGCGGCGCACTGCGCGAAGATCGAATGACGTTCATCCAACAATCCTTCCAATACCTGTGGAATCAGTTCCTGGATCGACGGCATCCCGGGCCCCTCGCGCCACTGGTGCTCGGGCTCGGGAAACGGCGTCAGCGCCTGCTGCCCACAGTCGGTCTTACCCACCAGCGAAACCGCCCAGCGGTCCATCTTCTGCACCGCCGCCCGCAACATCACCGCACTCAGCTCGAACAGCTCGATCCGCGAATAGTTCGCCTCTTCCCAGTGCCGGCGGCGGGCGTCGATGTGGTCCAGCACCAGCCGCGGCGAACACCCCACCCTCCGGGCGCTCAACACCGGCTGCCCCCCGGTCTGCCACAGGGCGTACATCAGCTCCCGCGCGGTGCGCGGCTGCGGAGTGAAGGGCGTTCCCGGCGCGATCCAGCCCGGCACCTGCCAATCGTCGACGACCGCCTCGCCAGCGACCGCCGCTTCACCGGCTCCCGCCACTCCGGCCCCCGCACCCCCGCCGGCCAGCTCGGGAAGGGGGTTCCCCCCGGCCTCCGGGCGAACGGTGGGGGCCAGGCGTTCGTACAATCCGGTACTCATTCGATAACTCCCAGAGTCTGGGCCGAGAAACGGTCGGCCGGACCGATGTATTCGAATCCCGCGGTCAGCCGCGTGAGGGCGGCCGTCCGGTTGAACTTCGCATGTTTCCCCTCGGTGCGGTGTCCCAGCGAAGGAGCCCGGTACATCCGCCAGAGGGGGCTCCGGCGACGGTGGGCGATCATGCCTGGATGCGAGGTGACGCTGCAGTAGCGCTTCCCCGTCGCCCGGAACATCGCCGCCACCAGCTCGCTCAGGGCATGCCCGATCCCCACTCCCTGAAAGTCGGGCAGACAGACGGTGCGGTGTTCGCGCCACCGCCCTCCCCCCGGTCCCGGCTGGCTCAACACCGCCGTGAACGCCGCGGGACGACCGTTGCACAACGCCACGAAACAGCGGGCCACGCGGTTGAGCCCGGCGCTCAGATAATGATGCGCACCAAACCGCGGCCACGCCCCGGCAGAGACGCGGACCACGTCGAGCCGCAGGCGGGGGCGGGGTTGAAGACACCTCCATTCAAACGTCTGCGTCGCCGGGTCGAACAGCCAGTCGGGCTGCAGCCAGTCGATCACGTCGTAATGACAGCCCACCGCCACCAGCCGCCGCCCCGTCCCCCGCACGGTACGGGCCAGTGCCGCACTGCCAATCTGGGCCACCGTCCGATCCACCACCGAGGTGAATTCGTCGATCACCGCCAGTTTCGGCCGCTCGGCCAGGGCCCGCGCCAGGGTGGCCCGAAACTGCTCGCCGGTCGACAGGGCCCCAAACGGCCGCAGCCACGACGGGGGAGACGAAAACCCCACGCTCGACAGCAGCGCGGTGATCTCGCGAATCCCCATCTCCCGCGGGAATCCATCCACCAGCGAGCGCTTCGCCGGCCAGTTGTAGCCGGTCACCACGCTCTCGCCGAACAACTCGCGGGCCAGGGTCGACTTCCCCGAACCCGACGGGCCGACAATCAGCCCGATCCGCCAGTCGCGCTGCTCGAGCGGCAAGTCGACCTGCCACCGCCGTTCGCTCCGCT
>CAIOTJ010000280.1 GCA_903861195.1 uncultured Planctomycetaceae bacterium | reverse complement strand
GGGGCCTGGGCTCAGCCGGAGAGTCTTCCTGCGGGCACGAATGCGATCGGAGCCCTGGTCAGCATGGATGTGGATGGCGATGGGGATTTGGATGTCTGGGTCGGTGGCCGCAGCCGGACGGCCCGGTATCCCGAATCTGTGCCCTCGCAGTGGTGGCTGAACGAGAAGGGGCGATTGGTGGTGGACCCGCGCCGCAGCGCCGCGTTTGCGTCGATCGGCATGGCTACCGGAGCCTGCGCGGTGGACCTGGACCGAGATGGTGACAGCGATTTGGTGGTGGCCACCGAATGGGGGCCGGTTCGCATCTTTATCAATGACGGAACGAGTTTCCGCGAGGCCACCGAAGCTTGGGGGATGGCCGGTCACCCAGGGCTTTGGTCGGGTGTGGCCACCGGTGATTTCAATGGCGACGGACTTCCGGACTTGGTTTGCGGGAATTGGGGGCGTAATTCGCAGTACGAATGGAACCAGCCCACTGACTTGCGTCTCTACTATGGCGACTGGGCCGGGGACGGCGTGATTCAAATCCTTGAGGCGTGGCGCTCGGGAACCGATTGGTGGCCGGTCCATGATCGGAGCTGGTTGTCGCAGGGTATTCCTAAAATCGCCTCGGAATTCAAATCCCACGCCGAGTTTTCCCAAGCCACGATCCCGGCCATCCTGAAACGTCTGGGGGTCACCGCAGCGCCCTGGGTAGGGGCCTCCGAGTTGTCTTCTATGGTCTTTCTCAATCGCGGTTCCCGTTTTGACGCGGTGCCGTTGCCGATGGAGGCACAGAGGGCTCCGGTGTTTTCTGTCCATGTGGGCGACTTGGATGGCGATGGGTTGCAGGACTTGCTGTGTTCTCAGAACTTTTTCGGAACTGCCTCGGATTTGACTCGTGAAGACGGGGGTTATTGCCTGGTGTTGCGGGGCCGCGGAGACGGCACTTTTGAATCCTGGGATCCGCATGTCTCCGGCATCCGGGTGTTTGGGGAACAACGCGGTGCGGCTCTGGGTGACTTTGATCACGATGGTCGGCTGGATGTGGTGATGAGTCAGAACCATGGAGCCACCCGGCTCTTTCGTAATCGCGCGGCGGTGCCGGGACTGCGAGTGGTGCTCAAGGGAAACTCAGGCAATCCCGACGGCGTGGGTACCGAACTCCGCCTCGAAGACGGGCTGGGGCGCCTCGGTCCCCTGCAAACGGTCGGGGCAGGCAGCAGTTACTGGTCGCAGGATGCGGCTGTGCGAGTTCTGACCCGCTCGAACAATGCGGTTGCCCTGCGAGTCCGATGGCCGAATCGTCCAGAGCAACGCGTTTCCTTAACCCCGTCCCAGAAGACGGTGGAAGTCTTTCAGCCTCCTGCACCATGAAGTGTTTTGTGAATTTTTTGATCTCTGCCTGCCTGATCGTGCTGCTGGGGTCGGGTGTCGGCTGTGGCAATGATGCGTCCTCGGCCGCCGTGCCGGGTTCGGTGTCCGTGCCAGTACCGATACCGTTGACCAACATGGTCCGCATCTCGGCAGGAACCTTTCAGCGCATCCGGTTTCCTGTGACGTTGACCCGGGATTTTTGGAT
>CAIOTJ010000279.1 GCA_903861195.1 uncultured Planctomycetaceae bacterium | reverse complement strand
GCCCGGCACCTGCGGACGGGAGACGGTGCGGCGAGGTGGTATGAAACCCTGGAACGCAATCGCCTGAGCCTCTTGTGGACCCACTATCGATGGAAGACGCTGCTGGTGCTGGCTCCGGCCCTCGTGGCACTCGAGGCGGGACAGTGGCTCGAGCGGGCCCTCAAGGGACAGGCCGCGCGCCGCTGGAGCGTCTGGCGCAGCCTGTTCAGCAGCGAGTGGCGCCGCCACCTGGCGCGGTGGCGCCGCGAGTCGTGTGCCTTGCGAAGTGTCTCCGATCGCGCGGTGTTGTGCCGCTCAGTCACTGCAATTCCTGCTTCTCAGGCCAATTCGCCCCTGTTGCAGGCGGTGGGTAACCCCTGGTTCACACTCTGGTGGCGTATCGTGCAATGGCTGCCTGGGTGGTAGCGGGACCGGCAGGGCCCCGACCGCATCGAAGCACCCGCGTCGCGGCTGGCCGCTCACCAGTCCCGCCTCCTGCGGATTCCCGGGATGTGCCGCCGTTCCCCTGGATCACGGTCTCCAGTCCAGGGGGAGAGTCGGGAGATTGGAGACCGCCTCCCCGACGGGTCTCGGCCTGGTTGTCGGCGAGACCCCCTTCCGCCGATACTGCCCCTGCATCCCGTGCCTGGGCGGCACACCGGGAACCTTGCCGGCCGCTTCACCTTCCCAGCGAATCTCTGTTCTCATGACCTTTCACACAACCATCCACTGGTCCGACAGTGACTGTCTCCGGAGGGGCCTGTCCCTCTGGCTGGCCGCGCTGGTGTGCCTGCTGACACACTCTGGGGCAGGCATCGCCGGGGAGCATCCGATTCCCGAGAGCGATCTCTGGCTGACTTACCCGGCCGAGCCTGGTCCGGGAGCCGGCCGGCACGTTGTGCTGATTGCCGCCGACCAGGAATACCGCAGTGAGCATGCCCTGCCGATGTTGGCCCGGCTGCTCTCCCGGCACCACGGCTTCCATTGCACCGTGCTGTTCAGCCTGAATGCCGACCATCTGGTCGACCCCACGCAGAAGATCCGCTGGGAAGACAAAGAGGTCACCCACAACATTCCGGGGCTGGAGCACCTCGAGAAGGCCGACTTGCTGATCCTGTTCAGCCGGCTGTTGTCTTTGCCCGACGACCAACTGCGGCACTTCGACACGTACCTCGACTCGGGCAAGCCGCTGATTGCCATCCGCACGGCGAACCACGGCTTCATCGAGTTCAACTACCGCAAGGAGGGCAAACGGGTGCGGTTTGGCGAGGATGTATTGGGTGGCACGTTCCGCAACCATCACGGCCGCTGGCAGCAGGACTCGACGCGGGGGATCATTGTCGAGGCGAACCGCGACCATCCTGTGCTGCGTGGCGTCAAAGACATCTGGGGGCCGTCGGATGTGTATCGCACCTATGAAGAGAACGGACGGCTGCCCGAGGAGTGTCTGCCGCTGGTTGAAGGGCAGCCGCTGGTGGGTCGGAAGCCCACCGATGCCGTGAATTCCGAACTGATCCCCCTGCCGGTGGCCTGGGTGAAGACCTGGACGGGAAACACCGGCAAGACGGCCCGGGTGTTCCACACCACAATGGGAAGTGCGCAGGATTTCGCGAACGAAGGACTGCGGCGGATGACGGTGAATGCCGTCTACTGGGGGCTGCGACTTGAGGATCAGATCGAGCCGCAGTCTCCGATGCCCATCGTGGGCAAGTACAACCCTCCCGACAGCGGTTTCGCCTACAGAGAGCTGCAGATTGTGCCCCGCAAACCGAGCGAGTTCCGCGACTGAAACCGTGAAGCTGCGGCGAGCGAACTCGTTGGAGCGGGCCCTCGCCTTCTCGATCGGGGATGGTTGATTGGACCCCGGCACCCTGCTCCGCCCGGCTGGATTCCGATCCGAGGGGGGTGATTGGTGAAAAGCCCACCGAGCGCAGAACCGCCAAAACATTTTCCCCAAACCAGCGGGGGGCAGAGGGGGGATGAGACCGGGATGAAGGGTTGGTTCGGGTCGGTGGGGGCTGCATTGGCACGCTGGTGGGCGAAATTCAGGGACACCGACACTGGGGCTGGATGGGGAAGGAGATTTGCCAGCCGGGTGAGGGCTACGGGAGTGGGCCTGCGGCCACAGGGACCGTGCCAATTCGGGGTCTAAAGACAGCAATCGTGAAAGAACCGACCAAGATTTCGCCAAGTGTCTCACAAACCGGCAACCGGGCCCTTGCGACAGGGTACGCGGGCGGGCTAGAGTCGGGATCGCGATTGATTCTCGGCTGCTCAAAGGTCGGCTGTGCGAGCAGTGACCTGAGTTCGACGTCCCTGGTCTGGGGATGCGCTGTACAAAGCAGTCGCCGAAGCGGAGGGTTTGCAGTGTGTACTGCTGTCGCTCTCTGTCCGTTGCTCTCCCCCCCACAATGCCACTCATCCGTACACTCCGCAAGCTTCGGCGCATGTCGCCGCACGAGATCCTCTGGCGGATCTCGGAAAAACTGCGGATGGCGCGCGAGCGTCGGCAGGCGGGCCGGGGGCGGCTGCCGGGTTCGCGCCCCAGCGCCCCGACAGGGCAGGCCGGTTGGCTGCTGCAAAAGGCGGCGCAGTTGGTTCCGGGGGCGAGTCGGCCTGAGCTCGACCGTCTGGCGCAGCAGTTTCCGGACGTTCACCTCCGGTTGAAGCAGGGAGTGCAGCAACGTCTCGCCCAGCTCGCCGCCGGAACCTGGAACTGCCTGGGCCAGCCGTGTGACCTGCGGGGCCCGGTCGACTGGAGCCGCGATCCCGTCACAGGGTATCGCTGGCCGCTCGACTTTTACGACGATGTCCCCATCTACGAGCTGCCTGATGGAGTGGATGTCAAACCGGTCTGGGAGTTGGGCCGGCACCAGTTTCTGTTCACCCTGGGGGCGGGGTGGCTGGTCACGGGTGATGAGCGTCACGCGACCGAGGCACGGCGGCTGCTGCTCGACTGGATCGAGACGAACCCGCTCTTCCTGGGAGTGCACTGGACCAGCGCCCTCGAGCCGGGAATGCGGGTGATCTCGTGGCTCTGGACTCTGGCGGCCCTCTCGGAATGGCCGGGCTGGTCGCCGGATGATCTCGCGCGCATCGCGCAGTCGCTGGAAGAGCATGGCACCTTCCTCTCCGCCCACTACTCGCTCTATTCCAGCCCGTACAACCACCTGATTGGCGAGGCGGCCGCCCTGTACCTGCTGGGCCATTGGATTGATTCGCCGCATTCGGCCGGGTGGCGGCGGCAGGGGGCCGACATTCTGCTGCAGCATGGCCCAAAGCAGTTTCACGCCGACGGGGTCTGCGTCGAGCAGGCGATGGGGTACCAGTTCTACACGCTGCTGTTCCTCACGCTGGCCTGGTGCGCCGCCGGGCCGGGTGGGGGCGAACTCGCCCCCCTCGAGCCGCTGCTGCGAAGTGCCTGGAACGCGGCGGCGGCGTTTCAACAGCCGGATGGGCTGTGGCCGCCGTTTGGGGACATCGACTCGGCCCGCACCCTGCCCGTCATTCCCGCGGAGCCGTGGGATTTCTCGGGGCTGTGCGGCGTGGGAGCCGTACTGTTCGCCGACCCTGCGGCGCGAACTGCCGCAGGTCCCCCGGGCGAAGAGTTGATTTGGCTGCGGGGGACCGCTGGTGTCGAGGCGTTGCTGCGGCTGCGGGGGACGGAACCGGGCGCCACCGTCCGCCGGCTGCCCGACGCGGGCTACGCGGTGTTCCGCGCGCCGGCCGATCCGGGGGACTGGCTCTTGGTCGATGCCGGGCCGATCGCCGGGGGGCTGTTCGCCGATTCAACCCCCTCCGCCGCCCACGGCCACGCCGATCTGCTGCAGGTGCTGGTCCATGTGGGGGGAGAGCCCTTCCTGGTCGACTCGGGCATGTCGACCTATGGGGGCCCGCGGGAGGTGGTCGACTGGTACCGCGACGTGCGGGCCCACAACACCCTGTCGATTGAAGGGGCTCCGGTCGCGCGGCATGCGGGGCGGCTGGCGTGGTCGCATGTGTGTCCCCAACACCGGCTGGAGGCGGCCGACCGGACTGACCTCTGGCTGGCGCATCTCGGCTGTCAGCCCGGTCCGGGAGTCTTCGCCGACCGGTATGTGCTGATGATTCCGGGAATCGGGTTGTGGCTGGCGGACCACGTGCGGACGCCCGATGCGCGGCGGGTCGACTGGTCGTTCAATCTGTCAGAGAATGCGGCCCTGGACCTGGGCCCGCAGCTGGTTGCCGGAGAACGGCTGCCCACCCGTCCCTGGCCGCTGGGGGTGGCGAGTTCGCAGGGGGCTGTTCAGTGGAGCGTGCTGCGGGGGGCCGCCGGCGGGGTGGAGGGTTGGCGGGGGCTGGAATACGGGAAGCGGTTCCCCGGAACGCAACTGCGGGGGCAGGCCACCTGCCCGGGCGAAATGGTGGTGGTGTTTGCCTTCACCCCCCGCGACAGCCAGGTGCGGGCGGCGGTCCGCCTGGGGGGGAGAGACGTGGGGTCCGTGCCAGACCTGGGCGGAGAACGGACTTCGGTCGCGTCCGCCGGGGCTGCGCCAGACGGGTGGTCACTGCTTGGGGGGGGTTGGGATTGTGATCTGGCCTGGGGCTCCAGCGCGCCGCCGGGAGGCGGGGATTGGGAGCCGCTGGGGGGAACTGGCTGGCGATGTTGGCGGCGGCGGGTTGGAGTCCGCACCAGCAGTGACGTCCGGAAAGACCAACCGGGGAGGTCTGGGTGAAGAGCGTCGAAACAGGTTCGGAGTTGGACGGCCGGGTGAACCAGCCCTCACCGGAGAAATTTTCCGGGACAAACCGCAAGAAGCCGCGCGTGCTGGTGCTGGCGTCGACGTTTCCCTCGTCGATCCAGCCGATCCACGGCGTGTTCGTCAAAGAGCGCGTCAAGGCGGTGGCGGCGTTGGGCGAATTCGATCTGCGGGTGATGTCTCCCACTCCCTGGTTTCCCCCGCTGAAAATGTTCAAGCGGTGGTATCCGCTGTCGCAGATTCCCGCCTCGGAGACGGTCGATGGGCTGCAGGTCACGCGGCCCCGCTACCTGCTGCTGCCCAAGATTGGCGGCTATTACCACACGCAGTTGATGAAGTGGGGAATCGGGCGGTCGGTCGCCCGGCTGAGGGAGGAGTTTCCCTTCGATCTGATCGACGCCCATTTCGTCTACCCCGACGGAGTGGTGGGGGCGATGCTGGGTGAGCTGTACAACGTGCCGGTGGTGATGACGGCGCGTGGCGAAGACATGATCCGCTTTCCCGAACTGCCAGTCATAGGAAACGCGATCCGCTGGGGATTGAAGCGGGCCAGCCAATTGGTGGGACTGAGCGAAGAGCTCGCCCAGAAGATGATTGAGAACGGGGCCGATCCCGCGCGGGTCCGCGTGATCTCGAACGGGGTCGACACCGCCAAGTTCCGGCCGGTTCCGCGGGACGAGGCGCGACAGCGGATGGGGCTGCCCCTCGACCGCAAGATCATCATCGGGGTGGGGTATCTGCTGGAACGGAAGGGATTTCATCTCGCGGTGGAGGCCCTGCGGACGGTACGGGAGCGGCATCCGGATGCGATGTTGGTGATCGTGGGAGGAGTGTCCCGTTGGGGTCAGGATTACAGCGCCGAGATCCATGAGGCGATCCGCCGCACCGGGATGGCCGACCATGTCCGGTTGGTGGGGGCCAGGCCTCCCGAAGAGCTGTACCTGTGGTACAGCACGGCCGACCTGTTCACAATCTTGTCCTCACGCGAGGGATCGCCCAACGCGCCCCTCGAAGCACTGGCTTGCGGGATTCCCATCGTGGCGACCCCCATTGGCTCGATCCCGCAACTGCTGACGAACACGACTCTCGGTTTGATGTTGCCGGAGCGGTCTGCCGAGGCGGCGGCCCGGGGATTCTGCGACGCCCTGGCGATGACCTGGGACCGGGAGGCGATTCGGGCCTGGTCGGTCGAGAACTCGTGGGGATCGGTCGCCAAACAGGTGGCGGCGACGTTTCGCGACGCCCTGCGGGAGGCGGGTGAACAGCCCCCGCGCTCCAGCCCCCACTGAGTGGCCTCCCCACTCCGCTCCCCGCTTCCCCACCCGACCGAAGAAACAGGAACAACGCCGATGCGACAGGTCTTCATGCGAAAAAAACTGCTCCGACCCGCCACCGTCGGTCCCGAGCAGGTTCCCGTGCCCCGGTGTGCCGCGACGGGGGTCCTGATTGGCAACCGCTGCTCGCTGATCAGCGCCGGCACCGAATCGTCTTCGGTCAAGCGGAACGTCAAGGACATGGTCGTCAAGGCGATGACCAATCCGGCCTTGCGTCAAAGCGTGTTCGACATGCTGGTCAAGGATGGCCTCACGCGGACCTATGACCGGGTCAACTACGAG
Organism: uncultured Planctomycetaceae bacterium; assembly: GCA_903861195.1. Lineage (GTDB taxonomy): Bacteria > Planctomycetota > Planctomycetia > Planctomycetales > Planctomycetaceae > UBA10511. The sequence continues at coordinate 12,821 of CAIOTJ010000279.1, read as the reverse complement.
ACCACCAAGTGGACCCCGCTGGGTTACAGCGGGGCCGGTGTGGCCCTCGAAGTGGGTCGCGAAGTCGAGGGGATTCGGCCGGGCGACCTGGTGGCCTACGGAGGCGAAGGACACGCCGAGATCATCCACGCCCCCCGCAACCTGTGCGTGCGGGTGCCCGACGGGGTGACGGCGAACGACGCCTCGTTCGTGGCGCTGGGCAGCATCGCCCTGCAGGCGGTGCGGCGGGCGGCGGTTGAAGTGGGAGACCGGGTGGCGGTCATCGGGCTGGGACTGGTCGGGCAGCTGGTGTCGCAACTGGTCCGCACGGCGGGGGGCCGGGTGGTGGCGATCGACGTGAACGCCGGCCGCCTCGAGCTGGCGCGATCGCTGGGTGCCGAACTGACGCTGACCGCTGGTCCCGGCGTGCCCGACCTCGTGCGTGAGGCGACCGCCGGGCGGGGGGTCGACCGTGTGCTGATGTGTGCCTCCACCGCCAGCAACGAGGTCATTGAACAGGCGATCGACATGGTCCGCGACCGGGGGCGGATCGTGATGGTGGGGTTCGTGGGCATGGACATTCCCCAGGAGGCGTTCTACCGCAAAGAGCTCGAACTGCTGGTCTCGCGGTCGTACGGTCCGGGCCGCTATGACCCCGCCTATGAGCAGAAGGGACAGGATTATCCGTTCTCGTACGTGCGCTGGACGGAACAGCGCAACATGGACGAGTTCCTCAAGCTGCTGCAGGATGGCCGGGTGCGCGTCGGCCCGCTGGTGACCCACGAGTTCACCCTGCCCCAGTCGGAAGAGGCCTACCGCACGCTGGTCGAGAGCCCGGGGGGCTGCCTGGGGATTCTGCTGAAGTACGACGAACAGCAAGACCCGACCTTGCGCACGGTCCAGGTCGCGTCGACCCGGCCGCAGCCCCGGGTGACCGGGCGCCCCATCGGGATGGCGGTGGCGGGCTGCGGCGGATTCGCCCGGCAGTTTCATCTGCCGAATCTCAAGGCCAGCCCCCATGTGACGATGCGGGCGCTGGTCGCCTCGACCGGGCAGTCGGCCCAGGAGATGGCGACCCGGTATGGCGCGGCCATCAGCTCGACCGACTTCGACGCCGTGCTGCGTGATGACCAGGTGGATGCGGTCTGCATCTTCACCCGCGACGCCGCCCACGCCCGCATGAGCCTCGCCGCCCTCAACGCGGGAAAGCATGTGTTCTGCGAAAAGCCTCTGGCGATTACCGTCGAGGAATGCGAGCAGTTGGCCGCCCAGATCACGGGCGAGCGGATCTGCATGGTGGGCTTCAACCGCCGGTTCGCCCCGCTGGTGCGCGATCTGCAGAACTGCCTGAAGCAGTTGCCCGGCCCGCGGATGATGATCTACCGCGTCAACGCCGGTGCTCTGCCGCGGGACAACTGGGTGTTCGATCCGTCGTCGGCGGCCGGGCGCATCGTGGGGGAGGTGTGCCACTTCGTCGACCTGCTGACCTGGCTGACGGGAGCCGAGCCGGTGAGCGTGACGGCCACCGCCCTGGGGGCCAGCTCGTCGATCAACGAGATGGAGGATGTGTCGGCGCAGATCACCTTCGCCGACGGTTCGGTTGGCACGGTGATCTACGCCTGCCGGGGGACGACCGCTTCGGGCAAAGAGCGGCTGGAGATCTTCACCGGGTCGACCAGCCTGGTGATGGACGACTTCCGCAGTCTGACGGTCACGGGGGCGAAGCCCCTGGAGAAGACCGACCGGCAGGGAGACAAGGGGCACGGGGCCGAGCTGCAGCACTTCCTGCAATGCGTGCGGGGGGAGGCCCGCCCGGAACTGACGCACATCGACGGCATCCGGGCGACCCTGGTCTGCCTCGCCATCTGGGAAAGCGCCCGGGCCGGCGGCGAGCCGGTCGAGATCCCCCAACTCGAAGTCGCTTCCGAAAAAAGGGGTCAGGTCCATTAAACGACAGATGGACCGCGATGGGACCCTGATTCCCGCATCGTGCGCCGCTCTTTTGGTGCCGCCGTCTTGAAAAGGTCCGTTTGCAAGACGGGACCCGTGGCTTCTCGCTCTGGGAAAACCGACAGGAGTCCGGTGCCTTCCCGTAATCTGCCCCTGGGTTTTGCCGCGAGATACCGTGACGTGACGGCGACCGGCGCGTCATGACCGAACCGGCCGAAGTGTTCTGGGGAAACCTCAACGGCATCTCCTCGCAAATCACTGCCCGGCCCCCGGCTGGTGCTGGTCGCTGCTAAGGTCCTCGGCTGCAGACTGACCGGGAACGCATCGGGGCCCACTTGCTTGAATGCCGCTCAGGGATTTCCGTGTTTGGATGACCCCGGAATCCGTGAAATTCCATTATTCGCCCATTCCCTGCTGCTGATAATCAAGATCGACGGTGGAACGAAATCGGCAAGTCCGACCGCTTTCGTACGATGACAGTGTCGTAAGGACCGAAACGACAGATAACGACAGATTCCGTCGCACACAGGCCGTTCGCTCATACGTGCTGCAGCGGAAGGACCTGGTTCTCTCCGACCGTTCCCTGTTGCGTCGTGTGAGAGGCAGTGTCTGCGAAACTTCGCAAATGTCATCTCACTCGATCAAGTGATGTCATGGGTGGCGTGCCAAAGCTGCAGAGTCTGTGTGCCGGGGGGTGTCTGCCGTAGCGCGGTGTTCACCGCGGTCACGACGTTCGCTGTCGGGCAGCGGTACGGGGATGACCAGCGACCGCCGGTGGCCGTGCGGTCGCTGGAGGACGGGTGCACCGACGCCGCGCAGCGGTGGCCGGGTTCCCTGCCCGGTCTGGTGAGGATCGAGCTGGGAGAGCAAACGGTGAGGGGCGGCGGTCCGGCCGTGCCGGGCTCGATTTTGGGTCGCAAGGTCAGCATGGAGAAGAGCCACCACGCGCAACCACGGAGCCCCAGCGACGTGCCATCAGGACTTGAGACGTCACCAACCCTGGAAGCCCGGCCCGAGGAACTCCACAAAACTCGTTTGCTCCCAGCTTTGAACGGTCACTGGTTGTCTCGCGGTCCGAGCCCCAGGGCCAGGGGGAGTTGAAGTGCTTGTATGGTGGGTGTGGAGCGCGTATAAACGCTTAAACCCCTGTCTGATGATCCTTGGCCCAAGCGCCGCACGGATCGGGCCGGACCGACATGTCGCATTTGCTGGGGGAGGAGCCGAGTGAAAATCCTCGTCGCGGAAGACGATCCGGTCTCCCTCAGACTCGTGCAGAGGTTTCTGGAGAAACTGGACTATGAAGTTGTAACGGCCACCGACGGGCTGGAGGCGGCGCGGATTCTGGAAGGTACCGCGGCTCCGGAACTGGCGATCCTCGACTGGACCATGCCCGGATTGACGGGAATTGAGATCTGCCGGCGTTTCTGTCAGTCCGAATCTCCCAGGCCGCTGCATGTGATTCTGCTGACAGCCAGGGCCGGGAGTGGCGATCTGGTGGAGGGGCTGGCGGCGGGGGCCAGCGACTACGTCCGGAAGCCATTCGATCCCGAGGAACTGCGGGCTCGCGTCCAGGTCGGCGCCACGATTGTGGAATTGCGCGACCGGCTGATCCGCCGGATGCAGGAGTTCGCCGATTATCTCGCCGATTGCCCCCTGGGGGTCGTTCTCGTCGAAGAAGACGGCTTGATCAGTTATGCCAACAACCGTGCCGGCTCGATCTTCGGCTACGCCCCCGAGGAACTGAAACGCCGGCCCATCGAAGTTCTGGTGCCGCAGCAGTTTCGGGAGCAACATACGGCGGTGCGCGAGGCCTATTACCGCTCTGCGGGAACCCGGATGCTGTCTGACCGGGGCTCGATTTATGGACAACGCCGGGATGGACAACTGATTCCACTCGCGATTGGCCTCAATCGGATTCCCCGCCAGGCACCTGTGAGAACCGCTTGTACGATCGTCGACCTCACACCGCTCCGTACCGCCGAGGAACAGCTCGACCAGTTTTTCGAACTGTCGCTCGACTACTTCTGCATCGCGAACCTCGATGGTTATTTTCTCACGACCAATCCGGCGTTTGTCGAACGGATGGAGTATTCCGAGCATGAGCTGACGTCGAGACCGCTGATTGAGTTCGTCCATCCCGACGATGTGTCACGGGTGCGGGAGCAGATCCAGCGACTGGGGCAGGGCATTCAAACCATCAACTTCAAAATCCGCACACACTCCAAAAGCGGTGCCGAGTACTGGATCGAATGGAACGCCTCTTCGGTGCCCGAAAAACGGATGATTTACGCCGTCGGCCGGGATATCACCGAACGGATTCGCACCGAGCAGCAACTGCAGTACCTGCAAACCCGCGAGCGGCTGCTGCTGAATCACATCCCGGCCAACATCTGCATCAAAGATCTTGATGGTCGGTACGAATTCGTGAACCAGCGGCATGCCGAACTCATCTCGGGGAGTCTCGAGAATGCCATTGGCAAGACGGCGTCCCATTTCTTCCAGGAGTCGGTGGCCCGCCGGATTCAACTGGAGGAAGGACGAACCATCGAAAGTCTCGACGTGATCACCGTGGAGGAGAAACTGACCGTCAGCGGTGGGGATCGCGACTATCTGACCGTCCGGTTTCCCCTGCTCGACACCGATGGCAGTGTCTGTGCCGTGGCCAGTGTCTCGACCGACATCAGCGAGACGGTCCGTACCCGCCAGATCGAACGGGAACTGGAGATCGCCCAGGATTTCCAGCGTCATCTTTACCCCCGGGCCGGGGTGGCGACCACCGGGTTTGAGATTGCGGGCATCAACGAGGCGGCGAGTCGGCTCTGTGGCGACTATTACGACTATTTCGAGACTCGTCCGCGATGCCTGATGGTGGGGGTGGGGGACGTGAGTGGGCATGGTGTCGGCCCGGCACTGCAGATGACCAACGTCTCCTGCCTGACCCGGGTCCTCGGACGACTTCGTCTGCCCATCCAGGAGATCCTGGCCCAGGTCAACGACAACCTGTGCCAGAGTCTGCCTTTCGACTCGTTTGTCACCATGTTCCTCGCCGAGATCGACCTCGGCAGCCAGACCCTGTCGTATCTCGGTGCGGGTCATGAAGCGCTTCTGATCAGCGCCACGGGGGAGGTGCAGCGGCTCACCGCGGCGCAATGCCCGCTCGGGATCAACCCCGCCGCCGACTTCGCGGAAGTGACGTGCCAGCCAATTCGCTCGGACGACCTCCTGGTGCTGTTGACCGATGGAATCATCGAGACGATGAATCATCGGGATCAACAGTTTGGCATGGAGCGTGTCGCCAGCGTCATTTGTGGTCACCGGCGCGGCACACCCCAGGAGATCATCGACCGGCTGTTCGATGCGATGGCCGAGTTCACGGGCTCACGCCTGCATGCCGATGACGCCACGGTGGTGGTGGTCAGGATTCTGTGATGGCCAACCCGGCCCGCCACGCGGACGCCGCAAACCGGACAACCGGGTCCTTCACCCAAACCTGTTGAATTCGTGGTTTTCACAAAGGGGTGGCTGCAATGGGACCCGCGCCGAACGAGCGGACCGGAGATCTGTTTGAACTGGCCGTGGAAGCCGCCCCCAACGCCATGGTGCTGATCGGCCGGGATGGACGGATCAGCATGGTCAACCGCCAGGCGGTGGTGCTGTTCGGCTACACCCGGGAAGAGCTGGTCGGACAGCCGGTCGAGAGGCTCATTCCCGAGCGTTTCCGGGCCCGGCATCCCACCCAGCGCGACCAATTCTTCCAGGCGCCCCAGTTCCGCGCGATGGGAGGGCAGCGCGAACTGTTCGGCCTGCGCAAGGATGGTACCGAGATGCCAATTGAAGTCGGGCTCAGCCCGATTGAATCGGTTGCCGGTACGTTCGCGCTGGCTTCAATTGTCGACATCAGTATCCGCCGGCAGGCCGAGGGAGACCGTGCGCAACTCGCCGCGATCGTCGAATCGTCCGATGACGCGATTCTCAGCCTGTCGCTGGACGGAACCATCCTGTCGTGGAATCGGGGGGCGGTGCGGGTGTTCGGCTATGAGGTCGACGAGATTCTCGGGAGACCGATCTCCACCCTGCTTCCGGCCGACCGATTGTCCGAGGAATACGAGCTCCTGGAACAGGTGCGCGCGGGCCGGCCAATCGCCCATCGCGAAACCATCCGGATCCACAAGACCGGGCGACAGATCTTCGTCTCGCTCAGCGTCTCACCGATCCGCGATGCGAACGGGCGAATCATCGCGGCTTCCAAGCTGCTGCGCGACATCACCGAGCAGCACCATGCGCAGAAGCTGCTCGAAGAACATACCCTGGCGCTTCAAGACTTCTTCGACAACTCGAACGTCGGTCTGCACTGGGTGGATCCCAACGGAATCATCGAGCGGGCCAACCGCACTGAACTCGCCATGCTGGGGTACTCGGCCGAGGAATACATCGGCCATCACATCTCCGAATTCCACGCCGATTTGCCTGTGATCCAGGACATCCTCCAGCGGCTGATCAGCAACCAATCCCTGGAGAACTACCACGCCCGATTGCGCCGCAAAGATGGAACCATCCGCGATGTCCTGATCAATTCCAGCGTGTTCCGGGGAGAACAGGGGGAATTCATCCACACCCGGTGCTTCACCCGCGATGTGACCGACATCCGGCTGGCCGAACAGAGACGGCTGGAAGAAAACCGTCTCACCGCGCTGCGGGCCGACATCGGCGGTGTCCTCACCCGCCAGGAGGACATTTCCAGGATGCTGCAGGAGTGTGCCGAGGCTCTCGTCCGCCACCTCGATGCCGCCTTCGCGCGGATCTGGACCCTGTCGGCGGATGGCGCTTGGCTGGAGTTGCGGGCGAGCGCCGGTCTGTATACGCATCTCGATGGCGGGCACGGCCGGATCCCGCTGGGGCAGTTCAAGATTGGCGAGATCGCCGCCGAGCGAACACCCCACCTGACCAACGAGGTGCTCACCGATCCCCGGATCTCCGATCAGGAATGGGCGCGGCGGGAGGGAATGGTGGCTTTCGCCGGACATCCCCTCATCATCAATGATGAGGTGCTGGGGGTGATGGCGATCTTCGCCCGCCATCCCCTGGCCGACTCGATTGTCCAATGCCTCGGATCCATCGCCGACTGGATCGCGCTGGGAGTGCGGCGCCGCGAAGCGGAACAGGTGTTGACCCAGGCCAAGATCGCCGCCGAGGCGGCGAACCGGGCCAAGAGCGAGTTTCTCGCCAACATGAGCCATGAGATCCGGACGCCCATGAACGGCATCCTGAACATGACCCGCCTCACCCTCGACACCGATCTCACCCCGACCCAGCGCGACTACCTGCAGATGAGCCTGCACTCGGCGGACAGCCTGCTCGACATCGTCAACGACATTCTCGATTTTTCCAAGATCGAAGCGGGCAAGCTCGAACTCGACAGCATCCCCTTCTGTCTGGCCGATTGCGCGCAGGAGGTCATCAAGGTTCTCGCTCCCCGCGCCGAGGCCAAAAACCTCCGCCTTGCGTGCGATGTCGATCACACCATCCCGGCTTTCCTCTGGGGTGATCCCGGCCGCTTGCGGCAGGTCCTGATCAACCTTGTCGGCAACGCCATCAAGTTCACCTCCCGGGGTGAAGTGGCGCTCGTGATCGGCCGCGTCGCCGAGCCCGCCGGCCCGGTTCACCTCAGGTTCAGCGTCCGTGACACCGGAATCGGCATTCCAGTCGAAGTCCAGACGCGAATCTTCCGGCCGTTCGAACAGGCCGACACCTCGGTCAGCCGCGCTTATGGAGGAACGGGACTTGGCCTGAGCATCTCCTCCCGGCTGGTGTCCCTGATGGGAGGGCGGCTCGAAGTCGACAGTACCACCGGGGTCGGCAGCGAATTCTTTTTCACGGTGCCGCTGGCAGTCGTGGGGGAGGATGGCGGCCGGGCGTTCCCCGTACTTCCCGTGATGATTGGGCTGCGGGTGCTGGTGGTCGACGACAATGCGGTCAGCCGTCAGTCTGTGGAAGAAACCCTGGCTCGCTGGCAAATGCGGCCGACAGCCGTTGGGAGTGGTCCGGAAGCACTGTCGGAGGTGATCAGGGCCACAGCCGCGAATGACCCGTACACTCTGGTCCTGATTGATTCCTTCCTGCCTCAAATGGATGGTTTCGCGGTCGCCCGCATCCTGCGCGAGGAAATGGCCTTTTCCGGAATGGTCGTGATGATGCTCGCATCGGCCGCACGCCAGGCCGATCTCGCCCGTTGTCGCACACTGGGCATCGAATGGCATGTGACCAAGCCGGTCAGTTCCTCGCTGTTGTTCAATTCGCTCAACGAAGTGCTGCGACGCGGCAAGCCATACCAGAATGCCATTCGCTCGGAAAGGCCACCCGCGACACCGTTCCCGGGGTCATCCGCTCCCGCGGCGGAACAGCCCGCGGAGACGGATCGCCCCAGGCCACGAACGTGCCGCATCCTGCTGGCGGAAGACAATCTCATCAACCAGAAGGTGGCCGTCGCCATTCTCAAACAGGCCGGGCATGAGGTGGTGGTCGTCAGCAATGGACGCGAGGTGCTCGACATTCTCGAATCACGCCCGTTTGATGTGGTCATCATGGATGGACAGATGCCCGTCATGGATGGCTTCGAGGCCACCGCCCGGATCCGGCAGCGGGAACAACAACTCGGTGGACATCTTCCCGTGATTGCCGTTACAGCCCACGCCCTGAGTGGTGATCGCGAATTGTGTCTCGCCGCCGGGATGGATGGCTATGTTTCGAAACCGGTGGATCCCGCCCAGTTGCTGCGGGAAATCGACGCCAGCCTGGCCCGGACCACGGCTGGGAACAGCCCCCCCCCGCCGCCTGCACCTGTCCAAGAGCCGCTGCTGGATACGGACGCGCTGTCGTCACGAGTCGGGGGCGATCAGGAACTGATGCGGGAGATCCTGCTGCTGAGCGTCAGCGAAAACCAGCGATTGTTGGAGGAACTGCGAGCGGCCCAGTCGCGTGCCGAGTGGCCGCGAGTGCAGTCTTTATCGCACACCCTCAAGGGATCTCTGGGAAACATCGGCGCGAACGCCGCCTCGCGTGCCGCCCGGACTGTCGAACAGGCCTGCCAGAATGCGGAACCTCAACCGATCGAAGAGGGGATTGGAGAGCTCGCTGGGGCGATCGAAGCGCTGCATGGCTTTATCGGCGAGTGGCTGTCGAGACGATCCGCTGCAGGCCGCTGACCCAGGTTCGCCATCGGTTCCAGCAACCCTGCCACACTCCGGGTTCCCCCCGAAGTGCTCCCCAGACCATCCATCAGGGCCTCGACCTGTTGGGTTCGACGATCTTCAACAACGGCAGATCCCGGGGATGGATAGGCTTCGCGGGATTCTCCTGGTCCCAGCCACGCGTGTCGTCCTGGCCGTCTTCGCCGACGGAGTAGAGCCAGCGTCGATCGCCGATCTGGCGGACTTTCAACGGCTGCCCGTCGTAGGGATCGACCGGCAGTTCCGCGAGATCCTGAGGGACGAGGTCGCTGAGGCTCGCCGCGAACTGGCCGGTCCGCTGACGGTGCAGTTCGAGCACGGAAAACGGAGTGAGGACCGACAACATCCGCCGGAACTGCCGCGACGTACTTTCCCGGGCCCGAACCGCATCTTGAGAGCCGAAGCGGAGTGGAACAGTCCCGGGTGATGCCTGCTTTGGACGCGGCGTCGCCACCCCATGCCGGGCGATGGGCGACTCTCCAGCGCCAGGAGTTCGGCCTGGGCGGGTCCCTGCAGTCGATGAAGATCCGTGGAAGGCGGCGTCAACTGATGTCTGAAATGTTGCATTGGGATTGCATTTGCTTTATAGCCAATGAGCAGAGCAACCGCTCCAGTCTCCAGACACGCGCAACGCCAATCCCGGCGAGAGAGCGACCGGGGATTGGCGTAACGTTCTGCACCACAAGTCCTCAGCAGCATCCCCGGGAAACTTTCTGCCATGTTGCGCTTCCGCTTCAGCCAATTCCTCCGCAACGCGTTTTCCCGTCGCCCGATCCGTCGGTCGTCCCCGCGCCGGTCGCCGCTCAGTCGTCCTCACTGCGAAGCCCTCGAATCGCGCACGCTGCTGTCGGCCGCTCTGGTCAAGGATATTGAAAATCTCAGCTTCTCTTCGTTTCCTCGAGAGCTTACCGAGGTCAATGGAACGGTCTACTTCGTGGCCTCACGCCAGGACATTGACAACGAGTTGTGGCGGACCGACGGAACGTCGTCCGGGACGGTGTTGGTCCGCGACATCAACCCCGGTCTGGCGGGAGGTGCTCCACGCTACCTGACCAATCTGAATGGCGTGTTGTACTTCAGTGCTGATGACGGAGTGCATGGCAACGAGTTGTGGACGTCCGACGGAACCTCGGCGGGAACCGTCATGGTGAAGGACATTTTCCCAGGCGTGGCCAACTCCTATCCCTCGTTTCTGACCAATGTCAACGGGCAATTGTATTTCGCCGCCCAAGCCGGGACGAATGACGTCGAATTGTGGACCAGCGACGGGACCGAAGCGGGGACCGTGCTGGTGGCCAATCTGAACCTCGGTGGGCAGAGCCAACCGAGGGAGCTGCGGAACGTTCTGGGAACATTATTCTTCACTGCCAATGATGGTGTGAATGGACGGGAACTCTGGACAGTATCTGGCCCGACCGCGACCCCCACGCTGATCGATGTGAACCCCGGGCCCGCGGGGAGCGATCCTGCGGAAATCGTGGAGGTGGCGGGACAGGTCTACTTCGCGGCGAGCAGCGTCACCACTGGCCGCGAATTATGGAGTTACAGCCCAGTCCCGGGAGGTGGACTGTCGGCGTGGGACATTGTTCCAGGCGTTCCGGGCAGTCTGCCGGGCCGGCTGACGGAGATGAATGGCGAGATCTTTTTCGCGGCCAATGACTTCGTTCGGGGTGAAGAACTCTGGAAGGCGATTCCCGGGGGAGGGATGCCCACCTTGGTGCGGGACCTCCACCCCACGGGAGCCAGCATCCCCCTGAATCTCACCAATGTCTCAGGAACGCTGTTTTTCAGTGCGACCGATGGCCTGAGCGGCAGGGAACTGTGGCGCAGCGATGGAACCCCGACAGGAACCGTGCTGGTCAAGGATCTGTTTCCCGGTGCCGCCGACGGTTCTCCCGATGATTTCTTCAACTCGAACGGCACGCTGGTGTTCAGCGCCACCGATGGGCTGACCGATCGCGAAGTGTGGCGCAGTGATGGAACCTCGGCCGGTACGTCCTTGATCATCGATCTGAATCCCGCCGGGTCATCGATCTACTCGAATTTCGCCGGATTCACCCTGTTCAACGGCAATCTGCTGTTCAATGGCAATCGCACGCCCGAGGGATATGAGCTCTGGAAAACCGACGGCACCTCCACCGGCACCGCGCTGGTGCGCGACATCGACGACAGCACGCTGTCGAGCGATCCCGAATCCCTGGTGAACGTCGACGGCACACTCTTCTTCACCGCCAGCCAGTTCGGGGCCGGCCGTGAACTGTGGAAGTCCCAGGGAAGTGAAGACACCACCGAACTGGTCGCCGACATTCGCCCCGGAGTGTTGTCGGGGGCTCCCCAAAACCTGACCAACGTCAATGGCCGCCTGTTTTTCACGGCCGACGACGGCTGGAACGGGTATGAATTGTGGACCAGCGACGGCACCGCCAGTGGGACCGTGATGGTCCGGGACATCCATCCGACGGGGTCCAGCCTGCCCCAGAATCTCACCAATCTCAATGGAATTCTCTTTTTCACCGCCCGCGACGCCACGACGGGTTTCGAACTCTGGCGCAGCGATGGAACGTCAAGCGGCACGACACTGGTGGCTGACATCAATCCCACCGGCAACAGCTTTCCCTGGAGCCTGACAGCGGTCGGAAACCTGCTGTTCTTCTCGGCCTCGGATGGAATCCGGGGGGTCGAATTGTGGAAAAGTGATGGCAGCTCGGCAGGAACACTGCTGGTGGGCGACATCCATCCCGCGGGATCGAGTCGTCCCGGCGGATTGACTGCCGTGAACGGCCAACTCTTCTTCACCGCCAACGATGGAACGTCGGGGCGCGAATTGTGGGTGAGCGATGGGGCAACCACCACCCTGGTCAGCGATATTCACCCCTTGGGATCGAGCTATCCCGACGGGCTGACCAATGTCAACGGAACCCTGTTTTTCACCAGCTCCGATGGATTGGGTTTCGAACTCTGGCGCAGCGATGGGACCTCGGCGGGCACGATTCTGGTCGGCGACATCAATGCCGCCGGGTCCAGCTACCCCCGCCACTTGACCAACGTCAACGGCACCCTGTTCTTCTCGGCGAACGACCGGCTGACCAATGTCGAACTCTGGCGCAGCGATGGCACCTCCGCCGGGACCACGCAGGTGATCGATCTCAATCCCGCCGGTTCCAGCGATCCCGATCGGCTGGTCAATGCCGACGGCTGGCTCTACTTCACCGCCGACGACGGTGTGCATGGCATCGAACTGTGGCGCAGCAACGGCACTTCGTCGGGAACGGGGCTGGTCGCCGATCTCGCGCCGGGTTCGCTCAACGCGTATCCCCTGGAACCGGTGGAGACGAATGGACAACTCTTCTTCTCGGCCCGGTCACCGATCCCCGGGCGGGAATTGTGGAGTCACTTCATCCACACCAGCCCCACCGACATCACTCTGTCGGCCGCCGCGGTGAACGAGAACTCCCCCATCGGGACAACCGTTGGCACCCTCGGCACCCTCGATGCCGACATTGGCGACGCCTTCAGCTACACCCTGGTCTCCGGGACGGGAGACAGCGGCAACGCGCGGTTCTCGATCGTGGGGAACCAGTTGCGGACGTCGGCGGTGCTCGATCATGAGATTCAGGGGCAATATTCGATCCGCGTCCGGACCACCGATCTGAAGGGACTGACCTT
>CAIOTJ010000278.1 GCA_903861195.1 uncultured Planctomycetaceae bacterium | reverse complement strand
CGTGCTGGTTCAGCCAGCGTTCGGCCAGTTCCGTGACAAATCCCCGATGCCCGCGCGAGCCGTCGTCGGTGGCGACCTGCAGGTCGATCCCCAGTCCCTGCAGTTCGTCCGTCCCCACGAGGTAGTCGGCCGATCGGGCTCCGTAGCAGAAGGTGATGTGGTCCGCGGGCAACGGCCGGGCAACCTGGCGAGGCTCCCCCTTCGCCCCGGCCCCATACCGGTGGGCTCCCAGGGCTTCACGGATCACGGCGGGAAAGGGGGTGTTGCCAATCCCCCCGGCCACCACCAGCAGCCGGTCGCACGTGGGGAGGGGGAACCCATTCCCCAGCGGGCCCCAGACCTCGACTTCGCCCCCGGCCCCCCAGGTCGGCATAAGGCGGGTCGCCTTGCCGAGGATGAGGTAGACGAGATCGATCCCGGCCGGGGCGGCGGGGTCGTCCCCCCAGACGTCGTACAGGGCGAACGGCCGGCCGAGCAGTGGATCGGTCTCCCCCGGGGCCTTCACCATGAAGAACTGCCCGGGGAGGGCGGCGGCGGCCAGTTCGGGACAAGCGAGCCGGAGGCGAAACGTATCCCGGGCGAGCTGGGTTTGCGCGACCAGGGGAACAGTCTGCTGCCGGGCGCACGGCACAAGCCCAGGCAGCGGTGGCAGAGGGAGGGTGCTCATAGTTCCATGGTAGTCGGGCGGGACGGAGGGGACAATTTGGGGAGGGGGGGAGTCAATTTTTTGTGGCGGGGGTGCCCCAGATCGCCACTGGATCGCCAGGATCGCGATTCCGGCGTGTTTTTTGGGGGGACATGAGCGGTTGGCCATCCGAAACCGCTCACATTGACCAACCGGATCTTTCTGTTTAAGATGCGGATCTTCCCGAGTGGGCAGCCCGTCTGCCCTCACACCGGAACACCCGGGGCGTGGCTCAGCCTGGTAGAGCGCTTGGTTCGGGACCAAGAGGTCGCTGGTTCGAATCCAGTCGCCCCGATTCGCCGAAGGCGAATAGAGAGGAGAGCGTAGAAAGTAGAGAGTAGAAAAGCAGACAGTCCTCCGTCCGCCCCACCCACCTCTCCTCGGTCTACTCTCCACTTTCTACTCTCTAAAAAAACCGCCCGACCGGTTTTTGGCATCCGCCTCGATTTATCACCTGACCTGATCCCCTCTGGACGGCAGGCTATGGCCTTTGCCTTCGAAAAGCTGGCCGTCTATCAAAAGTCGGTCGATTTCGCGGATGCGATCTGTCAGCAGACTGAGCAGTTCCCTCGCGGTTACGGCTTTCTAGTCGACCAGCTCAACCGGGCGGCGTTGTCGATTGCCGCGAACATTGCGGAAGGCAACGGCCGGTTCACCAAACCCGACCGGAAGAACTTCTTCGGCATCGCCCGCGGTTCGGTCCAGGAATGCGTGCCGCTGCTGGAACTGGCCTTGAGACGTCGGCTGCTGCTGGAGGCAACGCACGGGGAACTCAAAGCACGGCTGGAGGAAATCTCCCGCATGCTCTCCGGCCTGATCAACGGCCTCGACAACCGCGAGATTTGAATTCGCCGAAGGCGAATCGAGCAGGAGAGCAGGGGAAAAGGAGATCAGGAGAAAAGCAGACTTCAGCGGCAGATCCAACACTGCCTGAATGTTGCCTCTCCTGCGGTCTCCTGTTCCCCTGCTCTCCTCTTCTTTTTTGAACCGCAATCGAACCATGCCGG
>CAIOTJ010000277.1 GCA_903861195.1 uncultured Planctomycetaceae bacterium | reverse complement strand
GCCGTGGCTGCAGAAGCCTTACGGGCCCTGTATCAAGGTGCGCCGGATTCGGTTCTGCCAGTGGCGGAGCAGGCTTTGCCGAGCCGCGCTGCCGAAGTTCGCCGCGTCGGAATTCAAACCTATCTCCAGCTGGTCACCGTGGAGCGTCTGCGAACACTGGCAGGCCACTTGAATGATCCCCATCCCGATCTGCGGGCCGTGGTGCGTGAAGGACTCTACACCCACAGCCAGGACCCGCAGTTCGAGTCCGTCGTTCGAGAAGCAGCAATCGCAGTCCTGGCCAGCGACGATTGGCGTGGTCAGGAACAGGCCTGCCTGCTGCTGGCGGCTTTGGACCGGAAGGAAGTGGCACCGCGGCTGGTGGAGTTGCTCTACTCAGATCGCGACGAAGTGATGATCGCCTCGGCCTGGGCGCTGCGAACGCTGGCTGTTCCGGAGACCGCACCCGCGATGGTGGCTCGGCTCCGTGAACTCAGCGAGCCAATCAGCAATGAAGATTGGGGAGTTTCCCATCAGATTGCTCACCTCTCAGAAGCAATCGCGGTCCTGAAATATCGTCCGGCGCTGGATGTTCTGCGGATCTACATTCCCAAGAACTTGCAGTACCATGAAATCGCCCGGTCCGGTGCGATCTATGCGATCGGAGTACTGTTTGAAGATGCTGCGAAAGCTGCACCCGCCGAGCCAACTCCCGGAGGTGGTGGACTCGACAAGGCCGCCAAGTTGGCCGACGCGGCCCTGGCCAGTCAGCTCGCCGATCAGCTGATGGGGCGCGTGCGGGAGGCCACCGGGATGCCTCCGGAGTTCCCGGAAGTCCGACGAACGAGCGCGATCGCGATCGGTCGGATGGGGTACCAGTCGCATATCCCAGGCTTTAAAGAGATGCTCGGAAGTGAGGTCAGTGCCGATCCGGTGGAATTGGCGATGCGCTGGTCGATCCATCGCATGACGGGCGAGTTGCTGCCAATTGCCGAAGCGAAGCCGCAGGAGGCGACCGGTTGGTTTCTGGAGCCGATCCCTTCGCCAACCCATGCCGATTCATCGGGGAAGTGAACTGAGGGTGTTGCACGGCAAATGCAGTTCCTGTTCAGAGACCGATCCCAACCCAGCACCTCCATTTTCAACCGTCCCTCATTGCTGGATTCGATTGCCGTCAAAACCTGTTGCCACAGCGATCATGTTCCAACGGAGATGGAGAGCGGTGAGGATGGTCGGCGTGCGTTTCATGGAGTCTGCTCACTGGAGACTCGGTCATCGTCATTATGCCGACCTTGCTTCGGCAACCTGGCCTCTCAAGCCGTCGCCCGTACTTGGTCCGCGTTGTCCGCCAATTCCTTCAACGGCTCATTCGAAAACGATCTCGCCCATGACGGTGGTATCGTCGACGCTGGTACTCATTAAGGAGCTGGACCAGATGGCGCGGTCCATGATTTCTCGCGGTTGGGCGTAGTTGCGGCCGAAATTGGCTTTCCAGGTGATCCCTTTGGTCGGAACTTCGACGCCGAGAGAGGAGAACGGGATGACCAGATGCGCGTGCCAGCGCTTGTTGGCGGAGTCGACACGGGTTTCGCTCGCCCAGTCGCCGTTCCACGTAGGATCGTCTTTACCAAAACGCGGGTCGAGCGGGTCGGCGATGCGGCCGTTGACCGCGTCGTATTTCGACGCGGCGTTCGCTCCCTGGGTGAAGCGGTAGAAGAGCGGCTCCGATGGATTCGGGGCCACGTACACGTCGATCGCTTCTTGATGGGACAAGACGCGGTCGCGGTTGAACGGGGCGAACTGAGTCTCCGCGCCGAGTTCCGCTTCGGTGCGAATGTGGAGGGCGGTTGCTCCATACAGGAGCCGCAACACGGTCTTTCGCGGCAGGGCATGCAACGGCGGAACGAGCGTGAGTTCGTGCGCCTCGGCGTCTTGCCACTCGGGGCTGTCGAGAGTAAGGCTTGCCGTCGTTCTGGCGACCATGAGTTTCTTGAGACCGACCGGCGGCGCGCCACGCATGGCTTGCGTGTCCCAATTGAAGCACGTGTTCGCATATGGCTCCTGATAGCCGTCGTAGGCGAGTTGCAGATGCTTCGCATCGTGGCCGGGGAACGGAAACAGCACGTGATTCCACTCCTTCTGATGCCCCTTGGCGAACAGCG
>CAIOTJ010000276.1 GCA_903861195.1 uncultured Planctomycetaceae bacterium | reverse complement strand
TCCCGCCTGATTCTGGGGACCGGCAAATACACCACCTATGACCTCATGCGCGACTGCCTTGAGCTCTCGGGATCCGAGGTGATCACGGTGGCGGTGCGCCGGGAACGCCTGATCGATTCGCAGGGCCGGAACATTCTCGACTTCATTGATCTGTCGCGGTACACGATTTTGCCCAACACGGCCGGTTGTTTCTCGGCCGAAGACGCAGTACGGGTCGCCCGCCTCGGCCGCGAGATTCTCGAAGGGCTGGAAAACCCCGGGGCCGACTGGGTCAAGCTGGAAGTGCTGGGAGACAAGAAAACTCTGCTGCCCGATCCCGTCGCCACCGTCGAGGCGACCCGCGAACTGGTGAAAGACGGCTTCCAGGTGCTGGTTTACACCACCGACGACCCCATCACCGCCCGTCGACTGAAGGAAGCGGGGGCGGTCTCGGTCATGCCGGCCGGCAGCCCGATTGGCAGCGGGCAGGGAATTCTCAACCCCAACAACATCCGGATCTGCCTGGAATACCTCAAGGAAAATGATCCCACCTACCCCGTCATCGTCGATGCCGGGGTGGGAACCGCCAGCGATGTCGCCTTCGCGATGGAACTGGGCTGCGACGCGGTGTTGCTGAACACCGCCGTCGCCAGTGCGACGGATCCCAAATCGATGGCCATCGCCATGAAACTGGGGGTGCAGGCGGGTTACCTCGCCGCCCGGTCGGGACGCATCCCCCGCAAGCTGTACGCCACCGCGTCGAGCCCCGAGACCGGCACCATTGCCCCCTTGCCCCGCTGACACGACGGCGGCAGCAGTCGCGGGTCAACACCCGGGTCACGTCAGACAGTCGGCGTTCCCGTGGAGGTCCCTCTCGATCCGGACCGCCCCGGGAGAACAGCATCAGGCCGGTCCCCTCACGCCCGAATCCAGATTCTGAACTGCCCCATCTCCATGCCAGCTGCACCCCGTGTTCTCTGTGTGTTGATCCTCGCGCTGTTGGTGGGAGCGGCGATCACGAGTCCGTCGGCGGCCTGGGCTCAGCGTGGTCCGGAAGCACGTGTCTACAACACCCAGCTCGAACCCCGCTGGGCCCCCGATGGCCAGCGATTCTGGTATCGCCGCGAACGTCCCGGACAACGCCCCGAGTTGATCGTCGTCGACGTCGTCGCGGGCACCTCCGCTCCCGCGTTTGATCCCGCTGTCGTTGCCGCACAACTGCGGGAACTGACCGGCGAACCAATCGAGCCCTCGCAACTTCCCATTGAAGGGCTCGACTTTGTGGCCGATTCCCCCGATTTGCTGCTCCGCGGCCCAAAGCAGAGCTGGAGACTGAATCGTTCCGCCAACACCCTGACCGCGGCCCCGCCGGTTCCTCCCGAGTCGCTCCCCACCGATTTGCCGCTGCGGGCCTCGCGCCGCACCGGCCCCGAGACCGAGATCGTCTTCCGGAACGCCACCAGCCACCCCATCGAGATCTTCTGGCTTGAGCCGGGGGGGGCCCGCAAGTCGTACGGCACTCTCGAACCCGGGGCCGAACGTCCGCAGCACACCTTTGCTGGACACCGCTGGCTCGCGACAGGTCCCGAAGGCCAACCCCTGGCGGTCGTTCAGGCGATCGAACGCCGCGGCCTGGCCATTGTGGATGGCAGCAAGTTACCCCGTGAGACCGGCCGGCCCGATCGAAGCACCCCTCCCCAAGCCACTCCTTCGCCCGATGGCCGCTGGGAGGCGTTCGTCCGGAATCACAATCTCTACCTGCGAGAGCGTGAGACGGGGCGAGAGATTCCGCTGAGCGTCGATGGCTCGGCCGAAGCGAGTTACCACCGCGACGCAATCCGTTCGCGGGCGGTCGAGATGAACTACGATCAGCCCGATTGGCCCGAGTCGTTGGCCGAGGTCGAATGGGCCCCCGACAGCCGGCACCTGCTGGCGGTGCGGACCACGACAGTCGCCGAACCGAGGGTCACGCTGGTCGAGTCTGCCCCGCAAAACGGGGGCCGTCCGGTGCTGCACACCTATCCCTACCTCAAACCGGGGGATCCGCTGCCGCGGCGCGAACTGCGGCTGTTTGACATTCCTGCGCAACGGGCGATTCTCATCGACCACACGCTACTCGACGATCCTTGGAACATCGACGACCTGCGTTGGAGCAAATCGGGAGACCGGGTGTGGTGCGTCTACAACCAGCGCGGGCATCAGATCGTGCGGGTGCTGGCGATCGACGCTGCCTCGGGGAAGGTGACTCCACTCGTCACCGAGACCAGCGCGACCTTCGTCGATTATTCGGGCAAATTCTTCCTGCGCCTGCTGGAAGAAACGGGAGACTTGCTATGGATGTCGGAACGGGATGGATGGAACCACTTGTACCGGTTCGATCTGGCGACGGGCGAACTGCGCAATCAGGTGACCCGGGGGGAGTGGGTCGTTCGCGATGTCGAACGGGTGGATGTCGAGAACCGGCAGATCTGGTTCCGGGCTGGGGGAAACCGGGCGGGGCAGGATCCCTACCAGGTCCATTTCGGCCGGGTGAATTTCGACGGCACCGGTCTGACCTGGCTGACTGAGGGAGACGGCACTCACCAGGTGCAGTGGTCTCCCGACCGGCGGTTCTTCGTCGACACCTGGTCGCGGGTCGACCTGCCGCCGGTGCATGAACTGCGGCGCGGAACGGACGGCACGCTGGTGCTGCGACTGGAGACGGCCGATGCCGGTGAATATCTCGCTTCGGGACGGCGGTTTCCGACACGGTTTGTCGCCCCGGGACGGGATGGGCAGACCCTCATCCATGGAATCATCCATTGGCCGCGTGAATTCGAGCCGGGCCGAAAGTACCCAGTGGTGGAAAACATCTATGCCGGTCCGCACGCAGCTCACGTTCCCAAAGCCTTCAACCCCTACTGGGGGAATCAGGATCTGACCGAGCGGGGAATGATCGTCGTGCAGATCGACGGGATGGGGACGAGCCAAAGGTCGAAGGCATTTCACGATGTCTGCTGGAGGAACCTGGCCGACGCGGGCTTTCCCGATCGCATTGCCTGGCTGAAGGAGGCCGCGGTCACATTTCCCGAGATCGACCTGACCCGGATGGGAATCTACGGTGGTTCAGCCGGGGGACAGAACGCCCTGGGGGCGCTGTTGTGGCACGGCGATTTCTACCATGTCGCTGTGGCCGACTGCGGCTGCCACGACAACCGGGTCGACAAGGTCTGGTGGAACGAGCAATGGATGGGTTACCCGCTCGGACCGCACTATGGCGAACAATCGAACGTGACTCAGGCGCATCGGCTGACGGGCAAGCTGCTGTTGGTGGTGGGGGAACTCGACCGGAACGTCGACCCGGCCTCGACGTTGCAGGTGGTCGATGCCCTCGTCAAAGCCGATCGCGACTTTGACCTGCTGTTGATCCCGGGAGCGGGGCACGGGGCGGCCGAGTCGAACTACGGCCGACGACGGCGGGCTGAGTTTTTCGTGAGGCACCTGCGGGCGGGTGGCGGCTGACAGATCAACAGGTGTTGAAACGTCGAAAATCGACGCCCCGCCAATGCCTGTGACGAGTGCCTTCACTCCGCAAGTTGCTGGCGACCGGGATGTCGATTTCGCACCAATCGAAGTGACCGGTTCCCAACCTGGGGAACCGCTATGGCGAGCCCCGGGAATTTCTGTTTGGAAAAAGAGCCAGTTGTTTCTGGGATCACGCGGAGATTTAACCCAGCAGTTCGACGTGGGTGAATTCATCCATGGCGACGGTGGTTTCCTCTCCCACACCGCCATCTTTTTTCAGCAGGATGAGATCGGTGAAGGCATGGTCGTCGAAATTCCGCTTGACGTGCAGCCCATTGCGACGGCGCTCGGTCCGCTCGACTGTTCCGGTCACCTCAGTCTGCCAGATCTTCAGCCCCACCTTGATCCGCTGGGTGATCTTCACCCGCTGGCCAGGCTTCAAATCTTCAAACCGAATCAGAGTTCCCGACGCCATGCCTACTCATCCCGCCAACAGAGGTCTGTAAGCAGCCGTTCACCGTCCTGGTCCCGGCTCTGTCACATCAGTTGTAACCAGCCCCGCCCCATGGGGTCAAATCGCCGTAGCGAGCCAACACCACTCTGCCCGTGCCCCACAGGGAAACGGTCAAGCATTGGCGGCATTCACAAACGCACAGGCCGCAGCCATCGTCGAAGCACACTGGATGCATTCCAGCATTGCCTCGTCCGAGACCCCCAGGTGACGGGCTTTTTCGACGTGGCCGGAGGTGCAAGGCTTGCAACCGTTGATGTCGCTGACGGCGATATTGATCAGTTCGACCAACTTGGCATCGAGCGAGGTCGCGGCGAAGGTGTGGGCCCGCAATCCGACCGACATCCCGCTGAACAACTCACTTCCCGACAGTTCGCGGAACTTGAAGAAAACATTGTACATCTGGCACGACGCAGCGACTGCCAGAGACTCGGAAACCTGTGTTTCGGGTAACCCCAACTGGTGGGCCCGGGCCGTCAACACGTCGAGCCACTCGCCACATCGCAGGGTTCCCGCGACGGCAATCGCCACCAGTGTCTTTGACGGAATGTCGAGCGTCCCCTCGGACCACACGAATTTCTTGAAATTCATGTAGGTGTCTTGCAGAAACGCCGGGACATGCCCGTAGCGCAGGAACGGGCCCGGGATGGGCTGTCCCTCGAACATCTCGCGCAGGCGTTCGTAGGTCTGGGCCACCTTGTCGGTGGCTGCACTTTCGGCAATTGGAGGAAGTCGCGACATCGTGGGTGACTGACCAGGAACAAGTGAGACGACCGAGATAAGACAGGCCCTCGCGATCCCCCAGGGGACCACGAGGGCCTGCTGTCTTTTGCCAGGGGTTCAACGCCTAGTTCAGGGTCTTGTCGCCCGGCTTCCAGTTGCAGGGACAGAGCTTGTCGGTTTGCAGCGCGTCGAGAACCCGCAGGATTTCGGTGACGTTGCGACCAACACTCAGATCATGCACGG
>CAIOTJ010000275.1 GCA_903861195.1 uncultured Planctomycetaceae bacterium | reverse complement strand
GTGTCGTTCCCACTGCCGCCTCCCAGGCTGTCGACCCCTCCACCCGTGGTCAATTGATCGGCATCAGCCCCACCCTGGGCGAAGACCGGTTTGGTCTGGGCCGAGCTGTTGAAGACATCGGCCCCCCCCTGCAGCCGGGCCCGCCAGGTCGTCACATCAGCCGAAGTGAAGTTGTAGAGAGTGCCGTTGACCGACAGTTGGAACGTTCCCGAGACTGTCACTGTGTCGGCGGCCCCCGTGCCATGGATCATCACCGGCCCCAGGGGGGCGTGATAGACCCCGGCGAACGCCGCGAGGTTGTCGACCGAGGGGCTCGCCTCCAGCTCGGACTGCTGATCCAGCCGGTCCACAAACATCAGCAGTTGGTAGTCGGTGTCCGGCTCGGCCAGCCCGGCGCCCGGCAGGGCGATCTTGCCGGTCCCCGAGCCAATCGTCAATGTCTTGGTGTGCCGGCCGATTGTCAGATCGCCAAACGCGGTGATTGGCACCGTCCCCAGCAGCAGGTCATTCGAGACATCGCCGTCGGCATCGGTGGCCCGATACAGCCCGATCTCGAACGCACCCGAGGTGGAATAGAGCACGTCGTAGGTGAGGCTCAACTGGGTCAGCCCATTCGCAGTGAACGACACGGCGACCAGATTGGGATCGGGGGCGTCCGCTTCCCAGGAGGTGGCGGCGGTTCCCCATCCCTGGTGACCAGCCGCGTCGCGCACTCCGGTGGCGTCGATGGTGACGGTGAACGTCCCGTCGCTGGCCGTCCAGGTCGACAGCCCCGAGACCCCCCAGCGGTTCCCCCCCAGATCGGTGATGACCAACGAGGAATCGACAGGCATCGCAACCCCGCCGCGCGTCAGGCTGACATCGCGCCAGTCGAACGAACCAGGCTCAATCACTTCCGAGAACTGCACGGTGACGGCATCCACCGGCACCGTCTGCGCTCCCGCCCAGGAGTCTTCAATGACCGCCGTGGGCCGGACCCACTCGAACACCAGGTTCTGCCCCGAAGCCAGGCGGGAATTCGCCGCGTTGAACGATACCAGCCGCCGCTGGGCCGAGTGGTTCACTCCGTCGGTCAGCCCCACCGTCGCGCTGGCCCCCTGGTCGCGGCTGGGCGTGCCAATCTGCGTGTCGATAAAGTCGATCCGGATTTCGGAATTGTTCAGGCCTGTGTTGAGGGGCAGAGTCGCCTGGAACGTGACCGCACCGGTGGGCTCGCTGTAATGGGCCATTTCCCACCAGCACAGTTGCAACGCCTCGGGAACTCCATTGGCGTCGACGTCGACAAACCGCGCCAGAACCTGGTCGTCGGAATTCCGGTCGGTCACCGTGTCATCCCAGTAGACCGCCACGGCAGGCACCGTCGGACTGGAGGCGAGGTTCGTGTTGGTCCAGGTGGTGACCGGACTTCCCAGGCTGATCAGCCCATTGTCGCTGACATACAGCGATGTCGCGCCGGTGTAGTCGACCCCCCACAGGCGGAACGTGTTGGTCCCCAAATCCAGGGGAACCGACACATCGTCCACCCCGTCGATGAGGGTGAAGACTCCCGGTGTGGTGGGGGTCAGGGGGTCCACCGCCGAGACCGGCGACACCACGACGGGCAGGATGGGTGCCGCGACCTGCTGCTGTTTCAGCCAGGCCAGCGTCGAGGCGGCATTCAACCGTTTGCCTGACACCGTCTTCCCCGCGAGGGCCGCCAGCGAATCGCCACTGTCCATCACCGCCTGCTTCAGCTGCAGATGGGTGGCCCCTGGAAACTGTGCGGCCGCCAGGGCCACCACACCCGCCACATGCGGGGCGGCCATCGAAGTGCCGCTGTAGGTGCCGTAGTTGTTCCCCGGCAAAGTACTGAAAATCGCCGCACCCGGCGCGCCGAGGTCGACCTTGGTCGCTCCGTAGTTGGAGAAACTCGCCAGCAGGTCGGACGCATTTGTCGCGGCCACCGAGATGATGTTGTTGTTGCTGTACGCGGCGGGATAAAAGCCCCCGGTCTCGATGTTGGTCGCTTCGTTCCCCGCCGCCGCCACGAACAGCACTCCCTGGTCTCCCGCCGCCTGGATGGCGCTTTCCATCGTCGGGTCGTAACCGCCCCCCCCCCAGCTGTTGTTGGTGGCGATCAGGTTGACACCCCGCTCGCGCATCATCGTGGAGTAGTTGACGGCACGGATCGCGTCGGTGGTGAGTCCCGAGCCCGAAGCGCTCAGGAACTTCAGCCCCATCAGCTTCACATTCCAATTGACCCCCACCACCCCCACGCCGTTGTTCCCGACAGCGCCAATCGTTCCCGCCACGTGCGTCCCGTGCCCGTTGTCGTCGAGCGGATCGTTGTCTTCGTTGAAAAAGTCCCAGCCATGGATGTCGTCCACGAAACCATTGCCGTCGTTGTCCTGGCCATCACCCGCGATCTCGCCGGGATTGGTCCAGATGTTCGCCGCCAGGTCGGGGTGGTTGTAATCAATTCCCGTGTCGATGATTCCCACCACCACCGACGAACTGCCGGTGGTCACGTCCCAGGCGGCCGGGGCATCGATATCGGCATCGGCTACTTTCCCGCTGCCCCCCAGGTTTTCCAGTCCCCACAATTGTGAAAACGATGGGTCGTTCGACAAGCGGGCAAGGCTGACCTGCTGGTCCGGCGAAAAAGAGGCCACGGCCGACTGCGTCTGCAGCCAGCGCCCAACCTCGGCCGGGCTGGCGTCAAACGTGCGCCATTGCAGTGTGCCGACGCCGCCCAGACCCCGCACCACCTGGGAGGCGAACGGAGCCTGGGCAAACAGCGGTGCCGTCGCCACCACGCTGGATACGTCGCCCGAGGTGCTCGTTAACTGCACGATCCAGTCGGTCCCCAACCCCCGCTCCAGGGAGGTCCCGTGCACTTCGGTCGTGTCCAGCGTCGGGCTGGACGCAGCCGCAGGACCGGCTGCGAACCAGGCGGGAGAGACCTTCGGTCCCAGGCCGGCGCTGGCCAGCAGCGCCCGCGATTCCAGCACTTCCCCCGCCGTGCCCCACCCGTTGATCGCCCGCCGAGTCCGTGCCACTCCCCGCCCCACCCCGCACCAACCACGCAGCAGCTTCGACCAGACGGGACGCGTCATCGCAACCTCTGTGAACAGGGCATCGGCCCGGAAATCTCCCCGTGCCGACGCAACACCAACCCGAAAGCGAAGACCCGGAACATCCGGATCTCTTCACGCAGCCTGCCCTCGAGTGGCCGGGGCCACCACGCCAACACCTTCGATTATACCCCGCGGACGGCCGCTCTCCAAAAAGCGAAGACGCCCGACACTCCACCGCCAGACTCCCGGCGTTCCACAGGGCCGCGACTTCGGTCCAGAACCGTCCGCGCCGCGGGGCAGGTCGGGATCAGGAGGGGGGCGGAACGCTCCCCGTGGCCGACAACCCATCCGAGTGACTGCCCGACCCCCCTTCGGACGAATCCTCGTCGGGTTCGCCGACCTCATGGACCATCGTCTCCCCCTCGACCAGCCGCAGCACCACCGGAGAGACCCGCGACTTCCGTTCGATGGCCTCCGTCAGCGGCGTCGAGTGGGTCGTCACCCAGACCTGCGAATACCGCGCCGCGTCGACAATCAACTCGGCCAACGGAGCCAGCAGGTCGGGGTGCAGACTCGCCTCGGGTTCGTTGAGGGCGATCAAGGCGGGGGGACGGGGCGACAACAACGCCGCCACCAGGCACAAATACTTCAGCGTCCCGTCCGACAACTCCCGCGCCACCAACGGGCGCAGGCAACCCTCGGTACGCAACGCCACACACAGCTCGGTGGTGCGGGGAGAGCGATGGGTGGGATCGGGATCGTTCGCCAGAATCTCCAGAGCCCGTCCCGGCAACGCTCGCGAGATCGCCTCCTGCAGCGTGCGGGCATCTCCCACTTCCAGAATTGTCTGCAGGGCCGCGGCCAGATCGCTGCCATCGTGGCTCAGCACCGGCGTCCGCACGCTGATCTGCGGGGTCCGCACCGGAGCCTCGGCATCGGTCCGAAACGCATGGTAGAACCGCCACTGCCGCATCTCGTCCCGCAGGGAATACAACTCAGGAAACCGCTGCGGCTCCCGCAACTGCGACAGAATCGATTCGTTCTCGGTCAAGGCCGCGGGATATTCGACCGTCTCTCCCTCGGGATCGCGCAGCTTGGCCATGCCTCCCCGGCGATCGACCAGGGTCGTCGATGGCCGGCGGACCTTCCCCAGCCAGACCGCCTCTTCCTTGATCTGGGGATCGTAGCCGAACAGGGTGTTTCCGGGGATCGGAAACCCGCAGTCGAGCTGAAACGAAAGCTGGTCGGTCCGGAACCCCAGCGACATCCGCCAGGGATCCTTGCTGCGACGGGGTCCCGCCCACAAAGCCGAGGCCAGGCCCCCCTCCTGGCACAGCGCCCGGGCGAACCCCCCCTCGGCAATCTGAGCCAACAGCCACAGTGCGCGGTAGAGATTCGACTTGCCCGAGCCATTGGGGCCGGTCACGACCGTGAGCCGGCCGAGTGACAGCCGGACGTCACGCAGTGAGCGGTAGTTGCGGAGAGAAAGCTCGGTGATGGGCATGTGCAGGGGCCGCAACGTGGCTCCGGAAGTTCTTGGTAAAGCCTCCCAAGGCAGGAGACAGCCCTGCCCGATCAGCGGGGAACTGGGGGCAGTTGCCTGCAGTCTGCCGGGGGACGGCAGCAACCGCGCCACCCGTCCGACGCACAGCCCACCCCTCGACAGCCCTTTTGTACCGCTGTGTCCGCCACCAGACCACTCGCAACCCGGGTCCAGGCCGTTCAATCCTGTCACCGGCACCCGGCCGGGTGGCTTACCGGGATTTGGACCGGGCCGCAACAACCATTCGTAGGCCCAACACGCCAGCCATTCCCCCAGCCCGGCCCATCAGGCCGGGAGCGGACGCCAACCCGAAACCGTTTGCCGGCCCAACGGGCCAACAATTCCTCTCGTCGTCAGGGGGGTAACCGGGGCCATGGGGGTAACCTGATATTGTTGACATTGGTGAAACTCGACCCGGCACCGACCGGCCGCAAATCAGTCATTTCGCCATAACCCTCATCCAGAATACGACTTGCAATGAAACCCGCAGGCTCTTCTCACAACGGGTGGCCCCGTGCTCCCCCCAAACGGATTCCGCAAGATGCGAACAGCCTTTTTAGCGTGGAACCTGTTCCACGCGTGAAGACTGCGCGTCATCTGTTGGCCGTGGCTGTTCTTAGCCGCCAATTCGTGTGGATTAAAATCCACACTACAGCCGGAGCACCGCCGAGGCGGCTTGCAGCCGGGTGCGCGATTCCCCCCCGACGCCGCAGGCACCGCCTACAGTTTCGCGAGGTAATTGATGCTCTGCCGGATGCTGGCGAGGGGGTCGGGCGACTGGTCTTGCTCGACGTGGCAGTGTTCCACCCCGGCGGCCTTGGCCGCCTCCAGAATCGGTTCCCACGAGAGAATGCCGTCCCCCAGTTCCTGGAAGGCATCGTCCGGAACCTTGCCGTACTCGGGCAGGGTGAGTCCCGGTTGCAGATCCTTCAGGTGGACCTGGGCGACCCGTCCCGAGAGTTTCTTGAGCAGGTCCGTCGGTTCCGCTCCCCCCACCTTGACCCAAAACACATCCAGCTCAAAGAACATGTCGCGGCTGAATTCCGCCATGAAGACGTCGAACCCGGTCCGGCCCCCTTCCAGCGGTTGGAACTCGAACGCGTGGTTGTGATACGACAGGCGAATCCCCGCGGCCTTCGAGAGTTCCGCCCCCTTGTTGAGATGCGCGGCGGTTTTCTTGTAGTCGTCGAGGGTGGTGCGGTTCTTGTCGACCAGGTACGGCACCACCAGATGCTTCAGCCCCGCCGCGTGGGCCTTGTCGACGATCTGGCGAAAGTTGCTGTAGCTGCTGTCGGAGGGATTCACCAGGGAATCCCATTCGAAGTGGCTGGAGTTCACCACCAGCCCGACCTCGCGGGCCGCCTTGAGCTGGGCATCAGTCTGGCTGGGGAACCCCCCGAGTTCCGCCTGCTTGTAGCCGGCCGCCGCCACCGCCTTGATGGTTCCCGCAGTGTCCTTTTCCATCAGCTTGCGAACTGTATACAGCTGCACGCCGATGTTCTTGCGGTAGACGTTGTCCTTGTCGAGTGCCGCCCGCAGCGCGGCGGGAAAAGCAAGTGTCACGGCGGCAGTGGATGACAGGGCAAGAAAATCCCGGCGGTTCATGGCGGCTCGCTGGAAGACGGGAGTAGAGAAACGGTCAGTTCGGCGACCGGCGCGACCTCACGCCGACGCCATGCCGTCGGTGAACACGGCACTGGTCAGAGACATGCCGGCCAGGTGGTCGTTGACCCATTTGATCCCCGCGCTGCAGGCGCCGAGCAGGTGGGGGGCCGGCGCGATCAGGGGCAGGATGCTGTCTTCCGCCTCGCTGTACAGGGGCATCAGATCGCCCCCCTGAATGGCGCAGAAACGGTCCCCTGCTCCAATCGCCAGCAGCAGCTTGGCGTAGCTCTCGAGATTGACCTCTCCTTCGCCATGCCCGCAGAACTGGTGGCCGCGCTGCGACCAGTCTTCACTGATCATCAGGGTGGAGGCCCCTTCGAGATACTTGAAGTTCTTCGCATGACTTCCCACCACGCGCGGCGCGACGAACGGACTGCTGAAGCGCTGGGTCCAGCTTTCCCCGGCCCAGCAGTGGCTGGGGTCGCCCCAGACGCAGAGGGAGCGGTCGTAATCGGTCGCCATCAGCAGCAGGCCGAAATCGCGGGCGCAGATGGCTCCGGTGCCAGGATGCAGCTCGTGGGCGAAGTAGGCACCGAGCTGATTGGCCCGCGCGCGGATGCGGGCGGTCTTGTCGCGGAACCGCTCCAGTCCCTTGGCCAGCATGTCATCCCAGCCGAAGACCCAGGGATAGCCGCTGTGCAGCACGGGGTTGCCCCACAATCCCCAGAACCAGCCGAAGATATGGATGCCCAGGGCGGTGCCGGTCTCGAGCAGGCCGAGGATGTATTCTTCGGACCAGTCTTCGACATACTGCGTCCCCTTCGCCGCGACGGATGCCGGGACAAACTTGTCGGCATACTCCAGGCCCCAGTGGGCGCTGAGGTGCGCGTAGCCGGCGCAGTGGGCACTGATGACCGGGGCGACGATCCCCGCGTCGGCCAGCGCCTGACGCACCTCGGCGGCGGGCCGGAAGACGATCTTGCCGTTGTCGCCGTGCCCCGGCCCGTGCAGCAGGTAGTTGGAGATCATCAGCGACCGGGCACCACAGCCGGTGGCATAACCCGCGACGGCTTCCAGCGTCTTCAGAGAGCCGACCAGTTGCCCGGTCTCCACCCCGGCGATCAGGCTCACCGGCCGTCCGCAGGCGAGATTCAACCGGGCGCGGTTGGGATCGAAGTAGGCGTTGAATTCTTTGAAAAAGAGCGGGTTCATGCGTTGGGTCTCGGGGGAGGAATCTTCCGCATTGTTACCAGAGAGCAGGCCGAACGCAAAGCGGGAACCACGGCTCGGGAGCGTCGAAATCGGAGGGGTGGGACGGGTAGGGCGGCACGGGTAGGGCGGCACTGCCGGCCCACCGCCGGTCGTTGCCTTTCGGTTTGATGGCCGCCCGACCCGGGCCGGGGGACAGAGTCTGGTCCGTGGTGACTTGCCTGGGTGCCGACCCAAACCCGGCACGGGACCGCATCGCGGCACCAGAGGAAGCGCCGGATGACGCTGTTCGCGTGCCGATGGAAATCCACGCGCTATCTGTCGCGTGGAACTTGTTCCACGCGTGAAAACTCAGCGTCATCCTGTGGGCACGGCTGTTCTTCGCACGCCAGCGCAGGCCTGATTCCATGACAGAGGGGCGCCCCTTCTTTCTCATGGAATCAGGATTTCCTGGATTTCCCCTCGGATTTCTCCCGCCCCTGGCTTCCATGAAAAAGTCGATTTCCCGGTTTACATTCCCGCAAACCGCTGACTTGCTGGGAACCAGCCTCCAACAACAGCTTGCTTAAATGGCCAAGTGTCAGCAATCGGAGGTCACTCGCGAAGGTGGCGGACGTGAGAGTGTCAGAATTGGGAGGTCGGTTGTCGTACGCCCCGCGCGCGTGAGTGTCAGTAATCGGAGGTCAGTCATGAAAGGCCTTGTCTGGGGCTGAGTCGTGGAAACTTGCCAGCGGGGGTTGGCTGGTTGGATCGCGTCTTTGAAGGCTGTGAATCCTGATCCTGTTCGCGGTGAGATCGACTTCAATGCGGACCAGGCAGTGGCACCAGACCGGGCTGACATCAAATGAGCGGCCGAGCACCTTCACCCGATCTTTCCCATCTAAGCACGGGGCCATCCATTGTCTGTGGAATCCATCGCAGATGCGTAAGACATTTCAACGTAGAGAGTTACACCGAGGGTCCCTTCCGAACGAAATGCAACGAGAATGTGTGCATATGGACATACATCGAGCAGCTTCACGCTCTTAGCACCGTTGGTGCGAAAGCTCGGGTTTGGCGAGAGGAACGCCCGATCGCGAGGGTGGCATTGCCCGGGGGGGCGCCTTGGGCTGGTTTTGGTATCGAATGCACGGCGGGTCGGGAGGGACCGGGGGCGGTGGGAAGATCACTTGGGGAGGGGGGCCCGTGGCGGGTGATCGATGCCGCGGCGAGGTGGGGCCGTTTGACACGCTCATTTCCCCACACGCACCGCACCCACTACTCCAACCCAAACCGCTTCATCCGGCTGAAGAACGTGCTGCGAGGGACACCCAGCAGGCGGGCGGCCTCGGCTTTGTTGCCTCCTGCCCGGGCCAGGGCCTGCAGCAGGTCGTCTTTGCCGGGCTCCTGGAAGGATTGCGCTGCCAGGGCCTCGCGCGGGGGGCGGCCCCGGCGGCGGGAAGGGGGCAGCCCCGGCCTTGCCAGACCTGGCCGTTGGGGGGAATCTGAGTCGACCCGTCCCACCAGAGGCACGCCCGAGCTGACCGCGGCGGGAAGATCGGCCACAGTCAGCGCGTCTCCCTCGACCAGCACCACCGCCCGCTCAATGGCGTTTTCGAGTTCCCGGATGTTGCCGGGCCAGGGATAACGCCGCAGCGCCTCCATGGCGCCCTCATCCAGATGGGTGACCCGTTTGCCGGACCGCTCGGCCGCCCGCGAGAGAAAGTGCAGGGCCAGCTCGATGATGTCGTCTCCCCGCTCGCGGAGGGGGGGGAGCGCGATGCTGATCACATTGAGCCGGTAGTACAGATCCTCGCGGAATTTCCCCTCGGCGATCAGCCGTTCGAGATTCTGGTGTGTGGCGGCGATCAGCCGCACATCGACGGGGATCGTCTGGCTGCCCCCCACCGGTTCAAATTCGCGCTGTTGCAGCACCCGCAGCAGTTTGACCTGGGTGTCGGCGGTGATGTCGCCAATCTCATCGAGGAACAGCGTGCCGCCGTTGGCCATCTCAAAACGTCCCACCTTGTCGCGGTGGGCACCGGTGAAGGCCCCTTTGACGTGCCCGAACAATTCGCTTTCGAGCAGGCTCGGGGCCAGGGCCCCGCAATGCACGCTGACCAACGGACCATTGCGGCGGGGGCTGTTGTCGTGCAGGGCGAGGGCCAGCAGCTCTTTGCCCGTGCCGCTCTCGCCGCGCACCAGAACCGACGACTGACTCTGCGAGACCTTGCGGACCGTCTCGAGCACTTCGCGAATGGCCGGGCTGCTCCCCTTGATCATCTCGCGGCGAAACGGAGCCAGATCGGCTGCGAGGGCCGCGGGGGAGGCGGCGGTCCGCCGGGAGGTAATCTCCGACTGCAGCATGGCGATCAGCCGTTGCTGTTCATTCAGGCGGGCGGTCTTGTGCTGGAGTTCCTCGCTCATCCGGGCCACCACCTGCTGCACCCGGGCCCCCTGCAGCGCCACCCGCACCACCTGGCCCAGCGAGCCCAGAAGCAGCAGATCGTCGGCTGTGAACCGGGTT
>CAIOTJ010000274.1 GCA_903861195.1 uncultured Planctomycetaceae bacterium | reverse complement strand
CGCCCGGAGCTACTCCGGAGACACAGCGCCCGACGCCAGTCGGTCTTTTCTCCATGGTGCGCCATGTCTTTAGGATTCGCGGGGCCGGAAGACTCGCGGGACAATGCAGCTCACCCTCCCGCGAGACCGGCCCTCCGGCCGCGTGGGGCGAAACTCAGGGTCGAACTCCTGTCGACCGCTGCGGGGTTCTACCAGAGACCCCTCAAAACCCGCCAGATCATCCCTGACCAGCCCCGAGCCCGCGAACTCTCCGAAGCTGGGGGCCCGAAGCTGGGGTCCTGCCGTCGTTTCCCAGGTCGAACGCGCGGATCAATCCTGGAAGGTTCCGCTGTGGGAGTGACGAGAGTGACTGTCAGCCAATCAATTGGGGCAATTTGGGTGGTCTGGAGCGAAGCGCGACTGAGGGATGCCTCACGGTCCCTTCGGGGCCAGCCGCAGAACGGTCCCTTCGGGGCCAGCCGCAGAAGGCGGCGAGACTCAGCCAGGCGATCCAGCGAACCGGTCGGGAGGATGGGGCTCGGGTGGATGGGGCCATTCCATGAAAAAAAAGCGGCTTTTCAGTCAGTCCTGATCGGGGGGCCCTCCGCCGGACGGGCTTGTCTGCCCGGATGCCAACAGGTCGGATTGTGGTCGCCCGCACACCATCGCGGCCTCAGTCCCCGAGCGATGATTTGTCCACCCGCTACAATTCCAGGTCTCATCATGGCAGGAGAGTAGATCGTGGGTCGAGTGGCGATTTTGGGGGCGACGGGAACCATTGGGTCCACACTGGCACGGCGATTGGCCGCCAAGGGGTCGGAACTGATTCTGCTGGGGCGGAATGCCGAGAAACTGGCCCCGTTGGGGGCCGAGTTGAACCAGCCGTGGCTGGTGGTCGAGGCGCACAGTGCGGCGAAACTCGAAGAGGGACTGCGCCCCCTGGCCGAGTCGCTGGGGGGACTCTCGGCCCTCGTCAACTGCATTGGTTCGGTCCTGCTGAAGCCCGCCCACTCCACCAGTGATGACGAATTCTTCCAGGTGGTGCAAACCAACCTGATGACGGCCTTCGCCACGGTGCATGTGGCGGGGAAACTGCTGCGGGAAAACGGTGGGTCGATCGTGCTGTTCGCCTCGGCCGCCGCCGAGATTGGCATGTTCAACCACGAGGCGATCGCCGCCGCGAAGGGGGGAGTGATTTCCCTGGGACGTTCGGCAGCGGCCACGTATGCGAACAACAACATTCGGGTCAACGTGGTCAGCCCGGGGCTGATCAAGACCGAGATGACCCGCCGGTTGTGGGAGATTCCCGCCAATGCCGCCGCCTCGACCCAGATGCACGCCCTGGGCCGGCTGGGAGAACCGGGGCAGGTTGCTTCGCTGGTCGACTGGCTGCTGCAGCCCGAGAATGACTGGATCACCGGGCAGGTCATCGGCGTCGATGGCGGTCTGGGGCATGTGCTGCCCCGCAAACGGGCCTGACCCCACCTCCTCCGCCATCCGCCATGCAGGCCGCTCTCGTCTATCCGCACCAACTGTTCCCCCGGCACCCCGCCGTCGAGGGAGCCGATCTCTGCGTGCTTGTCGAAGACCCGTTGTTCTTCCGGCAGTACGCGTTTCACGCCCAGAAACTGGTGCTGCACCGCGCCTCGATGGCGCACTGGGCACAGACCCAGGCGAAGCAGGGCCGGCGAGTCGAGACGGTGCCCAGTTCCATGCTGCAGCACACGGCCGACATCGTCCCCTGGCTGCAGGCACAGGGAGTGACGCGGGTGCGGCTGGTGGACCCGTGCGACGACTGGCTGCAGCGCCGCCTGACCACCGCCCTCCAGCAGGCGGGTCTGCCCTGCGAACTGTTGCCCGACCCGCACTTCCTTACCCCCGTGGAGGTCTATCACGAGTTTGGGGACCGGAAACGGTTGTGGTACTTCACCGACTTCTATACTCAGCAGCGCCGTCGGCTGGACATTCTCGTTGAGATGAACGGCCGCCCCGTGGGAGACAAGTGGAGCTTCGACGCCGACAACCGCCAGAAGCTTCCCAAAGGGCTGGAGATTCCCCCGCGCTCGGTCCCCAAGGCGACCGCCGAAGTGAAGGCCGCCCGGCTGTCGGTCGCCCGCGACTTCCCCCACGCCCCCGGTGACCCCGGACAGTTCGCCTACCCCACCACTCCCGCGCAGGCCCGGCAAGGTCTCGCGCACTTTCTCGACCAGCACCTGCTGTCGTTCGGCGAGTACGAAGACGCCATCTCTTCCACCGAGACCTTCCTGTTCCATTCGGTCCTCACTCCCGCATTGAACACCGGGCTGCTCGCGCCCCGCGAGGT
>CAIOTJ010000273.1 GCA_903861195.1 uncultured Planctomycetaceae bacterium | reverse complement strand
TCGATATTCCTGTTCAAACAACTGATGTTGAAACAAATATGTGGATTGAGACAGGCGGAAGCTGGGTGTAGGGGATAGGGCGTTTGCAATGACCAATGGCAGGCGCCGTTGCGTGGGGTCGCACCTCGGATCCTCGGGAAGGTTCGCTCCCCCCCCTCCCTCCCGACCAAAAAAATCCGGCGGTTCCCCACGTCGGGGAACCGCCGGTGATGTCTCTTGATCCACAGGCATACCCCTCCCGTCAGGGGGGGAGGGAATGGCCAGAGGCCGACTTCGCCATGACCTACTTTTCGGACGACTCGGTCGCACCGGTGGTCGAGCCCGCCTGATCTTCAGCCGCGGCGGCCGCGGGCTTGGCAGCTCCGGTCGGATCGGTCGAGGGGGGGCCGTTCGTCGGCAGGGTACTGGGGCTGCCGCCGGCGGGAGCAGCCGAGGGAGCGGGGGCACAGCCAACCACAGCCAACACCACGGCACCCAGGGTGGCCAGGGCGACCGAACGAATCGTTTTCAGCGACATGTCTTGTTCCTTCGCAGCAGGTGAAAAAGCACGTGTCCCGTGGCAACGGGATATCCATGTGATGCGCGAAACCCGGGATTTATTCCCACTTCGGTTCCGCGGTTCCCAACATGCGTCAGTTCGCATTGTGACGCGGCCGTCGGGCGCTTTTCAACTCCCCCCTGGGCGAGCGGGGGTCTCGGCCAGATCTCCC
Organism: uncultured Planctomycetaceae bacterium; assembly: GCA_903861195.1. Lineage (GTDB taxonomy): Bacteria > Planctomycetota > Planctomycetia > Planctomycetales > Planctomycetaceae > UBA10511. Next base: position 2,126 of record CAIOTJ010000273.1, on the reverse strand, counting down.
ACCACCGTCGTCCAGGGGCGGACCCACCATCGCGCGACCAGGCCGTGCCGCACGTACGGGTCGCTCTCGGCGAATTGCTCGGCCACCCGCGCGTCTTTCCCCTGAAAGATCAGCAGCGCCCCGTCGACCGGGTCGGCATAGGCCCCCCCCAGCACCAGTTCCCCCCGGGCCTGAGCGGCCCAGGCCCGGTGCAGATGCTCGGCCCGAAACTCGCCCCGCCGGGCGAGATAGTCGGCCGCTCCCTCATAAAACAGCAGAAAATGCGGCATGTTGCACGGGTTGCGGAAGAATCGGGAAGAGCGCGACCACCGGCTGCGGCCTGGGCGTTGCCACTCAGTTCAGCCCCGCCAGCCTTCGCAGGGCCACATCGAGCGAGTAGACCCCCACCAGCAACACCAGCATCAGCCAGTTGTCCCAGAGGGTCTTCTCGCGATAGAGCTGACTGGTGCCGGGCGTTCCTTTCAGCAACTCCCGCAGCCGGTCGAGCTGCGTCAGTTCCAGCAGTTCCCCTCCCGAACCGGTGGCCAAACCCGCCAATGCCACCCGGTTGAGATTCGGGCGGCGCAGCTCGGTGGTCGAGGGGAGCACCTTGATGCGGGCCTCGGCCCGGTCGGCCCCCGAGCCCGGGTCGAAGATCGCGGCGTAGTCTCCCGCCAGCGTGGGGACGAACCGGCCGGTGTAGCGTCCGGGCTGCTGTGGATCGGCGGCGAGGTCGACTTGGGCGGGTGTGCCGTCGGGAGTCTCGATCTGCACCGCGACCCGCGCATCGGTCAGTGGTTCCCCGGCGGCGTTCACCCCCCACAGTTCCAGCCGGGTCGCCTCGCCGGGCTGCACGCGCGCGGGAGAGATCTCAAGCCGGCTGCGTCGCCCCTCGTCGGGTTCCCGCCGGGCGACAAACCGCACCGCCTGCCCCCAGAAGGTGTAGAAGTAGCGGTCGCCGGTGTTCTGCCGCCAGAGCCAGGTCGAATCGGTCCCAACGAACAGCACTCGCCCGGTTCCAAAAAAGTGCCAGGCGATCAACGGCTGTTTGCCATAGCCGTTCTCGACGCTGCCATTCACCGCCAGCACACTGGCCGCCGGGCTGGCCCGCTCGCACGGGGCGGCCCAGAAGAACGGAGGCATCCGTTCCCACGTCTCGCGGTTCTGCCCCGCGTCGGGAGAGAGCCGCAGCAGTTCGTGCAGTTCCCCCTCGGGGGTGATCGCCAGGCGATAGGGGTTGTAGACGGGGGCGAGCGCGCCGTTATTGCTGGCGGCCAGCCGGACGGGCAGCAGTTCCCGTTCACTCTCGGACCACATGTGCGGCGTCGCCCGGGGACCGGCCGCCACTATCAACCCCAGTCCCCGCTCTTCGACTCCCTCCCGGATCAACGACAGGAAACCGGCGGGCAGTCGTTCGACGGCGATGTCTCCCAGGATGAGGGTGTGATATTCACAAAGCTGGTCGAGCGTGGCGGGGTAGGGACCGGCGGCCCCGGCGGGAGCGCTCTTGCGGGCCAGCTCGCTGTCGAGCAGCACATCGATTTCCGATGCCGTGCGCCCTTCGAGCCCGTGATCGCGCCGCAACGCGTTCTTCAGAAACCGGAAGTCCCAGCGGGGGGCTCCGTCGATCAGCAGCACCTTCAACTTCCCGGCCGCGACCCGCAGTTGCGTGGTGTCGCTGTTGTTGGCGTGCAGGGGGCCCAGTTCCTCGGGCAGCACGGGAATGACCACGTTCAGCGTCCGCAGGCCGGCCTCTTTCGCCTCGAAGCTCAGCTCCATGTGCTGCTGCTCGCCGCTGGCCAGCACCAGCCGGCGGCTCGCCAGCGCGGTCGTACCATCGAACAGTTGTACGTCCACCGGCTGCCCATCGAACCCGGTGCTTTCGATGGTCACCGAGACCTGTGCGGTGTCTCCCACTGAAACTTGTCCCGAGGTGAACAGATCGACGACCGCCACATCGCGCAGCCGCCCCGGGGGACCGACCGGAACCGTGTAGAGCGGCGCCTGCGCCAGCCCGGCGGATCGGGCGGCCTCGGCGGGAGAGACCCCCCCGGTGTTTTGCCCGTCGCTCAGCAGCACCATTCCGGCCACGGGTCGACCAGCCGCCTCTTCGAGAACTTTGCCGATGGTGTCTCCCAGGTGGGTCG
>CAIOTJ010000272.1 GCA_903861195.1 uncultured Planctomycetaceae bacterium | reverse complement strand
GTGTCGTAGCGGACGTGGTTGACGACCGTGGTGGTGCCGGTGGCGGCGTTGTATTGCACCAGATCGCGGATGGTGCCGAGGTTGTCGCCGAGGCTCCAGGTGACGGTTCCAGCCGTACTGGTGGTGCCGGTGGTGATCTTTTCGTCGGCCAGGATCTCGTCGGTGGCCGGGCCGTAGAGGTAGCGGTTGGTGAGGACGTTGGTCGAGCCTGAGAATGCCAGGATCAGATCCTCGCCGTCGTAGACGAACCGCTGCGTCGTCTCGAAGACCCCGTTCCCGTCGGCATCGATTTTTCGGGCGATTCGCCGGTCGAAGAGGTCGTAGGTGTACTCGGCCCCAGCCTGCCTCGTGCCCGCGCCCGAGTACGTGGTGACGCTGGTCAGCCGGTTGCGGTGGTCCCAGGGGGGGGGACTTCAGACTTCTACCAGGCGACGGCGGGCAAATGCGCCTCGATGTCGCTGGCGAGGTTTTCGCCGATGTGGTCCTGGTCCCCCATCAGCTGTTTGAGATCGAGGGGGGAGGTGTTGTCGAAGAGCTGCTACGACTTCTTCAGCAGGAACGGCTCGGGATTGATCTTCGCCGCCTCGCGCTTCGCCTTCTCGGCCAGCACGGCCGGCTTGGTGGACTCGAGCACGCAGTCGAGCCGGCGCAGCACGGTGAATGGCAGAATGACCCGCCCATACTCGGACTGCTTGTAATCTCCCCGCAACAGATCGGCGACCGACCAAATGAAGGAGGACAGATTGGTCTGAGACATGGAGGGAACGATTGCTGGAGGGAATCGGGGCCGCAGCCGCCCACAGTCCGGCCATGGGATGTCCGGATGCGGGTTTGGGTTATTCCATCATAGCACGGGAGAGGCCGGAGTTTGAGGGAACGAGGGAGAGCGGGGGGCCACGGGCATGGGGACCGGGGACCAGCGGGGGGGTCTTGGAGGCCGGCGAGACCTGGGCTCTGTTCCGCAGCAAAGTGGGCTTCTGGGGCGACGAGTTGTTCGAAGAGCTGCCGATGTTGGTGGCGAGTCGCCGACGGAATGTCGACTGGACCCTGTCGCAGCCGGGCAGTGCCCGGCTGCGACAGCAAATGTCTCTGATTCCGGCCGCTGCTCTCCGAGGAACCCACAGGTGTCGAGATGTATTGTTGGCCCCTTGGGCCGACGAATGTCGTGGTTGGGATGCGTGTCCCGGCCCGCTGGGCCGGGCTGGGGGAACGGCTGGCCCTTTGGGCCGGTCCTTTGGTGTGGAAGCTTGGCCTATACCCTTCGCCAACCCGCTCCAGCGCCCCTCCGTTGCATCAGGAATGAGTGTTCGCCGGTCGGGATACGTCCGGTCTTTCCCGCCTGCGCGTGTCGGGCGGTTGACTCCGGCAGTTCGGGACACTGGTTCACACGTCGACGTGCCCCGTGTGCTGAATTCGTCCAGGAAAGTCCGCAACTTGTCCCGCTGGGTCTGACTTGCCCATGGAGGACGAACTTTCCCCGATCGTACCGCATAGGCACGATCAACTGCTGGCGATGTTGGTCAAGCCCCTTAGACCACAGGAAGAGGTCCTCCTGCATCACTGGAAGAAACTGAATTGGCGGATCCCCAGTGGATACAAAGTGCTCTGACCGTATCGAGGTCGGTCCCCTTCTTTCGTCGAAACAGACTGTCCTGAAAACTCCGCTGTGAACAAGAGTGTGACGAAGTGTGCCAGCGAGGGCCATGCCGGGTGTTGAGGTGGCTCGACGAACGCCGAAAAGGTTATTCAAAAATGTTCGTTGGAAACTCTTTCCAATGAATGAGTTGGCCTTCCCGCACAATGAAGTACTCAACACTATTCCATAGTGTCACAATCCTCGTATCGTTGTCCTCTTCCACGTCGACCAACAAACCCTTGTCGTTTCCGTCGGCGGCAAATTCAATTTCGTCTCCTTTACAAAGCTTATAAAGCCCTGCCCAAGGATCAATCTGTACGAAGATCGGGACGTCGTTGGAGTTTGTGAACTTTAGACGAAACATAAGCATCCCCCTAATTTCGCTTGAACACTGGAATTCCCATCCGTTTTGCGAACTCATTCACAGACGGACCGGGATTTGGACCTTGCCCAAGCAAGAACTTGGCTCGCGCTTCGTTAAACGACGCCTGAGCAAATCCTGCTGCGTTCTCAGAAGCTACACGAAAGTATAAGCCGGCTAATTGTTGCCGTACAGATTCCGGGAGGGCTGAAAGAGGCTGATGGCCACGCCAGAGGCCCTTGAGCGTTTCTTGCTGCTCGGCGGCAAGCTCGCCGATGTTCGATAATGAATATGGAATCTCCCCCTCGTGCATCCGAGGTGGACATCCCATCGATTCCAAGACGACCGACGGCAATCAGACCAGCACCCGCAGTTGTCAATCCTCCTGCGCTGGAGACCAGACCCACATCTTCGGCGACATGTTCTCATTGGCGCGACCATCCATGTTTCTCAAGTTCGTTCGCTATGCTTTCATACTCTGTCGTGGCTTCCCATTGCGAGGCGTCAACGCAATCAAGGCAAAACAAGGACGTTCTCGCATTGGCTCCCGAAAGCCCATAAATGCATCCATCAATTATCTGGCTGTCAGTCTTCAGAAATTCGCCAAACTCTTCGGTTGATACGCAAACACCGTCGGGAGAGATTCGACTCCTTTCTTCCAATAGGGGAGCCGGAATGCCAAACGGAAGACCTTCGTTTACTGTGATGTCACGGAATCGCCAATGAGTCACGTTATCACACGGCACTCGTTTAATGACTGAGGGCAATGAAATCAAGACTCCCTCTTGATAGTCTCGGAGCACGAATAAATACATGGCGTGACCTGATTTATGGGATGAATGGTTCGGCTGGACCGAATCGTGGTGTCCCACCAGTGGGCATCTGAATGTGGTGGTGCTGATGAGGATTCGTATGGCCCGGAACGTTGGGTCGGCCATGATCCGTGAAGTGGATGTCTCGAATTGGCTGTCCGTTGGCGCCAAACTCACGAGCAGCCGTATACGGACCGACTTTTCTTCCAACTTCCGTACCAATCTGAGTATGCGGATACGGTGAACTTGGAAGCATTTCACCATTGGGTCCACGAGGAAGCGGTGTCGCAGGGCGATAAGTTCCCGGCGGATTTGCCTTTGGTGCAGATGTCTTGGGAGTCCAAGCCGACCACCACTGTTTTACCAGCGGTCCAGCATAATGCAATCCGGCACGCAGTGTTCCACCCGCCACAAAACCATAGAAGGCAGCTGTGAGCGTTTGTCCCAGGGTTTTCCCCTTGAGGCGAGAATCAACCGCTGCCGCCGCCGCTCCACCAATTCCATCCGAAGTTATTGCCCCGAGTAATCCCGAGAATCCAGCCCGTGCCAAGAGGCTCGAGGCGACAGATGAGGCAGCACCACCAACCAAACCACCCGGGGCAGCCGTAACCCCACCCGAAATATAATTTCCCCCTCTAAGTCCGGAAATGAGGCTGCCAATCAGACCAGCGGATCCCATGCCGATCACGGCATTTCCCGCCATCGTCGGAACACCAGCGGCTGTTGCGAGTCCGCCAGCGCCCATCAGCGATGTGCCCGCGATCGAACCGGCGATCAGGACTCCGCCGGCAGCTGCCCCCTTGATAATACCGAGACCACCGGCAACATAGAAAGTATTCTCCAGGTCCTTCCCCATGGCCGCTGGGTTGTGCAGGTAGTACCAGTACTCCTCCCAGCCCGTCAGTGGCCCTTGGTTTCCGCTCGAATCTGGCAGAGGGTCGTCAACATTGGCACTGACTGACACATCTTGCGAGGAAATCATCCCACTCGGATCCACCCACAACGTCGCCCCATTCCCCACATAGCGGCTGAGGTTGACATCGCCGGCGGCGAAGCCGAGGGGGTCTTCGCTGAGGAACCGGCCGGCGCGGGGGTCGTACCAGCGGGCGCGGTAGAAGTAGAGGCCGACGGCGGGGTCCCATTCCCGGCCGGTGTAGGCGAACCAG
>CAIOTJ010000271.1 GCA_903861195.1 uncultured Planctomycetaceae bacterium | reverse complement strand
CGCGAGAGCCGTCCGTCACCGCGATCCGAGGCGGGCCAGGATCGTCTGAACCAGCTCCGCCAGACCACACCACGCTCCCCCACCCCAGGCCCGCCCCGGGGGCCCTCCACGCACCGCCCCCCGACATCCCGGCCCGGCAGCGATGTCGCGTGGCCCACCCGCCGTGGGCGCCCTCCGGCAACACGGTCAGCCAATGCGTAACCGGGGCGACTAACCAACCCTGGTGTCAACGCCCAGGCGTGAGCCTGCGGTGGGCCGCTGTCGGTGGCGTTTGGAAACGACTGGTTTCAGGGAAGCTGGCTGGGACTGGGTATGTGATCATATGAATACATATCAGTCAATTCTCACAATAGATCGTAAACCGTTATGGGGATGAATGTTGTGGCATGTTTGCTGGGTTTATAAACAAAGGGTGGCCTTGTTCTTTTTTTATTGCGATACCTGGTATGGGGTCGTGGCAGACGATCCTCTTCCGGAAAGGGTCAGGATTTCAGCGGGCTGGATTTGGGCGAAATCAAATTGGGATCGCACCCGACAGGACGTCGATGGGTGAAACCGCGGTGAGGAACTGATAACGGAGGAAATCAACAGTGTTGAAGGTCAACAAATACGAGATGGAGTGCCGTTGGACGGCCGCAGCCAGCCGCGCATCGTGAGCCTGTTTTCCGCGGACCGCATGCGAGACCACAAGCTCGCTCCATGCGGAATAGATTCCGCGTTCATCCAGAAACAGTCGAAACAGCCTGCGTATTGTGGCCAGCTCAACAGCCGCCTCGGCAGGACTCAGGCCCAGCCCGTTGTTCGCCAAGGGCCGTGTCGCCACCGACCAGTACTCATACAAAATCTGGGGGACCAGGATCAGTTCGTGGCCACGACTCCGCAGCACATCCATCGCGTCGACACTGCACTGAAAGTGCACATGCCCCGGTTCCGCGGATCTCAGCAAAACGTTGGTGTCGATCAGGATCTGCATCATTCATAGATGCTTTCACGGCTGTCATCCAGATCCGGATTGCGCGGCTGATGTCCCTGCAGCCACTTCTGAAACTCCAATCGCCATCGATCATAAGGGAGTTCCGCGGCTGTCGGCTCATCGGCCGACTCCGCCTCGACAATCAGATTCATCAGGAACGTCTCGAGATCCGTACCCGCTGCCGTGGCTCGACGCTGCAACTCGGCAGCCTGATGGGGCGACAACGTGAGTGTGAGATTCATCGGCATCCTGTTTGGTTGCTGTTCGACTCGCGGAGAAAGCCCAGGAACCAGGCCAAGACCTCTCCCCAACACAACCCATCGCAAGCCGTTTCAATGCTACCTCACGAGTTCCCCCGCTTCAAGATGTTTGGTCGCGGCGAGGTTCCGAGGTTCCTGAGCACGTCGGCCGGCTGGTGGACCCGACCGCGCGGCTGCCGGGTGGCTGGAAGCACCTCCCGCAAGGCCGCCCGAAAGCCCAGGGCACCCTCCCCGACGGCCAATTGCGGAGCGATCGTCAGGCCCCCCAGGACAAAGTCCCGGGGCGGGAGGTCCGAGAGCAACTCCCGCCCGCTCGGCTGGCTCCCGCAAGAGCCGTCCGTCACCGCGATCCGACGCTGGCCCTGATCGTCCGCCCCCGCTCCGCCCGACCCCGCCACGCTCCCCCACCCCAGGCCCGCCCCACGCACCCTCCGAGCACCGCCCCTCGACATCCCGGCCCGGCGGCGCTGTCGCGAGGCCCAACCGCCGTGGGCGCCCTCCGGCAAGACGGCCAGCCCACCCCGTATCCGGGGCGACAAACCAACCATGGTGTCCACGCCCTGGCGCGAGCCGGCGGTGGGCCGTTGACGGTGGCGTTTGGAAATGACTGGTTTCAGGGGGGCTGGTTGGGACTGGATTTCTGATCGGATGAATACTGCATGGCCAATTCTGCAAATGGAT
>CAIOTJ010000270.1 GCA_903861195.1 uncultured Planctomycetaceae bacterium | reverse complement strand
GTGGTTCCGCATGGAGAATCGTTCGCCCTGACCGCCGAGCTGAAGCCCGAGACGGTGCGCCATCCTGAAGCGGGGCGGGTGCAATTGGGGACCCAGCTTCCGGTCGAGGCCGCCCGGCGCGACGACCGCTATGTGTTTGAACTTCCCGCGCAGCTCGAACCCGCCGCGCTGGCGATGCAGATTGGCGATTACCGGCAGTCGGTCCAAGTTCAGCCCATGGCCCGGCCCGAACTGACCGCCGTGCAGGCGACCGTCATGCTGCCCGACTATCTGCAGCGCCCCGAGCCGGTCACCAAAGACCTGCGGGGTGGCGCGCTGGCTCTGGTCAAGGGGAGCGCCGTGCGCTTCGCCGCCACCGCCAGCCGTCCGCTGGACGCGGTGACAATCGACGGGTCGAGCGTTCCGCCGGCGGAAGGGGGCATCCAGACACCGCAGTATCCGGTGGAGGCAAATCGCCGCCTGTCGCTCGAGTGGCGCGACGCCCATCAACTGGCGGGCCGCGAACCGTTTGTGATCTCGCTGACGGCGCGCGACGACGAAGCCCCCGCCCTGGCGGTGGAGGATCTGCCCCGGCAAAAGATCGTGCTCGACTCGGAAGGGCTGAACTTCAAACTGCGGGCCCAGGATGACTTTGGCGTGGCCCGCGTGGGAATGGAATGGAAGTCGGCCGAGAACCAGACCGTCGAGAAACCCGCCCAGGGAGAAAAGATTCTGGGAGCGGGGGGACCGACGCGCGATGTGCTCGACCTGGCCGGTTCATTCTCGGCCAAGTCGCTGGGGATCGAGCCCCAGGTGCTGGAAGTGCGGCTCTTCGTGGAAGACTACCTCCCCAATCGCCCCCGGGTCTATTCGCCGGTCTACACGCTCTACGTGCTGAGCCCCGAAGAGCACGCCATCTGGGTGACCGAACAGTTGCACAAGTGGCATCGGCAGTCGCTGGAGGTGCGCGATCGCGAGATGCAGTTGCACGAGACCAACAAAGAGCTGCGGGCGCTGACGGGGCAACAGTTGGATGAGACCGAGAACCGACGCCGGCTGGAGGCCCAGGCCTCAGCCGAAAAGGCCAATGGCCGCCGGCTCGACGCGCTGTCGAACGCCGGTGAAGAACTGCTGCGGCAGGCGTCGCGCAATCCCGAACTGGGGGTCGGTCATCTTGAAAAGTGGGCCGAGATGCTGCTGGTGCTCAAAGACATCTCGTCGAGCCGCATGCCGTCGGTGGCCGACCTGCTGAAACAGTCGGCCCAGGCCCCGCAGCAGGCGCAGGCGTCGGCCGGGCAGCCGAAGCCCCCCGCCCCGCAGGCGGGCCAGAACCGCAATACCCAGTCGGGCCCCGGAGCCCCGTCGCAGCCGAGTCCCCCCAAGCCCGCCGTCCCCTCGGTGGTCGATTCCGAGAGTCAGCAGCAGCCCCCCGATCCCAACGCCCCGGCCAATCCCTCGGGCCCGAAGAAGGGAGGCAGCTCCACCTTGCGGCTGCCCACCACCACGGTCTCGGGGGCGAAGTCGCAGCCGGGCGGTCCCAAGCCCCCCGCCGATGAGTCGCTCGACGAAGCGGTCGAAGAGCAGCGGGAGTTGCTGGTCGAGTTCGACAAGATTTCCGACGAGTTGAACAAGGTGCTGGCGAACCTCGAGGGGAGCACGCTGGTCAAGCGGCTCAAGGCGGCGTCGCGCAAGCAATACGACATCGCCGGCCGGCTGGGTGACCAGGTCAGCGTGACCTTCGGACGCAGCGGCAACGTGGCCGACGACAAGGCCAAGCGGGTTCTGGGCGAAATGTCGGTGCAGGAGTCGCAGAGCAGCCAGGATGTCTCGAATATTATGGATGACCTGCAGTCGTATTTCGAACGCCGTCGGCTCGCCAAGTTCCGCACGGTGCTCGACGAGATGCGAAAGGTCGACGTGGTGGGCAACCTGCGGACGCTGGCCGATGAATTGCGGCTGTCGAGCGGCCTGGCGATCGCCCAGGCCGAGTACTGGTCCGACAATCTCGACCGCTGGTCGGAAGACCTGGTCGATGCGGCCAAGGGGGGCGACTGCCCCGGCTGCAAGTCGCGCGGCAGCCTGCCGCCGTCGATCGTGCTGGAGGTGATGCAGATCCTCGAGGCCGAGGTGAACCTGCGGGAAGAGACCCGGGTGGCCGAGCAGGCCAAGCCCGCCGTCCCCGCCGACGAGCATCGCAATGAGGCGGAATTGCTGTCCAAGACCCAGTCGGTGCTGCAAGACCGCTCGATCAAAGTCCGGGAACGGATCGCCGAGCTGCCCGAAGCGCAGGAGCTGTTCGGCAAGGAACTGGCCCTGATGCAGAAGGTGGCCGAGGTGATGGGAGAGGCGACGTCGATCCTGTCGCAGCCCAACACCGGCAACGCCGCGATGGCCGCCGAGACCGAGGCGATTGAACTGCTGCTGGCGACCCGGCGGATCAAGCCGGGAGGAGGGGGCGGCGGCGGTTCGACCCCCGGAGGGGGTGGGACCGGCACCACGAAAGACGCCGCGATTGCCCTGCTGGGACGGGGAGTGAACGAGAAGGAAGTGCGTGAGGATCGGGGGGTGACCGCCTCGTCGGGCGAAGCCGGCCAAGTACTGCCCGAGGAGTTCCGCAGTGGGCTGGATGAGTACTTCAACCGGATCGATTCGAAGTAGCGGACGGTGGTCATGGCGGTGGAAGCCGCCCCCTGCGGACCATCACGGCGGATTCTTCCCAATCGATTTGAGTCCCTGGTTCCTGCCGATTGGCCTGTTGCCATGTTGCTGCGACGTGTGGTGTGCGGAGGATGGATCCTGGTGGCGACCTGGGGGGCCGGTCCCGCATGGGGCCAGCGTGACACCCAGGTTCCGCCCGTCGCACCAGTGGGCGAACTGCCCGACGTGACCCTCGGGGGAGCCGTTGAGGGGGTGGTTGTTGAGGGGGTGGTCGTCGAGGGTGACGCCGGAGTGGTCTTCCAGGTGATTGAAGCCGGGGCGCTGCCGGCCGGGGTGCAGGTGCGCGGTGTCGTCCAGGTGGTGCAGGAAGCCGCGGAGCAGACCGTGGCTGACCAGGCCGCCGAGGGGGCGGTCGCCCGGCCGCCCGACCCCGATGCCGAGATCCGCCAGAAGATGGTCGAGAAACTCCGGCAACGGATCGATGTGCGGTTCAACAACATGGATCTCAAATCGGTTCTCGACGAACTCGCCCAGGCACATGGCTTCGAGTACCGGTTCGACCCCGCAGCGCTGGACCAGACGGGCGTCAAGCCCGAGCGGGCGCAGGTCGGGCTGAATGTGCGGCGGCAGCCGCTGGTGGGAGTGCTGCGTGAGATTCTGCAGGGGCATGGGCTGCAGTTTGGACTGGAGGGGGCGGTGGTGGTGATCGTGGCCCAACCGAAGCTGCCCGAGGGGGTGCGGCGGAAGAAGGCCCGCGCGAGCGCTCCGATTGAGCGGGTGGTGATGGGCAATGTGCTGGTGAGCGATGACCGGGAGGAAGAACCGGCCGCGAAGCCGGTCACCCTCCCGATGGAAATGCCTCCGCCGGGGGTCAACGCCAACCAGCGCAAGCAGGTGCGCGATCAGCAGTTCGAGAGTTTCAAGCAGATGTTCGGTGCCCAGTGGCGGAGTGAGGTGGCCACCTGCCTGGGACTGGCCGAGTTCACCCCGCCGCAAAAGCAGGAGATCCGCACGGCGGCTCAACAGGCGTTCGACAAGCTGGGGGGCGAATGGGCCGACGGACAGGTGGGGCAGATGTTTGGCGGGGCCCGGAATGGAAACGCCGAGAATCGGGCCCCCGATGTGCGCGGCGTGGTGCAGCAGGCCATTCTGAAGGTCTTGCAGGATTCGCCGACTCCCGAGCGTGCCGCGTTGTACGAGCGGGAATCGACCTTGCGCTCCGCTCACAGGCAGCGGGCCACCGTTCGCAACCTCGTGTCTCAGGTGGATCGGCAGGTGACCCTGTCGCAGCGGCAGCGGGACGAATTGGAAGCGCTGCTGACCAAAGAATGGCAGCCGCACTGGGTGCGGGCCCTCGAGTTTCTGCAGTGGGATGGCAACAACGTCTTTCCGAATCTGCCCGCGGGATCGGTCGAAAAACTGCTGACGGAACCCCAGGCGAAGATCTGGCAGGGGCTGCAGCGGATTGATCTGAACAACATCTGGGGAGGCGGATTCAACTTCTTCAACCAGCAGCAGCCACCGGTCGAAGACGACGACGCCGCCTCCGGCGGCGCAGAGCAGGTGCCGGGGGATGTGCAGATCCAGGTGGTCCCGGCAGTCGACGACGTGCGCTTCGAAGTCCAGCCGGAGGAGAGGTAACCGATGCCCAGTCCCGTGTTGCACCGGCGCCTTCGGCTTCTGACGCTGGTGGCGATGAGCCTGACCTGGCCTCGATGGGATGCCGCGGATCGCCTCTGCGCCCAGCAGATCCAGGTGCGCGCCTTCCAGATCCAGCAGGGAGTCGACAGCGACGTCGCCGACGAGGAACCGGACGACGCAGAGAACCCCCGTCCCCAGGAACAGAACTTTTTCATCGAAGAGGCGAACTTCGAGAACTGGATCTGGCAAGGAGCGGCCACCACGGTCGACGCGGGGAGAGACCGGCTGCAGACCCTGCTCGACATAGAACTGTCGGATGTCTCCCGCACCTGCCAGTTGGATGACGCGCAGCGGAAGAAGCTGCTGCTGGCCGGGCGGCTCGACATTCAGCGGTTCCTCGACCGGTACCAGCGACTGCGCCGCAAGTTCCTCAAGATCCGCAGTGACCAGAATGCCATGAACGCCTTCTGGGGCGAGATGAGTCCCCTGCAGCAGGAGATCCAGGGGGGGCTGTTCGGCAATGGCTCGCTGTTCCGGGGTGTGATCTCCAAGACCTTGTCGGCCGAACAGAATCAGCAATTCGAGGCAGCCTCGCTCGAACGGCGGATGTACCGCATGCGGGCCAAGCTGGAACTGCTGCTGGTCGCCGCCGATGAAGGACTGGCGCTGCGGGCTGAACAGCGCGACCGCCTGCAGGAACTCTGCCAGGCCAACCTCAAGCCCCCCCGCCGCAGCAGCCCGTACGACACCCATGTGGTGATGTACCAGTTGTCGCGAATTCCCGATGACCAGTTGAGCCCCATTTTGAACGCGCCGCAGTTGAAGTTCTGGAAGGGGTCGATGGCCCAATTTGGCATCAATGGCGGGATGGTGAATTTCCTCAAGTCCAACGGCGTCTGGCCCGACGGGCTCGATGCTCCGGAAGAGCCCCAGCCCGGAGTGGACCAGCCCGCCGCCGATCCCCAGGAGTCACGATGAATCGGACTGCGCATGGCAGAAGATGGGGGCTGGGCGTGCTGCTGGGGCTGGCCGGGTTCGCGGCGCTGGGTGCTCGACCGGTTGCCGCCCAGGCACCAGCCCTGCGCATTGGCGAGGCGGTTCCCCGTGATGTCCGCGAGATGTACGACCGCGGCCTGCAGTACCTGGTCAGCACCCAGACCGAAAAAGGGGACTGGCAGGGGGCCAATGACCAGGGCCCCGGGGGGACGGGGCTCTGTCTGATGGCGTTTCTCGCCTCGGGCGAAGACCCCAATTACGGGCTCTACACCACCCAGATTCGCAAATCGCTGCGGGCCATCATCCGCGACCAGAACGCCGAGACCGGGTTCCTGGGGAACAGCATGTACCACCACGGGTTCGGGATGCTGGCTCTGGCCGAGGCCTACGGCGTGGTCGACGAACGGGTGCTCTGGCCGAATGAAAAGGCCCCCCGCTCACTGGGGGTCGCACTCGAACTGGCCGTGCGGGCCGCCATCACCTCGCAGAAGAAGAATCCCCAGGGGGCCTGGCGCTATTCACCCGACGCCACCGATGCCGACACGTCGGTCTCGGGCTCGGTGTTGGTCGGCTTGCTGGCCGCCCGCAACGCGGGGATCGAGGTTCCCGACGAGGCGCTCGACAAGGCGATTGGATACTTCAAACAGATGACGTCGGCCTCGGGACAGGTCGCCTACTCGGGCCTCGGTTTCGACGACTCCCTCGCCCGCGTGTCGATCGCCACCCTCGTCTATTCGGTCTCGCGCCGCAAAGACCTCGTCGAATACAACCACACCCTCGACTTCCTCAAGCAACGGCTCGAACAACAAGCCCCGAACTGGGCCGAGTACACCCGCTACTACCAGGCCCAGGCGCTGTTCCAGGGAGATGTCGACTCGTGGGAAAAATGGAACAAGCTGCTGATTCGCCAGCTCAAGCAGATGCAGAGTTCCAACGGCAGTTTCAAAGGCCAGATGGGTGGCCCCTCGATCGATACGTCGTTGTCACTGTTGGCCCTGGCACTCAATTACCGCTTCCTGCCGATCTACGAACGATGATGGTTTCCCCTGGGAAAGATGGGGTGCTTGCCCCCCGTGCGGCAAGGGTGTGCCTGGCACCGCTGGCGGGCGTGCTGCCCGGATTGCTGCTGGCGGGCGTGCTGCCCGGATTGCTGCTGGGGCTGCTGCCTGGATTGCTTCTGTGGCTGCTGCCTGGATTGCTTCTGGGGCTGCTGCCCCCCCGGGTGGCGGCTGGTGAACCCTCCCGCGCGGCGGGGGGACGTTCCGGAGTGATCGAGCTGCGCGATGGCAGCCTGCTGCGGGGAGACTTTGTCCCCTCGGCCGAGGAAGGCCACCTGCTGTGGCAGTCCCCCAGCTTTGACGGTCCCTTTCGGCTCAGGCTTCCGGCGGTGAATGCCGTGCATTTCCCCGTCCCCGCCACCCCGGCGACCCCCGACCTCCCCGCCCCCGGCGCCTGGCGGGTCGAACTGCAGGGGGGCGGAGTGCTCTGGGGCGAGCTGCTCTCGATCGACGACAAGTCGGTCCGTCTGCAGGTCGCGGGCAACGCAGAGCCGTTGGTGATCGACCGCCCGCTGGTGGAACGCATCGCCCGCCCGCAGGCGGATCTTGGATTGGTGTTCACGGGCCCCCGCGGCCTCGACGGCTGGACGCAGGCCGAGCCCCCCGGCAAACCGATTTTCCGCGATGAAGCGGGCCAACTGGTGGCCCAGGGCGAAGCGATTCTGGAATCGACCTTTTCGCTGCCGGGTCAGGTCGCCTGCGATCTGGAACTCTCGTGGCGCGGCGAACCGGCCTTCACCTTCGAGCTGGGCTGCGACATGAAGACCCCCCAGCGACGCGGTGCCCTGCGGATCGAGGCGGTGCAGAACACCCTCGTCGCGGTGCGCGAGTTGGCCGGGGATGCCGACCTCGTCCCCCTGCAGTCGCTCGAACCGGGGATGGGGCGGCTGCAACTGAAGCTGTTGATGTCGCAAGATCCGCCGCGGATGCAGGTCTATTCGATGGCCGGCCAGCAACTCGCCAACCTGCAGGTCACCGGCAAGGTCGAGGGACCGTGGGGTGTGCGGCTGGTGAACCGGTTTGGGGGGACCACCCGACTCGAACGCCTGCGCATCACCGGGTGGGACGGGACAGCCCCCCGCGAGATCGAATCGACCAAAACCCGCGTGCATCGGACCAATGGCGAAATTGCCTACGGCTCGATCGACACGCTGAACGATGGGCAACTGACCCTCACGGTGGATGGCACGGCCAGCACGCTCCCCCTCACCGAACTGGCCTCCCTCGTGCTGAATGCCTCGACGGGTGTCGTGGCCGAAGGGATCTCGGTCGGGACGTTGAATGGATCGCGACTGACCGGTTCTCTGGTTGGAATTTCGGAGCTCGACCTGAGCTTGGCCATCGCCGGAATCTCCCCCACCGTCCGCATTCCCCGCTCGGAGCTGCGGACCCTGCTGGTTCCCGACAGTCTGAAGGCCGAGGAACTCCCCGCGTCGGGCCGCTTAGGGACGCTGCAATTGACCGACCAGTTCCTCCGCGGTTGGCTGGTCGAGACCAGTGGCGCTGCACAGACCGGGGCCTTGCGGTTTCAGCCCGCGGGCAGCGATTCGAGCGCCCGCCTGAAACCAACGGAATCGGGACGTCTGGTGTATGCCGAGCCCCCGCCGCCGCCGCCGAGAACCGAACAGGAGCGGCGCAACCAGCGTGTGGGCGGCGTGCGAGTGGTGCCGGCGCCGGGACTCGGGGGGGCCGCAGTCAATGCGTTGCAAGCGCTGGCCGGTCGGTTTTCCGCACCCAAAGGCCCTCCCGCGAAACCGCAATTGCATCTGCGGACGGGAGACACCATCACCTGCGAGACGGCGGGGGTCGATGAGCAGGGAGTGGCACTGACCAGCTCCAGCATCACAGCCCGGCATGTGCCTCACGACCGCGTCAAACTGCTCGAACTGGTGCCGGGGAAGCCTGAGGATGTGAAGCTGGCCAAGGCCCGCAAAGAGCGGCTGTTGACGCTGCCCCGCATGCAGCGGCCCAACCCCCCCACCCAGTTGGTTCGGTCGACCTCGGGAGATTTCCTGCGCGGGCGGGTCACCTCGCTCGACAAAGACAAGTTGAAGCTCGAAGTGCGGCTCGACAACCGCGAAGTGTCGCGCGAGCTGGTGTCGCACATCTTCTGGCTGCACCCCGATGAACTGGACGACAAATCCGCCAGCCCGGCCGGCGAGGGAACCCAGGCAGTTCAACGTGTGCAGGCCCATCGTCATGACGGCTTCCGTCTGACGTTTGTGCCCCGCGAATTGCAGGAAGGGGTGTTGACGGGAGACAGCGACGTGCTGGGGGTCTGCCGGGCCGAGATCGAAAAGATTGACGAGCTGATCATCGGCGGGGGCATTGAGCAGGCGGTGGCCCAGTTGGCCTACCATCGCTGGCGGCTGCGGAACGCTCCCGATCCGAAATTCGTGAATGACGACGGCGGCTCCGACGGCGGCACGGGGGGCGGTGAAGAGTCTCCCCTGGTGGGGAAGCCGGCCCCCGACTTCAAGCTCGCGCTGCTGACCGGTGGGGATTTTCAGCTCGCCGCCCAAAAGGGAAAGATCACCGTGCTCGACTTCTTCGCCACCTGGTGCGGGCCATGTGTGAAGGCGATGCCCCAGGTCGAACAGGCGGTCCACAGCTTTCCCGCCGACAAAGTCCAGTTGGTGGCGGTCAACCTGCAGGAACAGCCCAGGCAGATCGAAGCGTTGCTCAACCGGCATCAACTCGATGTGACGGTGGTTCTGGACGTCGATGGGGTGGTGGCCGAAAAGTACCAGGCCTCGGCCATTCCCCAGACTGTGATTGTGGATGCTGACGGGAAGATCGTGCGGCTTTACGTCGGCGGGGGCCCCGATCTGGGGAACCAGATCAAGCAGGCGGTGCAGGAACTGCTCGATGCTCCGCCTCAGTAGGGGGAGCGTGGGTTTTCCATCAACCGAATCGCGTCGGTCCCAGCCCGTTACTGCGAAACGCCGAGGCCTCGGTCGCGGGAACCGCGACGGAGGCGCGGGCGTGTCAGGGTGAGCGTTCGGGAGAACCCGGGGCGGGGTCGGGCAACACCGGGCCGTCCCACTTGCCGCCGAAAATCCACCCCTTGCGCCAGAAAAAGTAACCCTGGGCCGCCGAGATGAGGACCATCAGGGCGATGCACAGCGGATAGCCGAAGTACCACCGCAGCTCGGGCATGTTGAGCGGAGAACTGTCCGGATCGAAGTTCATCCCGTACAGACCGGCGATGAAGGTCAGCGGAATGAACAGCGTGGAGATGACCGTCAGCACCCGCATCACCTCGTTCATGCGGTTGCTGACGCTCGAGAGATACAGGTCCATCAGGTCGGAACAGATCTCACGATAGGTCTCGACCAGGTCGATGATCCGCACCGCATGGTCGTACACGTCACGCAGGTAGAGGCGCGTGTCGTTGTCGAAATTGGGAACATCGTCGCGCACCAGCACATTGAGCGCCTCGCGCTGGGGCCAGATGGAACGACGAATGGTCAGCAGCTCGCGTTTGACCCCATGCACCTCGGCGATCGCATTGCGGTCGGGAGCCAGAATGATGCGGTCTTCGAGCGTCTCCAGCCGTTCGCCAAAGGCTTCCAGCACGGGAAAAAAATTGTCGACCACCGCATCGAGCAGCGAATAGGCGAGGTAGCCCGGTCCCGCTTCGCGGATCCGGGTCACCTTCCGGCGGATCCGCTCGCGGACCGATTCCAGGCAGTCCCACCCCTCCCGTTCCTGGAACGAAACGACAAAGTTGGGGCCGACGAACAGACTGATTTGCTCCGGTTCGAGCGACTCCCCCAGCCGCACCATGCGCGCCACCAGGAAGGTGCGGTTGCCGAACGGCTCCACCTTCGCCCGCTGATGGACGTTGACCACATCCTCCATCGCCAGCGGGTGCAGGTCGAACAGCGTGGCCAACTGCATGAGCATGGCCAGATTCCCCAGCCCATCGACATTGACCCAGACAACGGGATAATGCCCAAGGAACTCGCGGATCTCGGACACCTGCGTGAGATCTTTTTCGACATAGTCATCCCGGCCGTACGCCAGGATGTGCAGTGTCGACGGGGGAGCATCGGGATCGACCGTCACCGTGCCTGGGGGTGTCCCCGGAACCGTGCGTCGCCGTGTGCGATGCCGATGATGTTGCTTCCGTCGAACCACAGAACAAACTCCAGGAAGTGTCGTCCGGTTGGACCAGGTGAGGCGGGTCAGGAGAGGATCTCGGTGACCACCCGACCGGCGACATCGGTCAGGCGGTAATCGCGCCCGGCATGTCGGTAGGTGAGGCGTTCGTGATCCAGTCCCAGCAGGTGGAGAATCGTGGCATGCAGATCATGGGTGTGAACGGCCCCGCTGGCGGGCAGAATACCATGCTCGTCCGACTGGCCATGCACGAACCCTCCCCGCACCCCGCCGCCGGCGAGCCACGACGTGAACACGAGGTTGTGATGCTCGCGGCCGGGATGATCGGCCGTCTGATGGAACGACGTCCGGCCGAATTCGGTGGTCCAGACCACCAGCGTCCGGTCGAGCAGCCCCCGTTGCTTGAGGTCGGTCAGCAGTCCGGCGATGGGCTTGTCGATCGCCTTCGCCAGCCGCTCGTGGTCGGCCATGTTGCCGTGCGAGTCCCAGTTGTTGCTCGATCCCACGTCGATCAGTTCCAGGAAGCGGACCCCGCGCTCGACCAGCCGGCGGGCCACCAGGCATTGCCAGCCAAATCCCGAAGTGGCCCCCCGCTCGAGTCCATACAGGGCATGAGTCGCCTCGGTCTCTTGCGACAGATCGAACGCCTCCGGCGCCTCCCGTTGCATGCCGAAGGCGGTCTCGAAACTGCGGACCCGCGCGTCGAGCGCCAGGTCGGCCGACCGGCGTTCAAGATGCTTCCGATTGAACTGCCCCAGCAGCTCCAGTTCCAGCCCCTGCAGTTCGGGAGCAGGGCCGCGCGGTTTCAGATTCGGCAGCGGCTCGGGACCGGGGATGACATGGGTCCCCTGGTGACACGCCGGGAGAAAGTCACTCCCCCAGGTCTGGGCCCCGGCATACGGCGCCGCGGGGGCCAGCACCAGGAACGACGGCAGATTGCGGTTGGGAGTCCCCAATCCATAGCTGACCCACGCCCCGGCACTGGGTCGGGCGAACTGGGCCGAACCGGTGTGCGCGGCCAGTGTCGCCTTGTCATGCCCGTCACTGTCGCAATGCATCGCGTTCAGCAGGCAGACGTCGTCGATCACCCCCGCCAGGTGGGGAAACAACTCGCTCACCCAGATGCCACTGTTCCCATGCTGCGCGAACTTGTAGCGGGGCTTGATCAGGTACCGTTCGAACTGACCGGGCTTGTTCAGCCAGCGCGACGCGGTGATCTTCTTGCCATGATCGGCGAACAACTGCGGCTTGTAGTCGAAAGTGTCGACCTGCGACGTTCCCCCGGTCGAGTACAGGAAGATCACCCGATCGGCCCGCGGCGCGAAATGCGGCTCGCGGGGGGCGAGCGGATCGTGCGCGGCGGAGGCCTCTTCGGCAAGCAGCCCCGCCAGCGCCAGGGCACCAAATCCGCCCGAGGCTCGCTGCAGGAACTCGCGGCGTGTGACGGGAGGCATCGGCATGATTTCAGGATCCGGGAAGCGGGAGTTGAAACGGGCGAACGTCTGTGGTCGGGAACGGGCAGGTTCACCAACTCAGTCGACCGAAAGAAACGCATTGCCAGTCAGCAGCACCCGGGCGAAGGCCTGCCAGGCGGCCGTTTCGCGATCGGCAAGAGCCGTCTCGGCCGGCAGCCGGGAGGCGTACTGCGCGATGAAGCGGGAGGTCATCTCCAGTTCGGCAGGATCGGCTTCCCGCCCGTGAGCTGCTTCGATCATCTGCCGGGCCCGCTCGGTGGGGGCCAGACCGGGCAGTGCCGCGCGGGCGGCAAACGCCGCCGCCTGCTCGTGCACGAAGGGGGAATTCATGAGGTACAGGGTCTGCGTGGGGGTGACCGTCGGCAGCCGCTGCGCCACGCTCTGGTTCGGATCGGCCGAATCGAACAGGGCCAAAAAGGGATGGCGTCGGTTCCGCTGCTGCATGAGATACAGGCTGCGATGGTTCGAGTCGTACACCGCGTGGAACGGCTGGTGAATGGTGAACGCCCAGGTGTGGGTGGGGGGAAACGGATGCGGCCCGGCCGGGCCGCGCTCGAGCCCCCCACTGACAAACAACATGGCATCACGGATCGACTCGGCATCCAGCGGTTGGCGGGGATGCCGCCACAGCCAGCGGTTGGCCGGATCGCGGGCGAGCCCCTCGGGCAAATCTTCCGCCGACAGTTGATAGACGGCCGAGCGGAGAATCAGCCGATGCAACGCCTTGAGACTCCCCCCCGATTGCAGGAATTGCCCGGTGAGCCATTCGAGCAATTCCGGATGGCTGGGGAGTTCTCCCCGCGAACCAAAATCGCTGGCGGTTGTCACCAATCCCTGTCCGAAGTGCCAACCCCAGACCCGGTTGACGAACACCCGTGCCGCCAGCGGCCGCTGCGAGCGGGTCAACCAGTTGGCCAATTCCAGCCGACCGCTGCCGGTGGTCCCCTCCGCCAGTCGGTCTCCTCCCAAGATGGTGAGGTACTGCCGGGGGATCTCCTCGCCCGGCTGAGCGGGTTCCCCCCGCTTCTGCAATCGGGCGTTGGTGGCGGTCCCCTCGCTGACCCCATACGCCGTCGGGTAGATCTCGCGGGACTGCCACGCATCCCGTTCGGCCGTTCGTTGCTTGATCTGCTCGGCCAGGCGGGCGAGTTGTTCGGCAGCATCGACGGGAGGGACGAAGGGGGGAACCGGGTCGCTGCCAGGGGGAGGAAAAGGAACCGCCTGCAGTCCGAGATTGTCGATGTCGCGGGCGGGGGCGGGACCGGCGACATGGCCGATTCCGTCGCAGATGAACGTGTCGAGAATGCCATCCCAGGCGGGATTCAGTTTCTTGTCACGGAACTCGGTGAGATCACCGGCCGGTCCCACCACGCCCGACCAGGTCTGCTGGTCTGGATCGAGAACGGCCTGCAGGGTGTGCCAGACGCCGGGCTCAATGGATCGAATCACCTCCCACGCGGTGCCGTTCTTGAGGGCCAACTCGTGGCGGGTGACACTGAATTCGAGCGCCAGCGACTCAATGACCCCGCGTCCCAGGTAGAAGCGGTACGCCCCGGGCTGGTCGGCCCCGGCCGCCGTACGGAAATCGACCGTGAGATAGAACTTTCCTCCCGGAGTCTTCTTGAGCTTCTGGGGGAAGACATACCGGATGCCATCGGTTGGCTGTCCACTGCCCACCCGGACTCCCCGCTGTCCGGCCGGGTGGATGTGCGCGAAGGGACTCTGCGAGTCGGGTCCAACCGCATTCGGTCCTGCCGAGAGCCAGGGAGTGGCGGGAGGTTTTCCGTCCGGTTGCGATTCGAAAGCGAGGTCGGGACCGCCGGCGATCCATTTGCCATCCAGCATCCCCCGGCTTGCCTGCAGTGTGGCGAGTTCGGTTTCGAGGCCGGCAATGGCGGTCGCCCGCTCCGCTTCGAGGCGGGTGACTTCCGCAGGAGGAACCAGCGGCGGGAAGTGGGTGGGTCGCTTGTGTTCTTCCCCTCCGGGGAATGCCCAGCGGGTGCTCTGAAGAATGCCATACAGTCCGTAATAGTCGCGCATCGGGACCGGGTCGTATTTGTGATCGTGGCAGCGGGCACAGCCGAGCGAGAGCCCCAGCAGAGACCGGCCGACCGAGTCGATCACATCGGCGAAGTCGAGGTGTTGATAGTCGGGATTGGGGGCGTAGCCATAGCGCTTCCCCACCGCCAGGAATCCCGTCGCGGTGATGCAGTCGGCATACTCTTCGGCCGGGCGCGTCGGGGCGAGCAAGTCCCCCGCGATCTGGAGCCGGAGGAACTCATCGAACGGGAGATCTTTCTGGAAGGCGCGCACCACCCAGTCGCGGTAGCGGAACGCTTCGCGCACGGGATAGTCGGCTCCGTCGCCGGCGGTGTCGGCATAGCGGGCCACATCGAGCCAGTGACGCCCCCAGCGTTCGCCATACGCCTCGGAGGCGAGCAGACGGTCGATGACCCGGTCGAAGGCGCCGGGTTGATCATCGGTGAGGAAGTCGCGAATCTCGGCTGGTGTGGGCGGGAGCCCCGTGAGATTGAAGGTGACCCGGCGGATCAGGGTGCGGCGGTCTGCAGGACCGGCAGGGGGCAATCCTTCGCGTTCGAGTGCCGCGAGGATGAACCGGTCGAGATCGGTCTGGGGCCAGGCGGTCTCGCGGACCGTTGGGACCGCGACCGACGTCAGGGGTTGCCAGCTCCACCACTGCCGGGCCTCGTCGGCCGACATGCCGCCGAGCCGTTCTCCAGCGACCCGCGGATCGATGGCTCCCGCCTTGATCCACTCGGTGACCGCGGCCACTTCGTCGGCTGTCAGCCGTTCCCCTTTGCCCGCCGGGGGCATCTGCAGATCGGGGTCGGTGTAGCGGATGGCCTTCAGCAACAGACTCTCTTCCGGCTGGCCCGGAACGATGGCCGGGCCATTGTCCCCTCCAGTGACCCAGCCCTGTCGGGTGTCGAGGGCCAGTCCGCCGCTGGTCTTGCCGGTGACCGACGAGTGGCAGGCCTGGCACCGCTCGACCAGCAGCGGGCGGATCTTTTGTTCGAAGAAGTCGGCCGCCGGGTCGGCGGCCGATGTGATTCGCAGGTCACTCCCCACCGTCAGAGCGACGACCAGGATTGCCATTCGTCGAGGGAGGAGGTGTCGAATCATGGGGCGGGAGCCGGAGTGGGGTGGAATGCGGGCGAGGGACCCGGAGTGGGGTGGCGCGACCCGAGGGCCAGCGACACTTCCTGAGTTTACTGCTGAATTGCAGAGGGTGCCAATTGCGGATGCGCGGGCCAGCCCCACAGTTCCAAGTCGGGATGCAGACCAGGCAGGATGCCATGCCGGGAAAAACCGGCATCAGGGCCGGGTGGCTTTCCCAGGATCGATGGAGGGTTCAAGTTGCTTCTCAAACAGAAGATTCACGAACTGCGCAATCTGCGGATCACACAGGGTCTGCAGGGGAAGCAGGCTGGCCTGGAAGTCTCCCTGCCAGTGCCGGCGAAGTGTGGGGGAGTTGGCCCAGGCACCGAACTGACCCGCCCAGCCGGCATAGCGGGGATGACGCCAGTTCCTTCGCAGGTCGAGCGCAAGAAAAGTGGATTCGAGCAGGGCAAACATTTCCGCCGCCATCAGGCGTTCGGCCCGCTCCTGGTCCGGAGTCCGAGGCTGACGGGCGGCGAACTCCCGCTGACGGTTCGAACCAAAAATCTCGTCGGCCAGCCATTGCAGCTGTTCCTGGCCGCGCAACTGCGCGAGCCAGGAATTGAACTCGCGATGGCAGTCCGCGAAGAGGGTTTCGTGTTCGGCCGACAGGGGTTGTCCGGCGTTGTACATCCCCTCGAACAGTTCGCGCGTGGTGTACTTCGCGGTGGTCGCATGATTGGTGTGCAGATCGAGGGTCACCCGCTGGCCATTGGGGAACTGGAACTGGCGCGTGACCGAGTGCACCCCCAGATGACGATACGACTCGAACTGGGCCTCGCTGAAAAACTGGTTCAGTGTGGGGTCATAGGGGAATTCTGGATTCTCGGCCCGGTAATTGAGGACATCGCCCGATTCATCTCCCGTGATCGCGTTCTTGATCCAGATGAGGATTCCCTGGTTGAGTTCCCGGCGATAGACCGGATCGGCCTCTTCAAACGTTTCGAGATCTTCCGCGGGACCGATCGGCCGATCGTCTTCATCCCATGTCACGCCGTAGTGAATCCGACCCAACGTGATGTGCGCGGCACAGAGTCCGTCGTCACGCGGGGTGACGGGGGTCATGTCGAGTTCAATCCCCACGCCAAAGTCGATTCGCACCTGCCGGATCAGGCGTCCCAGGTTGTCATTGGAGGTGGGATCGGTGCCGGAATCGACCGCCACAATGAACCGACACCGGCGGCGGATCAGTTCGTAGACTCCCATGTTCTCGAAATGCCCTCCATCCGAGACGTAGACGTAGGGGCTGTTCCCCGGAGTCTGTCCAAGCAGTTCCGAGAGCAGCAGTCCGGCACTCTCCGAGGGGTTGGTCGCGCCCCGTGTCTGGGGATTGCCGGGATTCCCGAACCACGACCCCAACCGGAAGTTGAACACCGTCAACAGGGCCGTGATCGCGGGGGACGAGTGATAGCCCATGTTCGGGGAGACCGCGGCCCCCGAGGCGGCGATCGCGGTGCCGACGGTCACATTCCCCGCGAATTCGTGGGTGGGGCAATAGCCCGTCGACTCGCTGCCGCAAAACAGGGGGGAGAACACGAACGACTCGGCCTGACGGTCGAGAAACTGCAGAGTCTCGGCATGCCTGGCGGCGGCGGATCGGTTTTCATCAAACGACGTCGACGCCTTGCGGTTGAGGGCCCCATTCACAAGGTGCAGAGGACCCCAGTGGGTCTCGGGAAGAGAGCTGTCGGTCCCCATCCGCTGCGAACCGGGAAACAACCTCGCCAGGGGGAGATCGTCGCCGGGATCCATGTTGGTCGTCAGGTCGGGGATCCGGACCCGCGAGGCACCGAGGAAGCAGCGTGCCAAACGATTGGCGTACATGTTCTGCAGCGAGAAGGTGTTCACACCGACCACATCCCCCGCCGCACGCCAGAGGCGGTACACGAGTGCCGTCAGCGGAATCAGCAGCAGCCAGTGTGGGATCCACACGTGGGGGAATCCCTCGGAGCTCAGCGACACTCCATGATGCCGCGTTTCCTCGAGACCTGTCGTCGAAGCTTGCTCGGTCGATTTCCAGAGCGTTTCATCCGGCAGTTGCTGCCGAGTGCTCTCCTGGAGTTTCGCGGCGGGGCTCTCCAAAGAGTCCTCGGAGTAACGGATGATGCCATGGAAGCGTTCGACCGAGTCAAAAACCCGCGTGGCTGCGGTCGCCATGCCCAGAAAAATCGTCAACAAAAAGAGGGGAGCCATCAGGGCGGGCAGCACCGAGGCCCATTTGCCGGCGGGCTGGTTGGGGGCGGAATTGCGGGTGAGAAACGACAAACCACCCAGCAACAGTGCCACCCACGTCAGCGAACCGGCGGTGATCAGGTGGAACGAGGCACCGGCCTGTTGAAAGCCAGCCTGCAGCAACCAGGTGCCGTGAATGGCCATTCCAAACAACGCCAGCCAGGCGAGGGCAATCTGCAGCAGGCGGGCGTTGAGGCTGGACCACCATTCCCGCTCCAGCTCGGTCAACTCGGAACCACTGAACCCGAGCATCAGAAAATTGGTGATCGTGATGCACACCAAGGTGAGGGGCGGACAGGCGACCACGACATTGACCGCCCAGTGGCCGGTCGCGGGGGCCTCCAGGTGATCGGGCAGCCAGGCGTCACTGACCAGCGTGAAGTGCGACAAGCGCCGCAGCGCCAGACACAGCAGCAGGCCCCCGCACAGCCCCCCCATCGCGCTGGCGATGGCCACGCTACGCGACCGACGCCCGGCCCGGAAGCCCACCAGGAAATTCACCCCCACAAACAATCCGGTGACGGCTGCCAGTACCGGATACCAGACATAGCTGGCTATCGCGACTTGCTTCCACCACTCAACCCGATAGACCTCCCAACAGTCCAGATTGAGGACCAGCAGGAGCGAGAGACAGACCGCGGCGAACACCCACGGCAGCACCACGCCAACCAGATATTGTTGCAGCCGCTGCTTCAACAGCGGAATGTCCCCGAACGCGGGGGAAGGCTGTGGACTACTGGAGAGAGAGGAGGCCGGTCGCGGCACCAATTCGGCCGCTCCCCGGATGCCCCACCCAATCGCAACCGCAAGACCAACGGCGGCCGGGACGTGGTAGGTCCAGAAGGCCGTGAGTGTCGACTGATGGGCGTCGATGAAGATTTCCACCACGATCCGAATCAGCAAGAACAAGAGCAGCATGGCCAGGGCCAACACCGCCTGGTTCAGCAGCAGATTGCGAAGATAGATCGCAAACAGCGTCCAGGTGTCGAAACTGAACAAGCCTCGCAGTGGGGCGAGATAGTTGCTGTACAGCCGGAGATGATGGATTTCGGGAACGTTCGGTGTGGGCTGAAACGTCTCATTCGAGCCGGGTGCGTCCGGCTCGGTATGAGCCTCCACCCCGGTTGGAACCAGAGACTGCGGCGTGGGCTGGGCCCGCTGTCCACCACCGGACCAGGGAGGGATAAGTTGTCGTTCGACGGTTGCAAACCCGGATCGGGCGATCCAGGCCGAAAACCAGGCCCCAATGTAACCCCCCCCCGAGACGGTCGACAGATAATCGAACCGGGGAAGCAGCCCCCACAGCGCCATTCCCTGCAACACCCCCAGAGCGAAAATCGCGCTGCGAATCCCGCCTCCCGAGATGGCCAATCCACACAGGTCGGCATGCAGGGCCCGCTGCTGCAGGTGAAAGACCTCCAATGCATCCGGTCCATCTGCCGTTTCGGCCGCGTCGGGAAGCCAGGTGTCGACCTGCGGGGTGGCGGGCAACCGTTGGTCTCCCAACACCTTCCCCGCCTGCAGAGCGGTCCGCCGGGCATGGATCCAACTCAGCTCGGCCAGCAGGACTTCCCGGAGCGAGTGACTGACGTCTGGTGTCGACATGAGGGAACTGGGCCAGTGGAGAAGAGTCTGTACGTCCCGATTGTCTCGCCGGGACCAGGGCGAATGCAAATTCACGCTTGGGAGGCAGCCCGGTCCATTGTCAGGAAGGTTGAAGACGCAGCCATGCGAAGACAAGCGGCACCCAGGGGACCGGTCGGTCGTGAAGCGAGAGGGGCATCAGTGCAGCCGATGCAGGCCCCGTTCCAGCCTTTGGGCGTTCCACCACACCATCCCCCGAGGTTCGTGTTGGATCAGTTTGACCAACTGGGTGGCGGAACAACCGAGGTGTTGCGCAGCGGGCCGTGGGTCGAATTCGGCCGCGGCAATCGCATCCAGCGCCTCGGCCAACAGCGAGGGGAAATCCTCATGGCTGGGGTTGATCTGCAATCGGCCACCCTGGCAGCGGGACTTCCACAATGGGGAGGGGGAAACGTGTTGAGACTGCCCCAAAGGTGTGCGGACTTCGACAGCCAGCCGCACCCGCAGTCGGTGGATCGCCTCCCGGCGGTTTTCCCCCTGCGAACGGCGTTCATTGGCCTCGGCCTCCAGTCCTGTCGGACGGTGCCGCAAAACCACGGCCGTTTCCACCTTGTTGCGATTCTGGCCTCCTGGTCCAGACCGCCGGGTGAACGTGAGCTGGCAGTCGGTCAGAAGCCGTTCGGGATCAAGACAGGCGGGATGGGGATGAGCACGATCGTCGGACATGCGGCGATCGTAGCATACGGCAATGGGAGACAATGGGGACCATCCTTACCCGCCGAATCTCGGTGGCGGTTTGCCGACCCAGTACGGCATAATAGAAGATGGGAGTTGTGGAAGCTCCCATCACGGATTTTCGCCGCTGAAGTGGCTCCCGCGTCCTGTGTTCTGACTGAGATTGTGGCTGACTCATCCACCCCCGCCGTCGCCCGTGAGAATTCCCCGCCACAACCTCTGTGGGCCTATGTGGGTCCGTTTGTGGCCTACATGGTTTTGACCAGCATTGAGGGAAAGGGTTGGTTGGGTCTGCCCTATGAGGCGTGGTACAGCCTGAAGGTTCTGGTTGTACTGGGATTGTTGTGGCAATTCTATCGGGAATGGCCCCGCTGGAACACACGTGGCGTGGGGCTGGGCGTGGCGTTGGGGATTCTGGGGGTGGTGCTGTGGCTGGCGCTGGACCGCCTTCAGGAGCTGATTCCGGGACTGTCGGCCCTCGTGACGTCGATCATGGGAACCCGCGAGGGATTCGACCCCTTCTCCCGGCAAGGGGTCAGTCTGAATTCCATCGCCTTCCTGCTGGTCCGGTTGACGGGATTGGCGTTGGTGGTGCCAATCATGGAAGAGATCTTCTGGCGTGGCTTCCTGGCACGGTTTCTGATCGACGAGAAGTTCACGCAGGTTCCGCAGGGCCAATTCACCACGCTGAGTTTCTGGATCGTGACCGCCGCTTTCGTGGCGGTGCATCCGGAATTGTTGGCAGCGCTGGCCTGGGGCGCCCTGGTGAACTGGCTTTACCACAAGACCGGGAACATCTGGGCGTGCGTGGCGATGCACGCCGTGACGAATCTGTTGCTGGGAGCCTGGATTCTTGTGACTGGTGACTGGCGATTGTGGTAGTCTCTGCCGAAGGACAGGACCGGGAGTCGGGACGGGCCGCGACGTTGCGGGCTTAAGTCCCGGGCTGGACGGTGTGGTCTCGACCAGTGGCTGACTGAGGGATTTGGCCGGGGTTTTGTTTTCCTCTCGCAAACCTGCTGGTGTTTCGATGTCTCACCAAGCGTCCTGGCATCATGAGCGGCCCGGAAGTCGACGTGACTTCCTGGGGCGATCGGGGGCTGGATTCGGATCGTTGGCCCTCCATGATTTGCTGACTCGTGACCGCGAGGCGACCGCCGGGGAGGGAACTTCGAAGCCCCATCCCCTGCGCGCGCATGCCGGACATCTGGCCCCTACCGCCCGCAGTGTCATCTTCTGCTTCATGGACGGCGGTCCCAGCCACCTCGACACCTTCGACCGCAAACCCCTCATTAACGAGCTGGCGGGTCAACCCATTCCTTCCACGGTGGAGCGGGTCATCACCCCGATGGGGGTTTCGGAGAATCCCCTGCTTCCCTCCCGGAGGAACTGGAAACGCTACGGCGAGAGCGGACTGGAGATCTCCGATTGGTACCCACAGGTGGCGGAGATGGCCGACGACCTGTGTGTGATCCGGTCGTGCTGGGCCGATGGTTTGAATCATGTCGGCAGTGTCTGCCAGATGAATACCGGTTCGATCCTGGCGGGACGGCCCAGCCTGGGAGCGTGGGTCAATTACGGTTTGGGCAGCGAGAACGAGAATCTCCCCGGGTTCGTCGTGCTGTTGGACAACGATCGGGAACCCCCAGGAGGGAACCGCGTGTGGGGAACGGGCTTCATGCCCGCCACCTACCAGGGAACGCGGTTCCGGAATGGGGCGACTCCGGTGCTGCATCTCGCCCCCCCGGCGGAGATCGATCCGGCCCAGCAGCGGGCCAAGCTCGATTTCATCGCCGAGCTCAACCGACGGCACCTGCGGGAGCGGGCGGGAGATTCCGAACTGGAGGCCCGCATCGCCTCTTACGAACTCGCCTTCCGCATGCAGGCCGAGGCCCCCGTGGCGGTCGATTTGTCTCAGGAGACTGAGGCGACGCAGGCGGCCTACGGAATGAACGACAAGGCCACCGCGGCATTTGGAAGAAACTGCCTGCTGGCCCGCCGGTTGGTCGAACGGGGGGTGCGGTTTGTGCAGCTCTACTCTGGCTCGGGGAGCCAATGGGATGCGCACACCAAGATTGAGGAGAATCATGCGCGGCTCTGCCGGTCGACCGACCAACCCATCGCGGGCCTGCTGCGGGACCTCAAGCAACGGGGGCTACTCGACCAGACACTGGTGATCTGGGGGGGCGAATTTGGCCGGACCCCCATGTCCGAGAAGGGAGACGGACGCGACCACGATCCGCATGGGTTCTCGATGTGGCTGGCTGGGGGAGGAGTCAAGGGAGGACAGATGATCGGGGCCACCGATGAGTTCGGACTGAAGGCGGTCGAACGCCGGGTGCATGTGCGTGATCTGCACGCCACGATCCTGGAACTGATGGGGCTCGATCATACCCAGTTGATCTATCCCCATCAGGGGCGTCCGGAACGTCCGACAGTCAATGAAGGCCACGTGGTGGATGAAGTCTTCGCGTGATCAGCCTGCAGGTGACCCAGCAGGGAGTGATTCTCCCCGTGCAGGCCCAACCGGGTG
>CAIOTJ010000269.1 GCA_903861195.1 uncultured Planctomycetaceae bacterium | reverse complement strand
TGACAAGCCTGTTCCACAACCGCGGGTGGCGGGGTGCTCCTTGTTGGCGACGGTCGATTGACTCTGGACTCGGCGGGCCGGTGGGCCCTTGGGGCGACAGGTTGAAAACCTATCGTACGGACGGGGGGGTTCCAACCCGTGAGAATTGCGTTGTGGCACACCCCGACGAACCACCCGGCCCTTTCGCCCTCACCCCGGCCCTCTCCCGCAGCGACGTGGGCTCTGTTGACCGATGGTCGGTTGGCGGGAGAGGGGGAACACGCGCGGCGGTACCGCGGGTGAGCCGCAGGTCGGATTCACCGACCGACGCGAGGTCGGTGGGGTCTGGGGGGTGGAGTCTGAGAAAGGAGAGCAGGCGATCTTGTTGGGGGATTTCTGGCCGATCCTGATTTTCCGGCTGCCCTTCGGATCGTTTGTTTGCGGACATGGGCCCAGTGGAGCGGACACGGAGGTCCGCCCCCCCCGCGACCCTGTGGGTGGGGCCTGCGGGCGGTTTTGGGTTGATGAAAGTCCAGCGGCGGCTCACACGGAGGTGCGCCCTCGCGGGATGTGGAATCCCGGAAGGGACGCGGTGGGGGGAAGAGCGGTGGGCCCCCGCATCGGGACGTTGGCCACCTGATCCTCTTTCAAGCGCCCCTCACTGGTCCTCTTTCAGGCGCTCAATGACAGACATCCGCATCCCGCTCCCCCTGCCAGCGGGAACATCTCAGCGGGATCACATGAGCCTATGCGTCAGTTCCGGCCTGGCTTTCAGATGACACTGGTGCCGGATTGAAGAGACGCCAGACGGCCCGAGAGAACACACCTGGCAAACTGGCGAAACCTTAGCGGTTACCAAGCTCCCAGCGGTTGTACGGATTGCAGCAATCGTGGCGGCCCGGTTCGAAAAACTTCAGCCGATCGGCAGCCTCTTCGCCATCCGCAACCACAACGCAAGATAGGCTTTCGCTGTAACCAGCACACAACAGCCGCACGGAAGGAAAATTCGGGGGGCGAACCCGGATTCCCTTGGCCGAAGCCCCCCCGACTTGAGAAAATCTTTTTGGGTTGGCCGGTTTTCGCGATTCTTTCCCGGATCGTGTGGCAGACTTGACGACCCGAGCTTTGACGTTCACCAGGAGTTGCAACATGAGACCCCATTCCCTGCTTGCGCTGGCGGTGGCCCTGTTGGGCCTCTCCAGCGAAGCGCTCGCCAACGGGTACTGCGGTGGCGGGTGCTTCAGTTGCTGTCCCCCGACAGCCTGTCAGGCCCCCTGCATCACGCGGTACCGGGCCGAGCGAACCACCTGCTATCGCACGGTCAGCGAAGTTGTTTACGATCGGCAGGAACAGCAGTGCGCCCGCACGGTCTACGACACCGTCTGGGAAGAGCAGCAAAACACCTGCTACCGCAATGTCTGCGTCCGCATGGAGCGCGAGGTGCAGACCCAGGTGCAGCGTCCCGTGTACGAAACCGCCGAGCGTGAAGAACGCTACACGGTCAATCGCCCTGTCTGGGAAACCAGCTACCGCGACTGCAGCTACACTGTCCGCAAGCCGGTCTGGGAAACCTCGACCCGCGAATGCCGGCGGGTGGTCAATCGCCCCGTCTACGAAACCAGCGAACGGGAGGTTCGCCGGTTGGTCCGTCGCCAGGTCTCCGAATGCGTGCAGCAGGAACGCTGCCGGACCGTGATGCGGCCCGTCACCACTTGCCGCACCGTTCAGCAAGACTGCGGCCGCTGGACCATGCAGAAGACCTGCCGCCCCGGACCGTCGCTCCCCCGGATGGTGTGCGATCCGTGCTGCGGCTGGCGGGTGGCGATGGTTCCCGGTCCCCCGGTAGCCGTGTACCGCCCGGTCTAT
>CAIOTJ010000268.1 GCA_903861195.1 uncultured Planctomycetaceae bacterium | reverse complement strand
GGTGTTTCCATGGATGTCCCTCACCTAGGGTAGCCGCTGCGCGTCAACCCTAGGCTATGGAAGATTTCCCCTTCAGGGAATGGCCTTGGCGAATGTCGGCCTTGGCTCGTCCCTAGATGTCTTTGGATTGGAGGCTGAGGTGTGTTTTCGATTCAGGTCTCTTGGCTGCCCAGTGGGACTCAGATCATCGGACGGATGCCCAGCGGGCGGACACGGAGGTCCGCGCTCCCGCCACGCTGGGTTTGGACCCTGCCAACGCGGATCTTCAGACGGATGTCCAGCGGAGCGGACACAGAGGTCCGTCCCCCCGCCGCCCTGTATCCGGGTCCACCGACGGGTGTCCTCGACTGGGCGCACATTGGGTTTTTGCCAATGCAGGGGGTTTGGCTGCCCCTGGGGACCAGGTTCGGCCGATCCCAGCGCAGCGGTGGCTCACCCGGAGGTTCGCTGTTCAGAAAGGACCTCCCGGTGCCGTGTCCCCACGCCTCTCTATTTATCATTCCCAATCGAAACGGATTGAATGGTCATCGAGGGGTTCAGGAACCGCCTCTCGAAATCCAGGCCGACCCCATGGACCTTGTGTCCGTGGTGCAGCAGGTCTGCGGCTCGCACGAGGCATTTCCCATCCTCACCAGACCCCATCCGCCTTGTGCGTCGTGGCCATCCACCGATCTGGCTTGTTCCCGGCCCAGGTTAAAGCGGCGTTCAACCCCTCTGTTCGATCCCCGGTGGAAGCGCGGACTCTTCGGATCGCTGCCCTACTGTTTGAGTCCGGCGTCGTCCACCGTTTTGGTTGCAGGGACTGGTGTCCAGCGAAAACACGGCTGGCGGGGCATCCTCTCTCGGCGTCTCCCCTCACGATGCTTCTTTCGCCTACCCCATCTCCCATGAATTCGATGCACATTCGTACCAACTCCGCCCACCAGACATTCTCAAACCCCCCTTTGGGACCGCAGATCAGAACCGATCTGGAAGTTCCCCGCCATCGCCGGGTTGGTTCCACCCAACCCACTTCAGTGCACAAACCACAGAATCCGCAATCTTGCGCAGATCTGATCATCTCCTTCACACGATCCGGAGAGATTTGAAACCGGAGCTGGCTTCAATTACGATCGTGTTCAGGAAGAAGTGAATTCAGGATGGAAACCACGATCCACGATCTCATCAGGATTCTCGCGAGGAAGTCATGACCAGACGGTTTCAGGCCACGTCGGCGGGTTATGTGGACAAACCGTACCACCTGGTTCCGAAGTTTCCCAATCGTGCGGAACGGATTGAACTGGGGCTGGATGTCATTCATAGCCGACACGAACCGGTGATCTTGATTGGACATGGCAGTTCGGGCACCAGTATTTGTGCCGCTTTGATCCGCAAGTATTGTGCGGTGGCGTTTGGGAATGAGAGCCAGTTCATGATCCGGCTGGCCCGGCTGGCTCAGTCGTGGGGCGACCTGTCTGACCCCCAGGTCCTGCGGGGCGCGGTGGACTATCTGCTGCAGGAGCGATATTTCGAGAGGGCCGAGAGGATCTACGGTTTTCGCCCGACAGCCGAGCAGATTCTCGAGCGGGTGAAACAGCCGTCGATGTCGGGAATCTACCAGGCGCTCTTTTCTCTGATGGCTGATCACCAGGACACGGATCGGTGGGGTGACAAGACTCCGGAGTACATGGATCATC
Source organism: uncultured Planctomycetaceae bacterium (assembly GCA_903861195.1). Taxonomy (GTDB): domain Bacteria; phylum Planctomycetota; class Planctomycetia; order Planctomycetales; family Planctomycetaceae; genus UBA10511. The sequence goes on along the minus strand of CAIOTJ010000268.1, from coordinate 97,956 downwards.
TGTCCGAGTTGCGTGAGTTGTTCCCCACCGCACAGTACATTCTGGTGGTTCGGGATGGCCGGGACACGGCGCTGTCGGTCATGGCGCGGTATTACGGCCCGACCAATCTGGTGGTGGCTGCGCAGGAATGGCGCGAAACAGCCCGTCAGGGAATGGAGTTTCTGGAGACTCTGCCTGCCGACCGGAAACTGGTCATCCGGTACGAAGACATGATGGGGAATCCGGTGGAAACCCTGCGAACGGTGATGGATTATCTGGGAGCGAGTCCCCGCGATCCTCAGATGCTCGAGCGGGTCGGCCCGATGATACGGGAGGAGTTGCGCGAGAACAATTTCAATAAATGGAAGAAAAAGATGTCGGTCCGGGAGCGCGAGATGTTCGAGGCTCTGGCCGGCCCCGAGTTGAAGTATTACGGTTTCGAGACTGAGTTCTCCGATCCTCGCCCGCCATCATCGCTTCAAATGTCCCTCTCTCCCTGGCAAGACCGGCTGACACGGATCCTGCATCCCAAGTCCTTCAAAAACAACGTTTACCGGCTCAGAATGCGTCTTAGCGACTGGTACGCCGCGCGACGTTCCAAGTAGCCGATCCGCCGTCACCCAATCGCCGGGAAGCAACCGCGTGTGTTTGATCCCGGTTGCAGTCAGGCGTCTTGAAAGCAGTCCCCCTGCGATTTGAGTTCGGAGTCGCCTGCCGGTTCGGTGGCGGGGACTGCCCCGAGACTCGGCCAGTCGGCACTTCCCTCTCACGAACGCCTTGAATCGCCGACAGTCCACTCCTTCCCCCCGCACCGTGTGGGGGGCATGCTGCCGATCTCCGACGGAGCAAAAATGGGCAAAGGGGCGATTTGCAACGCGACAGGCAGCGAAACGCTCTCCCCACAGCGGACCCACCACATTTCGAGTGGCGTCGTCCTCCAGGTCGGAAGGGGTGATTTGAACCAGACTTTGGTCCGGAACTCCAGAGGGGAAACTCGCCTCGAGGGAAGACTCGCCAGCCACGCTTCCCATCGGCCGCCGCTTCCTGTTCGCCCGGGCGGGTGCGGTGATGATCGCGTCCAATGCCACAATCGGCACACAGACTGGGGGAAATCTGCATTTACACTTCGTCCCATCACGATAGGCTGATGAATGAGATCGCCGAGGCGAGAACCTGACGTGCGGGGACCGGTTCGGCAGTTTGGACTGATGTCGGCGCTGGCGGGGGCAGACAGGTGAGCGCGGGAGAACAGTTTTGGATGCGGAGAACGAAATGACTGAGCCGGTGGCGAGGTTTTCAAGACGAGGGTGGGCCCATGCCAGTGCCTCAGCCTGGCTGGCCGGCAGTCTCGCCCAGATTCTGCCGGCAGCCCGGGGCGCCGCCCCCACGCCACCGAGCGAAGCCCGCAACCGGCCCGCCTCGTTCGGCCGGGCGAAGAGCCTGATCTACCTGTATCTGAGCGGTGGTCCGTCCCAGTACGAGACGTTCGATCCCAAGCCCGAAGCCCCCGCCGAAATCCGCGGCGTCTTCTCCCCCATCGCCAGCCGGACCCCGGGCGTTTCGCTCTGCGAACTGCTTCCCCAGACCGCCGCCATCACCGACCGGCTCGCCATCGTCCGGTCGTTCGCGACGGACGATCCGAACCACGAGTCGGCCGGCTATTGGATCAACACCGGCCGCAAGTACACCGGTCCCGACATGCGGGCGCTGGCCCCGACCGATTGGCCCACTCTCGGCACGATCGTCAAGCTGCTGAAGCCCACCGCGCACGGGCCGTTCAGTGCGGTGATGCTGCCCGAGCCGATCATCGCCAATCCGAATGTCTTCCTGCCGGGGCAGAACGCCGGGTTCCTGGGCCGACGGTGGGACCCCGAGATCATCAAGTGCGATCCGGCAGCCCCCGATTTCCGGATTGAAAGCCTGGCGCTCCCCGAGCAGGTCTCGACCAATCGTCTCAGTTCGCGGCAGTCGTTGCTGGAGCAACTGGGACAGTCGGAACGCAGCTCGGCAGCCCTCCCGGCCGACTACAGCCGGCTGCAGCGGGAAGCGCTCGACCTGCTCCGTTCCGGAACCGCCCAGGGAGCCTTCGCCCTCGAGCAGGAAACACCCGCCCTGCGCGACCGGTACGGACGGGGGAAATGGGCCCAGTCGGTCCTGCTGTCGCGGCGGCTGGTCGAGGCAGGAGTGCGCATGGTGTTCGTGAACTGGCCCCGCGAACCGGGGGACCTCAGCGCTCCGAACCCTCTCTGGGACACGCACGCCAACAACAATCCCCGGATGAAAGACGTGCTCTGTCCGCAGTTCGACCGGGGCTTCACCGCGCTGATTGAAGACCTTGAGACCCGCGGTCTGCTGGACGAAACGCTGGTTGTGGCGGTGGGGGAAATGGGACGCACGGCCCGGTTCAACGGCAGCGGCGGACGCGACCACTGGGGGAACGTCTTCAGCTTCGTCCTGGCGGGGGCGGGGATCGGCGGGGGCCAGGTGCTGGGGGCCAGTGACCCGACCGGGGCCTATCCCGCCCGCGACCGCGTGACTCCCCCCGAACTGACAGCAACCATTCTGCACTTGCTGGGAATCGACCACGAGGCGACCTTTCCCGACCGCACGGGCCGGCCCCTGCTGGCCAGCGAAGGGGAACCGATCTGGAGCCTGCTGGGATGAATGTTCTCCCCACGCTCAACCCCGGCGACCCGCAGGCCGCCGATCCCAAAGCTCCCGGGCACCAGCCAGGGAGCCGACGGCGTTTTTTGCAGACCAGCTCGCTGGCCAGTCTCGCGGCCGGGATGTCGCAGGTGCTGCGCTGGCGCGGGGTCTCGGCGGCCCCGCGCGGGGAACGGCCCGAGACTGCGGTGATTCTCGTGTGGCTGACGGGGGGGCTGTCGCACCTGGACACCTACGACCTCAAGCCCGAGTCTCCCCTGGAGTACCGGGGCGATTTCGCGCCGATTGCGACCAGAATCCCCGGGATCGACGTGGGAGAACTGCTGCCCCGGCATGCCGCGATTGCCGACAAGTTCTCGCTGATCCGCTCGGTCTCGCATGGCTTCGGCGATCATGACGGGGCCCACAAGCGGGTGCTGACCGGCCGCATTCCCAAGTCGGCGGTCGGGTTTGTGAATGATGCTCCGTCGGTCGGCTGCATTGTCAACAAGCTGCGGGAGGGCCAGCGTCCCGACATGCTGGCCTTCACCTCGGGACAACGGGCCGACACGAATGCCGACAGTTATTCGCAGGGAGCGGGTTACCTCGGCAAGTCGTACGAGCCGTTTCTGGTGGGGGGCGACCCGAGCGATGAGAAGTGGTCGGTCCCCAATCTCTCCGTCGTGCCCGAGTTGACCCCCCGGATGACCGACCGCCGGGGGCTGCTGACGCAGTTCGACCGGATCCGCCGGGAGATCGACCGCAATGGCAGCCTGGCCTCGACCGATCATTTCCACCAGAAGGCGTTCGGCCTGCTGACGAGTGACAAGGCCCGGCAGGCGTTTGACATTTCGCAGGAAGCCCCGGCCTTGCGCGACCGGTATGGGCGCAATCCGTATGGTCAGCAGGCGCTGCTGGCCCGCCGGCTGATTGAAGCGGGGACCAGCTTCGCCAACGTGGTGATGGAGCACCCCGGCAGGGCGAGTCCTGCCGACACGGTTTACAACTGGGACTGCCATGCCGTGAATTGCCACGTCTTCAACGACGCCCGCTGGCGGTTTCCTCCGTTCGACCAGGCGGTCTCGGCCCTCATCGAAGATCTGCACTCCCGCGGGCTCGATCAGCGGGTGCTGCTGGTGGTGACGGGCGAATTCGGGCACACGCCGCGGATCAGTTACCAGAAGGGGACGGGGACGGGTGTGATGCAGCCGGGGCGGGATCACTGGCCGCAGGCGATGTCGATTCTGGTGTCGGGGGGCGGACTGCGAATGGGTCAGGTGGTTGGCTCGACGAACCGGCTGGGGGAAATCCCCCACGACCGGCCGCTGTCACCGAATGATCTCTGGGCCACGGTCTACCGGCACCTGGGGATCGACACGCAGCAGACCTTCCCCGACCACTCGGGCCGGCCGCTGCCCATCCTGCCGGATGGGGAGCCGATTCGGGAGTTGATTTCGGTGTAGGGGACACCGATGAGTTTCCCCTGTGGATCCGTGGAGACAGGTTGGCAGGGACCGGTTTTTTCACGGACAGGTTGAAAACCGATCCTACGAGGGGGGCTGCCCTCATTTGAGGGGGAGCCGAACGACCTGGTTGGTGCGGGCGGAGAGCAGGCAGGCTTCGCAGAGTTCGACCGCGGCGCGGCCTTCGGCACCTCCGACCTTCGGCGGCCGTCCCTCGCGGATGCTGTCGACAAACTCGCGGACCACGCCGATGTGAGGGAACAGCCGGATGGGAGACTTCGGCTCTTTCAGGTCATCGAACCGTTCGGGGGGCCTGCCCGCTCTCGTCGAGCGTCATCGTGCCGTACACGAACGACTTGTGTTTCTCGAGCCGATTGAGGTTCGTCTTCCGTTGCATCCTATGGCTTTGTGGGACGTACGCCGGTTGTCTCTTCAACTCCCAGCTTAATCTGCCGTCCAAAGGATGCACTTCTTCCCCCCACGGCCTCCCTCGCCCCCTTCTGTCGAGCCTGAGCTACCACCCCCAACTCTCCTTTTTACCCCCATTTTTTTCCCCACAGATTCGCGTGACGAACATTGTTTTTTCTATCCAATTTGCCTAAGACGACGAATGGTCCGAGTCAAATCTCCTCCGCCTTCCAGTTTCACGTTGTTCATCAAGAGGCTGTCATGTTCACACGATCGCTGTGCGTCCTGTTGTCTGGATGGTTGGTCGGGCTCCTCGCACAGACCGCTTCCGCTGTTGTCATTACGAACTTTAACTTCGCGGATTATGGACCTGTCAGTCCTCCCGCCGCCCTGAACACCCTGCCGGTCCACGGCTGGGCGGAAACGGGTGCCGGGGGACATTCCCTCGTCGGCCAAACGTTCGGCGCCTGGAGCGCCCGGAGCGGGGGGATCAACGGGGTTCTGTTGACGACGGTGGGAAAGGGAATCCGACAAAAGATCTCCGGATTTACGGTCGGTCCAACCTATGTGATTGACAACGCCTACGCGCAGACCCAGACCCCCTTGCATCCGACTGTCTCCGTGAAGGTCTTCGACGGCGATTCGCTCGATCCTGTTCACCTGCTTTCCAGTTGGGATTACACTCTCGACGCAAACCGCTTCGGTGATGGCAACCTTTTGAGCACATATGTTGGATTGGTCACCCCAGTCACCGATACAGTCACGCTGCTGTACACCCTGAAGGCAAAAGACGGTCCGAACGATCTCGGTCCCATTCTGTGGTATACAAGTGCTGAGGTGTGGACTCCCGAACCCAGCAGTGCCATCCTGCTGCTGGGGGGGGTGGTCTCACTGTTCGCTTTCCGGCGGCGGCGCTGATTCCCCTTCTCGGCTTCCTCGTCGATTGTGGCTACGTTCTGGCAGAGGTCAACGCGCTGTTTGCACAGCGGTCTGGCTGGAACTGGACCGCGGCGGAACTGTCTGCAAAACGGTCGGCCAGCGCTGTCGGGTATTCCCGGGAATTGCCGGGGACTCAAGCTCTCGACCTGTGGGGGACAACCTGCTGAGTTCCGAAAGGGAGATCGGGCCGAACGTTGCGGTCGACACCGTCCTCACTTTAACGGCAGACGCACCACCTGGTTGGTGCGGGCCGAGAGGAGGCAGGCTTCGCAGAGTTCGACCGCGGCGCGGCCTTCGGCACCTCCGACCTTCGGGGGCCGTCCCTCGCGGATGCTGTCGACAAACTCGCGGACCACGCCGATGTGGGGGAACAGCCGGATGGGAGACTTCGGCTCTTTCAGGTAATCGAACCGTTCGGGGGTCATGATTCGTTCCCAGGTCTCGCCCAGCGAGACATCGAGGTACTCGAAGTTTTCGAGGTCGAGCATGCCGTGCTTCCCGACCACCTGGAAGCGGACCTCGCTGGAGGGCCAGCCGGGAGCAGGGAACTCGGACGAGATCCACATGTGGGCCATCGCTCCGCTCTCGAATCCAATCTGGGCCATCACACTCTGCGCGGGGGCCTCGAGATCGCTGTAGGAATGCACCTGGGCGAAGACCTGCGTGGCGTTGGACCCGGTCAGCCAGCGCAGGAAGTCGGTGTTATGCGAGGCGATCCCCATGAACAGCCCGCCCCCCTTGGGATCGAGCATCCAGGGGCGGCTCTCGAACAGTTCCTTCGCCAGGCTGATGGGAAAGCTCGAAATGGTCCGCAGCATCCACAGCGGGCCCAGCTTCCCCGAGTCGATGATCTCCTTCGCCTTGAGTGTGATCTTGCGGAACCGCTCGGTCTGGACCACGGCGAGGTTCACTCCGGCACTCTGGCAGGCGGCGATCATCGCGTCGCACTCGGCCACCGTGGGGGCCATCGGTTTCTCGGCCAGCACATGTTTCCCCGCTGCAGCCGCCGCCCGGGTCAATTCCAGCCGGTTCTGATCGGGGGTCGCCAGCACCACCCCCGCGACATCGGGACGGGCCAGCAGCTCTTCGTAAGTGGCGGCATGCGGGACTCCATAGTCGGCCGCCAGGGCCGCGGCCCGCTTGCCACCTGTCACGGCGGCCAGATGGGCCCCGGGAATATGCTTCGCCAGCACTTCGGAATAGGTGAGCCCCATGAAGCCGCTGCCCACCATTCCAATTCCGAGTGATGCCATGGTGACTGCCTGTGTGCGAGTGATGCGGAAGCGGACGTCAGCGCGGTGCCCCAGGACTGCGGGACGCGCTGGTTGTGACTGCGGAAGATCTTCACGGTCACCGTCAAAGTCGTCAACAAACGCCCGGGCGAAACCCGGGTGCTGGTCCGGCGGTTTCCAGGATCAAGAACCACCAGTCCGCCCCTTGTTTCGAATTGCTTCCACCACAGGTGATCTCATACAATGTGGACGTTTGTTCGGCCTGTGTAAGCCGACTGGACTGGGCGTTTCTTGCGAGACTGTGTCCGATGATCCGCGCAACCTGGGCTTGGCTGGCATGGAGCGGAGTGTTCGCCGCAGCGAATCTCGGGCTGAGCGTCCCCGTCTGGGCGGCCGACCCGTTGCGAGCCGCCCCTCAAGCCATCGAACTGACCCAATCCGAGGCCACGCAGCAGGTGGTGGTGCTGCGTGCGGTTGAGGGGCGCGAGCGGGACGTCACTCGTGAGGCGAACCTGCGGGTGGAGAATCCCCAGGTGGCTACCGTCGATCGGGAGGGGCTCGTGCAGCCTGTGGCCGACGGGACCACCCGGCTGATCATCCAGGCGGACGGTGCCGAAATGGCGGTCCCCATTGCCGTGAAGGGGCTGACCCAACCCGCCCCCCTGTCGTTCGAGCACGACATCGAACCGATCCTGACCAAGGGGCGCTGCAACTCGGGGGGCTGCCATGGGAAGGCTGAGGGGCAGAACGGATTCAAGCTGAGCCTGCTGGGGTTTGATGCCGAGTTTGACCATGACGCACTCACCCGCGAAGCGCGTAACCGGCGGCTGAACACCACCGACCCCGCCCGCAGCCTGGTGGTGCGGAAGGGAGCGGCTGAGGTGCCGCACGGCGGCGGCCGGAAACTTGAGAAGGAGAGTCCCCAGTACCGTCGGCTGGTCCGCTGGATCGCGTCGGGGGCCCCCTTGCAGGTGGACGGCGAACGGCCGGTGGTGCAGATCGAAGTCGACCCCCCTGAGTTGACGCTGACTCCGGGCGAATCGCGGCAATTGCGGGTGACGGCGATCGACGCGCGGGGGGGCCGCAAGTGCGTGACGATCGAGTCGGACTTCCTCTCGAACGCCGGGCATGTGGTCGAGGCCGACCCGCGCGGGGTGGTGCGGGCGAGCGACATTCCCGGAGAGGCGGCGATTCTGGTCCGTTATCAGGGGCTGGTCTCGGTCTGCCGGGTGGCCCTGCCCCGTCCCAATCCTCAGTTCCAACGTCCGGCCGAGAAGGGCTTCATCGACACTCTGGTCTGGAACAAACTGCAGCGGCTGGGGATTCAACCAAGCCCGCTGGCCGATGATGCCAGCTTCCTGCGGCGGGTCACGCTCGATGTGATTGGGACGCTGCCCACGGGGGCCGAGGCGCGGGCCTTTCTGCAAGATCCCGACCCCAACAAGCGGGCCAAATGGATCGACAGTCTGCTGCAGCGTCCCGAGTATGCCGACTATTGGGCGATGAAATGGACCGACCTGCTGCGGGCTGACAAAACCCGCATCACCCCGCAGGGCACGGTGGGCCTCTCGCGCTGGCTGCACCGGCAGTTTGCCGAAAACCGCCCGTATGACCAACTGGTGCGCGACGTGTTACTGGTGCAGGGACCGGTGCAGTCGGAGAGCCCCGCCGGGTTCTACAAGGCGCTGGAGAAGCCCGAAGTCGCGGCCCGGTCGTTCAGCCAATTGTTCCTGGGAGTGCGCATCGAATGTGCCCAGTGCCACCATCACCCCAGCGAGAAGTGGAGCCAGGACGACTATGCCGGATTGGTGGGATTCTTCACCGGGGTCTCGGTGAAGCCTTTGCCCGAGGGAACCGAAGCGGTCGTTTCGCGCGGCGGAGCGGATGCGCCGCATCCCCGCACGGGCCAGCCGGTTGCGGCCCGCCCGCTGGGAGCCCCGGCCCCCGATCTGAAACGGGCGACCGACCGCCGGCGGGCCCTGGCCGACTGGACCACCGCCCCCGACAACGCGTTCCTGGCCCGGGCGATTGCCAACCGGTTGTGGGCCCATTACTTCGGCCGGGGGCTGGTCGAACCGATTGACGACCTGCGGGCGACCAATCCCGCCACCAATGAGCCGTTGCTCGACGCTCTGGCCCAGCATCTGCGGGATGTGAAGTACGATCTCAAGGCGTTCACGAAGACCCTGCTGAACTCGACGGTGTACCAACTGTCATCCGAGACGAACGACACCAACGCCACGGACCGGCAGCATTTCTCGCACGCCGTTCCCAAGGCGCTGCCGGCCGAGGTGCTGCTGGATGCCGTAAGCCAGACGACGGGGATCGCCGAGAAGTTCAACGGGTGGCCCGAGGGAATTCGGGCGATTCAGGTGTGGGACAACCGCATGCCGTCGTACTTCTTCCGGATCTTCGGCCGTCCGGTGCGGGCCACGGTCTGCGAGTGCGAGCGCAGCAACGAGCCCAGTATTTCGCAGGCGTTGCACCTGATGAACTCTCCGGAGATTCAAGAGAAGCTGACGCACCGGAAAGGGCAGGCGCGCCGGTTGGCGCTGGGTCAACTGCCGCCGGAGCAGGTCGCCGCCGAGTTGTACCTGGCGACACTGTCGCGGCTGCCCACTGAGACGGAACGCCCGCTGATCGAAGAGACTTTCGCCGTGCATAGCAGCGACCGCCAGGCGGCGGTCGAAGACCTGCTGTGGGCCCTGCTGAACACCAAGGAATTCCTGTACAACCACTGACAGACCCGGCACAATCGGCAGCAGACTGGGACTGGGTCTCCGCAGCAGCCGATTCACTCCAAGGGCCTGTTTCCCGCCTCTTGCTTTTGCCCGAGCCCCAACCATGCTGAATCTGAGCCTCCCGGGAACCGGAACCCGGTTTTGTGACGGATTGACACGGCGAAACATGCTGCGGGTGGGGAGTACCGGGCTGTTCACCGGCCTGGGTTTGCCGCAGTTGCTGGCGGCTGACGAGACGACCACCGGGCGGCTGGCGCGGGCCAAGGCGTGCATCTTCATCTTTCTGGAAGGGGGCCCTCCCCAGCAGGACATGTGGGATCCCAAGCCCGAGGCACCGGCTGAGATCCGCGGTCCGTTCGCGACCATTCCCACTTCTGTCCCGGGCACGTTCTTCACCGAGCATTGTGCGAACTGCGCGAAGATCGCCCACAAGTTCACCGTGGTGCGCAGTCACAGCCATGCCGACAACGGCCACATGACCGGCTATTACTATGTGATGACCGGTCGCAAGCCGACGTTTCCCGACGGCGAACACCCCATTCCCACCAACGAGCTGTATCCCTCACTGGGTTCGTGGGTGGCGCGGGAACTGGGGCCTCGCGGGCGGGTACCCGCCTACATCAACATGCCGCATCCGATGTCGGCGGGGGGGCCAGGCTTTTTGGGGGCCGAGTACGCCCCGTTTGTGATCGAAGCCGATCCCAGCCAGCCCGATTTCGAGGTCAAGGATCTCTCGGCGGTGACGGGGCTGTCGAGTCTGCGGTTGGCACAGCGGCAGAAACTGTTGGCGGGGCTGGACCAGAACCGCGCGCGGGGAGGCCGGGCGGCGGCGATGGCCACTTATTACCAGAAGGCCAACGCCTTGATGCAGTCGGCCGAAGCCCGCGAGGCGTTCCGCATCCAGGCCGAGCCCGTTGAGCTGCGCGAATCGTACGGGATGACGCAGATTGGCCAATGCAGCCTGCTGGCCCGCCGGCTGGTCGAGGCGGGCTGCCGGTTCGTGGGGATCGACGCCCCCGGCTGGGACGTGCACTTCAACTGCTTCCCGAGTCTGAAAGAGGACCTCATTCCCCCGGCTGACAAGGCGTTTGCCGCGTTGATCACCGATCTCGAGCAGCGGGGTCTGCTGAACGACACCCTGGTGGTGATGATGGGAGAGATGGGTCGGACCCCGCGGGTGAACGCCCAGGCGGGGCGTGATCACTGGTCGATGGCGCAGTCGATCTTGTTTGCGGGGGGTGGGGTGAAGCCCGGTCAGATCATTGGGGCCACCGACGCCCAGGCGGCCGCCCCCACCAGCGACCCGATCAGCGTGGCCGACCTGCTGAAGACGGTGCATACGATTCTGGGAATTGATTCGGACAAGGAGTATCCCGATCCTCTCGGCCGACCGGTCCCCCTCGTGGGGAGTGGCCGGGTCATTCCGGGCTTGCTGGCGTAAGGCGGCGGTAGCGGGGTCTGTTGGACCGCGCGGTGGGCGGTCGCGGGCTGCGTTTTCCCCCGCGCCTGGCTGCTGGCGGGTGAGTGGTTCTCTCTGGTGCAGGTGCGGCATGCCCGCGGTTCGAGTGGCGGCGTTGAGTGAGATTCCCCCGGGCACCGCCCGCGAGGTGGTGGCGGGGGGCCGCATCCTGGCGATCTTCAATGTCGCGGGGACGCTGCGGGCCGTCGATGGGATCTGCCCGCATGCCGGGGGCCCCCTGGCCGAGGGCCAGGTGACCGACGGGATTGTCACCTGCCCGTGGCATGGCTGGCAGTACGACCTGGCGACGGGAACGAACTGCGTGAACCCCGCGATCAGCGCCGGCTGTCATACCGTGCGGGTCGAGGGAGAGGATGTGTTGGTCGATCTCCCCTGAGACGACCCGTGTCAGGCGACCTGGGCCTCGGGGAACACGAATCTGAAATCGTCACCAGCCGCGAAGGGAGTTCGCGGAGTGGGTGTCTGCGGAGGGAGAGAACCGAAAGACGATTTCATTGTGCTGTCGGCTGTCAGCCCGCGTGTTGTCTCGGACAACGAGGCTCCAGGACGCTTGAGACACCGGAATGGTCGTCGGACTGCTGGGCTCTGCTCATTCGATCCGTGCGGGTTCGGCGGATCCTTCTTCCAGCGACGCTCCTGCGGCCACACCGGCGAGAAAGCTCCACACCACTCCGCCCGTGACACTGAGAATCAGCGAGTTGAACAGGGTTCCCAGGCCGATGCAGAGCACCACTCCCTGCAACACAGCCCGTTCCCATGCGGGAAGCGAGCGGGAGAGTCGCCAGTGGTTCACCAGCAGGGCGAGCCACGCCAACCCCCCCAGGAGACCCAACTGAAACGTGAGGTGCAGGAATTCGTTGTGTGGTTCCGAGACAGACAACAGGTCGCGCCCCTCGATGTAGGCAGTGTACTCCGTCTCAAAACTTCCGGTTCCCGTTCCCACCCATGGGTGCCGCGCGATGAGCTGCAGAGTGTTCACGTAGAACTCCATACGGGGATCATCGGAATGTTGCTGATGGGAACCGAACTGGTTCTGGATCTGGTTCCAGGTCAACAGGAACCGCGAATGCACCACGGCCGAGACCTTGCAGGCGACCACGGCTCCACTGACCAACACCACCGCAGTCAGGAGCAGGCCCCGCCAGCCAAACCGCCGCATGCTCCAGAGGGTCAACAGGGCTCCGAAGGCGAGGTAGCCGGTCCGTCCCTGCACCAGAAAGGTCATGTTGAAGACCGCCAGACCGATCGCGGCGAGCCAACCCCAGCGGATAGCCCCGGTCGAACGTTCCCACTCGAGGGCCGCCAGATAGGCGAACAGCGACATCAACAGATTATGGATGATGCGGTCCTTGAAGATCACGTGATCATTCGGGAATCGCACCTGTGTGATTCCCAGATCGAACCCCGTGATCCACTCGAGATAACTGAGTGTCAGCAGGATCCCGCAACCGGCGAGGAAGCCCCGCACCGCGAGGCGGCGCCAACGGGCCTCGGCGAAGACCTGGGTGAACAATGGCAGCAGCAGCAGTTCGCGGTACTTCAGCAGGCAGCGAATGCCATCTTTCAGGGGAGCCGACGTCCAACTCAACCCGACCAGCATGGCCAGGAACAACCCCGTGGAAATCAGTAAGGTCGACTTGGCTCCGGACCAGAGAGTGGCGGGGGTCGGTCGACGCCACGCCAGAGCGGCCAGTACGAAGAAGCCCGTCAGAACCTCCATCACCGAGGTGGAGAGGGGAATGTTGAATCCCACAGCCACCGCCAGCCAACCCGGAAGCGCGGGGGAGATCAAGGCGGCCCGCAGCCGGCTCGTCCACGAGGAGCTGGAGGAACGCGACTGGCATGACTCTGCCTGGGAGAGACAGGATCCCGCGGAGTGGGCCAGAGACATGGTGATTTTCAGCCAGAAGTCGAACAGGAACGAACACACACGCAGGGGGATATCCCGATTCTCGAAACCTGTCAATAGGGGGCCGCCGCGCCGCGGAACGGCGAGTTCGCGCACCCGGATGTTGCCCAGCCCATCCACTGCGAAGGGGCGAGGTTGTGTTCGCATGGACCGGAAGGCTAGTCTGCTTCGTGGCTGCAAACAGGTCTTGCAGCGTTCCCGGTGAGCCGTTATGTTCCCGCCCCTCATTTCCCCGGTTCCCTCCCCGGTTTCCCCTCCCGGATCCTCCGGATTCCCACTGTCGCCGGCCGCCCGCTGGCTCTGTCTGGGATTGTCTCTGCTGCTGCTTTTGGTGTTTGGCGTCGCCCGTGGGCTGGAACCCCTGCCCCGAGGATACGGCACGCACCAGCAACTCGGTCTGCCTCCCTGTACCTCCCGTACTCTCTGGAACCTGCCATGCCCGGCCTGCGGCATGACCACCAGTTTCGCGAATCTGACGCGTGGACGCCTCGCAGCGGCCGCGCGGGCGAACGTCTCCGCGGTGCCCCTGGCGTTGACGTGCCTGGCGAGCATTCCGTGGCTGTGGGTGAGTGCCTGGCAGGGACGCTGTTGGAAGATCGACGATCCGGTTCTGACCCTGTTCTGGCTGCTGTTGAGTCTGATGGGGCTGGCCATCTTCGAATGGGCCTTGCGGCTGTCATTCGTCTGAGACACTGGCTTACGGGTTTGGCGCTGGCGCTGCTGATGGCGTTCCTGCCTGGCTGCCAACTGGTGATTGGGCTGATGATGATGGCCCAGGGGAAGCCGATGCAGCCGGCGCACTTCACGGCCAAGACCGGCAAGAATCTGAACGACAAAACCAAGCGGGTGCTGGTGCTCTCGAGTGCCGACCCGCGGGCCCTCTCCAGTCATCCCTCGCTGCCCATCGACATCGTGCAGCAGGTCTCGTCGAAGCTCCGCGCGCACGACATCAAGACCTGCGACACCAATGCGGTCACGCGCTACCTGGAATCTGGCGAGGTCATCGACAAAGACACCGACTTCACCGCACTGGCGAAGGAGCTGAAGGCTGACTTCGTGATCCTCATCGCGTTTGAGACCTTCAGCACCCGGCAGGAGAACAGTTCCGGTCTGTACCGGGGAATGTCCCGGTCGAACATTCATGTCTGGGAGATGACCGGGTCGGGAGACAAACGCCGCCTGTCCCGCATTTACCAGAAGGGACACGATTCGAAGTACCCGGTGCACCAGCCGATTGAGTCGGACTACGAGCACCCCGAACTGTTCCAACACAAGTTCCTCGATCTGCTGTCTGAAGAACTGGCCCGACACTTCTACGACCATCCCCCGGGAGCCGACATTGGCTGATCGCCCTCCGGGGCCTCCGCCGGCGACACGAGGTCGCCGGGCAGACCCGGCGTCGTGACTCCCCCGTTCCCGTTCGAAACCGTGCCCGCGAAGGATCGCTGCATGACTCTCCAGACCAACCCCCCACGGCGTCCCCGGTCGACCGGTTCGCGGTTGCTGCCGCTGGTCGCCGTGGCCGGGCTGCTGCTGCTGCAGAGCGGCTGCAATCTCGTGATGTTGGTGAGCTACCTGATTCACGGCCCACCAACGGTGGAACCCGACTTTCATAAGCGGACGGGGCTCTGGCTGAGTGAGACCGGCAAGACCACTGGCATCATCTGTTATGCCCCCAAGGCCTTGAAGTGGGACAACGAAGCGGTTGATTCGGAGGTGGCCCGGGCCGTGGCGATCCAGTTCAATCGGCACAAGATCCGGGTCTTCAACCCCGATCTGGTCGATTCCTGGATCGATCAGAATCCCAATTACGACAAAGTCACCGAGTTGGGCACCGCCTACAAGCTCGACTATGTCGTCCACATCGACATCAAGGATTACAGCCTGTTCGCCCCGAACTCGTCCGATCTCTACCAGGGACGCTGCGATGCGGTGATCAACGTCTTCAAAATGAATGAAGACAAAACCGACGGCGAATTGATCTATACCACTGAGATCCGGTCGCGGTTCCCATCGCGTTCCGAAAAATCGGTCTACGAGATCAGCCATGAAGACTTCCGCAACTACTACCTGCAGGCCCTCAGCGATGAGATTGGCCGCAAGTTCTACGAGACGTACACGATGGACGACATCGGGAACTCGGCCCTGCAGTAACCCTGCCTGACCCTACTCGACCGCGGGCCACGCGCTGTTTACCAAGCGGCCCACGCCTGATACTCTCCCCCGCCCCCCGAGGCTGGCCGGAACACCGGCGAGCCCGCGGGGGGCCGGACGCAGGACGCGTCCGCGACAGAACCATGGAGGCTGCGGTTGTCACCGACTGCATTGAACAAACTGCGGATCCTCTTCGTCGATGACGAAGCCCCCATCCGCGAGGTGATGAAAATCGAGCTCCAGCGCATGGGGCACGACGCCGTCATCTGCGAAGATGGCAAGGCGGCCATCACCGCCGCCGACAAGAACAGCTTCGACGCGGCAATCGTTGACCTGCGCATGCCCGGCCTGTCGGGCTGGGACGTGATTGAGCATCTCAAGACCGTCTCTCCCGAAACCGATGTGATCATCAGCACGGGTCATGGCAACATGGAGGACGCCATCCAGGCGCTCCGTCGCGGGGCCTACGACTTCCTCACCAAGCCGACCAAGCTCGCCGTGATCTCGGGGGTGCTCAACCGCGTCGCAGAGAAACGGGCTCTGCGGAACAAGGCATTGGCGCTCGAAACGCGATTGAAGGTGGTGGAAGGTTCGAAAATCGTCGGCAACAGCCTGCCCATGCTGCGGGTCCAGCAGCTGATCGAGAAGATCGCTCCCACCGACTCCAACGTGCTGATTCTGGGTGAGACGGGGACGGGTAAGGAATTGGTCGCCCGACGGGTCCATGACCTGAGTCGGCGGGCCCATATGCCCTTCGTCGCCGTCAACTGCGGTGCCCTCCCCGAGAACCTCGTTGAAAGCGAACTCTTCGGCCACCGCAAGGGAGCCTTTACCGGTGCCGACTCGACCCGCAAGGGTCTGATTGAAGTCGCGAACGGTGGAACCCTCTTTCTCGACGAACTGGGCGAACTCGACCGCATGATGCAGGTCAAACTGCTGCGTGTGCTGGAATCGGGTGAGATGCGACGCCTGGGTGAAAACGACTCGTTCCATGTCGATGTACGGCTGGTCTGCGCGACCAACCGCAACCTGCTCGATATGGTCGAGAAGGGAGACTTCCGCGAAGACCTGTTCTTCCGCGTGAACACATTCGAGATTCCCCTGCCTCCGTTGCGGGAACGGAAAGCCGACCTGCCGGAACTGGCCCGTGCCCTGGTGGCACGGCACCTCAAGCGCAACAGCATTCCTGACGGCATGCTGACCCCCGACCTGCTGGCCGCGCTCGAACAACACGACTGGAATGGCAACGTCCGCGAGCTGGCCAATGCCCTCGAGCATGCCTTGATTCTGTCTGACGGCAAGACCCTGCGGCGGGAAGACCTGCCCGCCAGCGTGTTGGCCAAAACACTGCGCAAGAAAGTTCCGGTCATGCCTCTGGCTGGAGTGATCGAGTCACGGTCAACAAGCGATCGCCCCAAGTCGCTCCGAGAAATCGAGATGGAGGCAATCTTCCAGGCGCTCGAGCGGAACGGTGGAGATAAACCCAAGACCGCCTCTGAACTCGGGATCGCCCTGAAGACTCTTTACAACCGGCTGAACCAATCGGCACTGCAATCGGAAGCGGGCTGAACCAACCGGCATCGCCATGATCCACCGGCAGCGATGTGGTGGTGTCCGCTCGGGGCCATCGCGGTACGATCAGCCGGCTGAAGGGGAGCTTGGGCAGTCCGCTCCCCATGTCGCCCGCGGCATTTGGCCACGAGGCACAGGTCGCGATCATTCCGGGATCTACGAACCGGTCACTTCCAACTGAATCCCCTGTGTGGGGGCTGCCGAGAGGAAGAGGGCTCGTTTCCCTTGGGTCCCCTGATGCGGGGCGGGAGCGGTTGGGAGTCCTTGTCCTGGCAGGTCGACAAACGCCTGTTGGACATCGTCGACCTTGAAACACAGGTGATGCAGACCAGGGCCGTGCTGTTCGAGCCAGCGGTGCAGAGGATGCCCAGCCTGCAGCGGTTCGACCAATTGCAGGTGGGTATTACCCAAATCGAGATGGGTCAACCGGACCGCTCCGTTGTTGACCACCTCGCTAGAGAGAACCTTCAGTCCCACGCGATCGCGCCAGACCTCCAGCGCCTCCTCGGTGTTGGGAACCAGCAAGGCGACATGATCGAGACCGCGAAATGTGGGGTGATCCATAGTCATCAGGCAGCACAAAAGAGAGCAACGCAAAACGGGGACTGCCGACAACGCGCCGGGCCCCATGCCACCCCGCGAGTATAGAGTCCGGTTTGATTCCTTTCAGTGCTCCGCCGAAAGGGAGCCAATGGTCATGATTTCGCGACCAACCGTATGCGGACAGCTTCCGACTCGCTTGCCCAGACCTCCCGAGGCTCTGCGAAGGCAGGTTCTCACCTGCGCCCAACGGTACTGTTTCGGGATGCCCGCGGAGGCCCCGTTTGGCAGGAGCAGTTCTCCCGCTTTGCGCTACGCCCGATCACGGGCGAGCTTGATCATGCAGTCGAGCAGCACCAGCGGCTCACGGCCGGTTTGCCGGATCTGCGCGGTCACTCCGGCCGGGATTCCGAAGTGATCGTGCGAAGTCAGCTCGCGAGATTCACCGGCGATCGTGAGAATGCCTGTCCCCCTCACCACTGAGACCGCACAGTACCGGTCGAGCTTCCAGTCGAGTCCCCGCTCGGTCACCCTCGCCACCGACAACTCGAGCCCCCCCACTCCGTCGCGGTCGGTCGCACTGGCGGGAATGAGCGGGTATCGCACTGACGCAAACCGCGCCGCTGCCTTGTCGAGTTCCCGCTCCAGCAGAATCGTCCCGTTGAGTTTCGGTCCCAACACCGGAGCGGTCTGCAACAGGTCGAGCTCCCGCGGTTGTGGCTCCACATCAAGAAACACCCCCCAACCGCCGCAGCGCAGCGAACCGAAGATGAACGGCACATGATGCGGCAGCGAACCGATATTGGTGTATCCGTGTCGGGTCTTGGGTGGAATCGGCATCGCGTACCCCTCGACCAATTCGGCCTTGGTGTCTCCCAGCACGGTGTAGCCATGCATGGGGCCGTACCCGAGATGAATCTCCACCCCCGCATGGTGCTGGTGATAGGGCACATCGGCCTTCTCGGCCGGCAGCCAGGCCAGGTTCCACGAGTGATGGTCGCCATACACCAGCGGAACAATCGTAATTCCCAGGTTGGGCACGATGAACGACGCCTGGGGCGGAGGTTCGAGGTCACGCGTGAGATGGATGCCATTCTCCCCGGCAATCACCTCCATGCGACTCACAAAGAGTTTCACGATGTGGTCGAGATCGGGCCGACGCAATCGCTCCCGGGCGTCGTGCAGCGCGTCCAGCACCCGGACCAGATGCGTGCAGTAGTGATGAAACGTCGAGACGAGGGCCCGGGCATCGTGGCCCACAGCATCCATCGAGCGGTTGGCCAGCGACTCCAGCGTCTCGGCGGCGCGTCGCAGGTGCGAAGCCGCCAGGGGATCATCCACCGACAGGCTCTGCAGAGCCAGCCGCGTCGCATGAAACGCCCCAATCACCTCCCCCCGAAACGCATGGCTGTAGAGCCGGGCCAAGATCACATCGCGCTCTGCAATCCCTTCGGGAGCACGCCCTCTGGCATGGCTGTCGCACGCGATCTGCTCGAGCCGTCGGTAATTTTCGTGGGCCCGCAACCGGGCCTGGAGGCAGGAGGCAGTCATCAAGACCGGGAGGATAATGGAGGTCAGGGAACCGTCAGGCCACACAGCTGGGCCGAGCTTTGACTGTACCACACCCCACCGGGTCCCCCAACAGCCGTTCGAAAGGAGCTGAACCGCTTTCGCACAGGCCCCGGAGCGGGTTAAGATCCGGCACACCAAGGACCGACTCGGTCCCCTCCGTTTCACTTTTACGGGGCACCAGACAGATGACCTCACTTCCCCTGCTGGGTGCCGCCGCCGGGCTGCACGTCGTCGACTATGGCATTGTCTTCGTCTACATGCTGTTGATGATCTACATCGGCTGGCGTTGCTCGCGGGTCCAGGAGTCGGCCGAGGACTTCTTCGTCGGCGGGCGGTCGATGCCGTGGTGGGCCACCGGGCTCAGCCTGGTCGCCACCATGATGTCGACCCTCACCTATCTGGGAGTTCCCGGCGAGGTGTTTGGCCAGGGAATCGGCATGTTGTTGCAGTTCATTTCCCTGCCCTTCGCCTTCCTGATCATCGGTTGGGTCTGGGTGCCGTTCTTCATGAAGCTTCGGCTCACCAGCGCCTACGAATATCTCGAACTGCGGTTTGGCGGCACCATTCGCCTCTGGGCGGTTGTGCTGTTTCTGTACATGCGGTTTGTCTGGCTGGGTTTGATCATCTACTCGGCGGGGACGGCGGTTGCGGAAATGACCGCCGACACAGCGCCCACGGCGGTGGCCACTCTCACCGGGGACGTCGTGCGGTTTGAGACAGCCGGCGGGTGGCGACTGTTCGTTCTGATTGCGACCGGGGTGACGGCCACAATCTACACCACCCTCGGTGGGATCAAGGCGGTCATCTGGACCGACGTGATCCAGTTCATCGTGCTGTTCCTGGGAGCGGTCGTCACCCTGCTGATTGTGATGCTGAAGACCGGCACTGGCCCAGGGGCATGGCTGCACGAGGCGACCACGATGTCGCACGAGTTGCCGCCGTTGTTCAGCTTCGATCCCCGCACCCGGACCACGATCGTGGCAGTCGTGTTCAATGGACTACTGTGGCACGTTTGTACGCACGCCTCCGACCAGGTCGCCCTGCAGCGGTATTTCTGCACCGACTCGGCGCGCTCGGCCCGCCGGACCGCTGCCGTCAACTTCGCCTGCGATGCCGCAATGTCGATCCTGCTGTCGCTGGTGGGGCTGGCACTGCTGGCGTACTACCAGCGAAACACTGGAGAGCTTCCCCCGGCAATGGCCGATGCCATGCACGAGATGCTGGCACATCCCGAAAACATCACTGGGAAGAACAGCTTTGCTGACAAAGTGTTTCCCTGGTTCATTGCCCATGGGATGCCAATCGGACTGTGCGGCCTGGTGGTCGCGGGTGTGTTTGCCGTCGCACAATCGAGCATCGATTCGGGAATCAACTCCACATGTACCGTGGTCATGGTCGACCTGATCCGTCAGCGCCGCAAGACGGATTGGACCGAGCAGCGGGAATTGCACTGGGCGCAGGTTTTGACGCTGCTGATTGGGGCGCTGGTGACCCTGATTGCCGTCGCAGCTGCCGAGTTTGGACGGCTGTCAAGCATCATGGAACTTCAATTGCAGAGCTTCAATGCTGTGTTGGGCCCCCTGGGAGCGGTCTTCATGCTGGGGTTTCTGGCCCCCCGGGTGAATCAGGCATCGGTGCTGATGGGGGCACTGGCGGGGGCCGTTGTCGGATTGGCCCTGGGGTTCTGGGCTCCGCTCGATGTCTGGTTGACCGGATTAGCGGGGGTGCAATCCAGTGTTCTGGGACTGCCCGTTTCTCCTTTCTGGATCATCCCCCTCTCCTGGCTGACGACACTGACGATCGCCTGGCTGGCCAGCCGGTTCCTCGGGCAGCCCGCCCCCCATCAAATCCAGGGATTGACTTTCTGGAGTGTACGGCGGAGGGAGGAACGGATCCCGATGGTCTGACAGTCGTGAAGCATTGGCCAGTCGCCTGGTTCGCAACACATGTCTGGAAAGACGGACCCGGTCGGTCGGCCTCTACCCCGGGGGACCATCGGGGTAGAATCTTTGACTGACACGTCACTGGCCCCATCGCTGCGGGGGGCCGAGTCCTTTGGCCGAGACCTGCCGCCTTGTCGTCCCGTCGCCGTATCCTTCTGATTCAGCTTCCCATTCCCCAGCCCGGGCAGGAACCGGCGGTCGGCAATGTGCCGCTTGCCGCAGGGTATTTGACTCTTCTGGCACGTCTGCGGGGGCTCGAGTCGCAGTATGACATCGAGATTCTGCCACCACCCTTGGCGAACCAGTTGAGTGATCAGGGGTTGGCGGCCGAAATCATTCGGCGTGAACCGTGGATGGTCGGCTGGACCTGCTACCTGTGGAACGTCGAACGGACCCTCGACATCGCCCGCCAGGTGAAACAGGTTCAACCGCAGATCCGCATGCTGCTGGGCGGCCCTGAGATCACTGCCGACAACGAGTGGGTCCTGCGGAGCCCCGAAGTCGACTTCGCCGCGATTGGTGAGGGGGAACAAACCTTCTGTGAACTGCTGCAGGCGCTCGACCAGGCCGGGAGTCCTGCAGCGACGATACCTGGTCTGTACATCTCTCCTGCGTTCGACCGGACCCAAGCGGGGGTGTGGTCGGCGGAACCAGTCGGCCTGGGAGTTCTTCCTCCCTTCCGGCAGCCGTTGCCGCACCTGAACGAAGTCTCTTCCCCCTATCTTGTGGGAGTTCTCGACGCGGCCGATGAACGACTGCTGCTGCTGGAGACTCTCCGGGGCTGCCTATTCAAGTGCAAATTCTGCTATTACCCCAAGAGCTACGATGACCTGTACTTTCTGTCGCGCGACAAGCTGGTCGCCAACCTCGAACATGCTCGGGACCGCGGCGCCCGCGAAGTGGTGCTGCTCGATCCGACCCTGAACCAGCGAAAGGATTTCGACTCATTCCTGCAGTTGCTGGCCGAATGCAATCCCGACCGACAGTTTGAATATTTTGGAGAACTGCGGGCCGAAGGGATCACCCCCCGCATTGCCGAGCTGTTACGGGCCGCTCACTTCACCCAGGTCGAGATTGGCCTGCAGTCGATCGATCCGCTGGCCCAGGATCTGATGGATCGCAAGAACAATCTGAAGGCATTCGAGCGGGGAGTGCGAGCCCTGCGGGACGCGGGGATCAACGTCAAGGTCGACCTGATCATTGGCCTGCCGGGAGACACAGTGGCTTCGATCCGCCGCAGCCTGCACTGGCTGCGCAATAGCCAGTTGTTCGACGAGGTACAAGTCTTCAACCTCGCAATCCTGCCGGGAACCGCCTTCCGCCAGGAGGCGACCAGCCTCGGACTCGAATATCAGGCTCGGCCTCCCTACTACGTGCTGCGGACCCCCACCCTCGAACTGACTGATCTGTACCAGCTGATGGATGAGGCGCAGGACCTGTTCGACACTGAGTTCGATCCCCTTCCCGAACCACTCCTGCCTTCCCACTGGCCGACAGAGGTTCTTCCGGGTGTCGTGAATTCCCAGCGTCTGGATCTTGATCGCGATACCGACCGGCTGCCCCCGGCTCCGCAGCGGTCGCAGGCCTTCACGCTGTGGCTGGCAGCGCACGATCTGGCCCGGTACACCCTGCGTGCCTGCCAATTGGTCTCCCAATTGCTGGCCGACAATCCGCATACCACCCTGCAGGTGCTGCTGGAACCGGGAGATCCCGCCACGGTCACGCTGGAATTGCTCGAGTCGTTGCGGGAGGCGTGTTATCGGCAGACCACCTATCTCGACCGCTTCTACTCGATTCTGCCTGGGCCAATGAAGGGCTCCAAACGCCTCATCGTACTTGTCCCCAACGAGTGGATCGGCCGCCCGGAATTCGAACCGCTTGAAGATTTGGCCACGTTCCTGCCGCGGGAGAAGACTTCCACCGCTGCCGATCGCCCCGCGGCCGCTCCCGTCGAAAACCCCATGTCGACTGCGCTGGATGGGTCCCCCATTGCGTAACGACAGCCCCGTGGAAGCGATGGATGAAACAGTTGCCCTGTTCAGCGATCACTCACCGAAGGTTCGACCACCAAGTCAAGCTTCGCCTCGGCCACAAACGGGACATCGTTATTCTTCAGCACGGTCGCCCTCACGATCACCGGATGATTGAAGGGTCCCCGGGTGTCGGGGGCGAATTCGAGCCGCACCTCTCCAGTCTCGGCATCCGCGGCGATCGTCTGGGGTTCCGCCGTCACTCCCCGCATGTGACGGGGGATCACTACTTCGACCCGCGCTGGTCCGACAATACCCGTTCCCCGTCCCACACGGACGGAAATGGTGGCAGTCTGACCAGCCGCGACAGCGACCGTTTTCTTGCTGAGATCGACACTCAACTGGCCGGGATCGACCAGCGCCACGATCTGCTCATTTTGCTGCAACGACGTAAAGCTGACCTTGTGCTTTGTGCCGCTCGCGTCGGCGACTTCTCCGACCGCCATCACCACGGTCCGGCTGGTGCGGCCGACTTCCATCCAGGGAGGGAGAAAGACCGGGTATTCAAATTCGCTGACTCCCGGTGGGACCTCGATCGTGGGACCAACCACTCCCTGCAGATGACGGGTCTGTCGATCGGCCAGGCGCACGGTCAGCGGGCCGGTGTAGTCCCCCCGATCGAGGGAGAATCTTCTCACAAACCGGCTGCCACGCTGGGCATATTTGACTTCGTAGACTCCCTTGACCTTGAATGGTGTGGGAATTGTCACAGCGAGCCAGAGCGTGTCGAGAGACGGACGTCCTGCTGCATCGAGCGAGAAAATTGCCCGACGCGACACCATTTGCTCCCCCACACGGGCAGTTCCGGTGATGGTCAAGCGAACCGCTCCGACGGCCGCGTTGTCTCCTCCCTTGAAAGTCAGCTCATAGTCGCCCGGCTTGGCAACAAGTGGTTCGGGCGTCACGGTCACCCCGGTGGGCAGACCATCGATACTCAGGGCAACTTCACCCGCGAAGCCCCCAAGTGCCTCGACCTTGAGTTTGAATTTCGCTTCGCCTTTGCGCGGGACCGACACCACATCGGCCGGCAGGGTGAGCCGGAAATCGGGCATCGCCGGCGGGGTGATCTTCAACCGGTAAGCGAACGCCTCACCTGCCCGGTCGGGATCGCGTTCCCAAACCCGGATCAGATAGGTGCCATCGGCAGGAGCCGTAAAACTGAGCCGCGAGTCGGACACCGATCCCCCCAGGTCGTCATTCTGAGCGAGTTCCCGGCCCGTCTCATCGGTCACGGCCAGCACGCTATCGAGTGGGGAACCAAGCAGTCCGGCACGCACTTCGAGCTCCGCCACCTCACCCTTCTTCAGGAGCACGGGCCAGACATCGACCTCAGCCGGCTGGAGGATGCGGCCATTCCCGACAAAGCCAGGCACCCGGGGAGCCGCCGCTGCCGCCTCAGGAATCCGGTTCGAGTCTTCCACCAGCTCCAGCAGTTCGTCGATCTCGATCGGCACCAGACTGGCAGACCCGCCCGATAGAGGGAATCTCGCTTCAAACCGGCCGGTGGTTGCGGGCATGCGTAACGTGACAGGTCCGGCGGCAACCTGTTGACCCGTCAGGCTGAACGCCACCTCCGTTCCCCGTTGGCCCCCCAAAGGAAAGACTCTGTCGATCGATGGCCCGCGGGTGATCGACAGCCGATAGACATAATGCTGCAGTCCCCCGAATTTGAGGTCGTGGATCCGAACCGAATAAGTCCCGGCCGCCCCGGTCGTAAAGCGCAATGACGCGTCGCTGCCAGGGAGGGGAGCCGAGTTGCTCTCGGCCAGCGGCCGCCCAGCCGGATCGCGCACTTCCAGACGCAATTCCAGGGGCGAACCAAGGCTGGCCCCCAGGGCAGTCAGAGTGAAGGTCTCCTGTTCGCGAGCGGCAAACGTCCAGATATCGACATCTTCGCGGGGGAAGATGCGGCCATTGATTGTGATGGGGACGGCTACCGCGACGGGCACCGGTCGGCCGTCAATTTCCTCTTCCACAAGCTCGGGAAGATCACCGAGCACAAACGTGCGGGCGGAGGTCACCCCCTGGCTCGTCCAGACCCGCCAAGTGCGGGTACTGCCAACGGCCCCTGAGGCGATCCGGATCGTGGCGGAGTGATCCTTCGGGTAATCCTCCGCCTGTTGCGAATCGGGCAGCGGAATCACGGGCCCCTCGAACCAGACCGTGTCGGTCTCAACCACGCGGGGATCGGCCGTAATATCAGAGCCGCTCATCACAAAGGGAGCCGACTCGTGCAGGTAGAGCCCACCGACGCGGACCGTCACGTCGGTACCACGCTGGCCTCCAGCCGGGAAGACATACATCGCGACGGGGGGATCAGCCCTCGTCGAAACTGGAAGTTCCATCAGCACCGCACCCAGCGCGGCCCACACAATTGGCGAGGGACGTTTCATGGCGAAGTCATCACAGGCGGGAGACAAATGGGAGGAAGCCGGCCGGGTCAATCCATCACCGAAAGAGAGACTACAACAATTCGCTGATCACCCGGTTCGTCTCAGCGATTTTGACCGGCCGTCCCTCGGGGGTATAGAACTCTTCCGCGGGATTGATCCCCAGCAGCCGGAACATCGTCGAGGAAAGTTCCTCCGGACCGTAGGGGGTCCCTTCGGGCTTCTCGGCCCGGGCGTCGGATCGGCCGACCACCCGTCCCCCCTGGAGTCCCCCACCCCCCATCGCAATAGTGAAGGCCGGGCCCCAGTGGTCTCGTCCAGCGTTGGCGTTGATCCGGGGCGTGCGGCCAAACTCTCCCGTCACAATCACCAGGGTCTTCGAGAGCAGGCCCCGGTCATGCAGGTCGCTAAACAGGGTCGAAATCCCCTGGTCGAGCAGTGGCAGCAAATCGTTCTTGAGGACGCTGAAATTATTGTCATGTGTGTCCCAGTTCGTATGATCTATCGACACACAGCGGACTCCCGCCTCGACCAGTCGACGGGCCATGAGGCACGCCTGGCCCAGAGAGTTGCGACCGTAGCGGTCGCGCGTCTCCGTCGGCTCGGCTCCGATGTCAAACGCCGCCTTCGTGGCCGATGAGGTCATCAGGTCGAAGGCCTTTTTCTGAAAGGTTGTGACCGCCAAAGCCCCACGGTTGGCTGCGGTTTCTCCCGTCTTCTGGAAGCGATCCACTACTCCCAGCAGATCGCGGCGATTCTCGAAACGCTGCGAGTCGACCACCAGGGGGGATAACAGGTCGGGGACAGCGAAGCCCGGCGAGTTGGGGTCGGCCTCGACCACAAACGGAGCGACCGCTGCGCCGAGATACGAAGCCCCGGCACTGGCATGCATGCGGGGCAAACAGACGTAAGGCGGGACCGAGCCCCGGGGGCCCAGTTTCCGCGAGATGATCGCACCATGTGCAGGACGCTGGTTGTTGGGGGAGAGGTTCGGATTGAAGCCGGCAATGGGATGATATCCCGTGAGCATGTAATGATCGGCCGGACCATGGTCCGAATTGCGGTGTCCGAAATTGCGAACCAGAGAGATCTTGTCCATCTGTCCGGCCATTTGGGGCAGATGTTCTCCCAGTTCGATCCCCGGAATGTTCGTGGCGATTGGGGAGAAGGGTCCGCGGAACTCGCTGGGAGCCTGAGGTTTGAGATCCCAGGTGTCGATGGTCGACAGCCCCCCCTTGAGGAACAGGAAGATGACCGAAACGTCACCGCCGGCGGGAGCTTCGGCGGCGAGGATCCGCGGCAGCGTGCATCCGGCACCAAACAACGTGGCGGCTCCCACGCGCAGGGCCGTACGGCGGTTCAATGAATCGCAGAAGCGTTTAGGAGCGGACATGGAGTTGTTCCGTGAGACACGGGAAAAATCAGTGGTTGAAAAGGAATTCGACCGTGTTCAGCAGAGTCCAGGCAAGATCCTCCGCAGCCTGGCGGCGGTTGTCCGCGTGGTCGCGCAGGAAGTTCGTCGCCCGGGTCCTTTCTTCGTCCGATGGGTAACGATTGAGGAACGTGAGAAAAAACTCGTCGACCAGCAGCCCATTGTCTGAAATGCGGTGAACCAGCCGGGCGACCCGCCCTCCCTCGTGCGACAGCTTATCCTGGATCTCGGGCGAGTTCAGCACGTGCAACACCTGGGCCACACTGGGCTCAACCGAGCGTTCGCACTCGCAGGCGGTTACCCGCGTGGGACGGCCAAACAATTTCAGGAAATAGTGCGGCACCTGACTGTCCCAGAGTTGGACCGCCCGCACACCGGCCGGCGTTCCGGCAAACTTCTCTTCGACCCCCGTCACTTGGCAGACGGCGTCGAATAGCACCTCGGCCGAGGGACGTTTCAGAAGGGCCCGCGAATAGTTCTGGTCATCCCGCTGGTTGGTGGAATTGGGTGTGGCCGAGGTCTGATAGACCCGAGAGGCGCAGATCGTACGAATCAACTGCTGAACGTCGAACCCACTCTCGGTAAAACTGCGGGAGAGGGCGTCAAGCAGTTCCGGATTGCTGGGGGGATTGGTCGTGCGGACATCATCAACTGGTTCCACCAGACCCCGCCCGAGGAAGTGCGCCCAAAAACGATTCACCAGATTGCGAGCGAACCAGGGATTTTCGGGTGAAGTCAGCCATGTGCCCAACTGCCGACGTCGGTCACCCGGAGGGTCTTCGGTGGGGGTGGGCATACCGAGCGCATGCGTGAAGACAACTTCGCCGGTGCGTGGATGCGTCACCTTCCCTGCGGGATTGCTGACAAGCGCCTCTCCGGCCGGAGTGGGCTTGAACGCCACCTGCATGAAATAGCCCTGCATTCCCAGGTAGTCGTGCTGACTCCAGCGGTCGAACGGATGGTGATGACACTGGGCACATTCAATCCGCACGCCCAGGAAGACCTGGGAGACAGTGCTGGCCATAGCACCAGAAGAGGTCACCACCTTGTAGAAAATTCCCCCGGGTTGTTCACTCAGCGGCCCTTTGGCCGAGACAATGTCGCGGCAGAACTGGTCATAGCGGGTGTTGCTTGCCAATCGGGACTTGAGGAATTGGTAGTACTCGAACGCCCGGCGATGCCCCAGGGCCTGGCGGTCGACCCGCAGCAGATCCGCCCATTTCAGGGCCCAGAACTCGGCATACTCAGGACGCTGCAGCAGACGGTTAACCAGTCGGGCCCGCTTGTCGGCCCGGTCGTCCGCCAGGAAGGCCCGGGTCTCTTCGGCGGTGGGGAGAGTGCCTATGATGTCCAGAGTGACCCTCCGCAGAAAGTCGGCATCCGTCGCGGGTCCCGACGGGAGAATATTCAGTTTTCTCAACTTCCGGTCGACATGCCCGTCAACAAAATTGAACTCGGGGAGACTCGGATAGCTGGCGATCGGCTCGGGACGCGGGAGCAGCGCCCGGAAGACATCCACCTGCCCCATGAAGGCAGCCATGACAGCGACATCGCCCGGAGTCTCTCCGGCGGTCACCAGACCGGCCTCATCAACTGTCGCCAACCCCTCGTTGTTCGACTGGAACTTCGCGAGACGTGTTACATCCGCCTGACGGCCATCACTGTAGGTCGCCAAGACACGCAGCGATTGCTGTTGACGGGGCTTCAGCGATTGTTCCCGCGGCTCGACCTTCACCGAGACCACCTGAGGATCGGAGGGAGAGCCAAAGGGAGTCCCGGCGGCAATCCAGTCTCGAAGTGTCCGATAAAATTCGCTCTGGCGGTCGATTCGCACTCCACCGCCGTGGGGAACCCCACCCGAGGCCTTGGCCAGCAACAGACTCTGCTCAGGGACCGGGGTAAGCACTCGCCGTCCCCGCGCCTCCTGTGTCAGAGCCAGGTAATCCGCCCCGGGGTCGAAGCCGAACACCGAGAGCTTGAAACCATTTTGTCCCTCGGCCTTTGCATGACACCCCGAGGAATTGCACCCAAACCTGGAAAAAACAGGGATGATATCGTTTTCAAAGTTGAAGATTCGCGGGCCCGGCTCGGCGGCGAGCACCCCCACTCCCAGAAAAGACCAGAGTCCCATCCAGAACAGTCCGCGGGAACACGACCGGTGCGTCATCAGAAACTAACCCGCAGCAGTGTGCACAGAATCGGTGACGTCTCCCTTCTTCGGGAAACGCATCAAAGTTGCTTAATATACTTCCATAACGCCAGGAGCGCCAAGACAGTCGGGGACCCAGTAATCGGAACAAACAGTCCGTTCCGGGGAACTGGCAATTGCCTGTTCGTCAGGCGGAAATAATCGTATCGGAAAGTTGACCAGGCGAGGATCTCCAGTCCGATTCGGGAATTCCTACCAATCGCAGCGGGGGTACATTAGAATTCATAGGTCTCCCAGAAAAATGGATCGCCCATGTCGCACGCCCAGGCAAATACTCTTCCCGAACTCCACCGGCTACATTTGGCCATTCAGGAGGTGCAGGAAGAGATCGACCGGGGCCCCCGGCAATTGAGGGCTCGCAGCAATACCACGGCGTCGAGACTGGCCGAACTGGAGGCCCAGCGGCAGAAGCAAAAACAGCTCAAGATGCTGGCCGACCAGAAGTCGCTGCAACTGAAGACGAATGAAGCGAAGCTGGAAGACCTGAAGGGGAAGTTGAATCAGGCCGCTTCGAACCGCGAATTCGATATTATCAAGGGACAGATTGAGGCTGACAAGGTAGCCAACAGTGTGCTTGAGGACGAAATCCTCGAGACGCTCGACAAGGTCGACAAGGTCCAGGCCGAATTGAAAAAGCTCGAATCTGACGTGGCGATCGCCCAAGCCGAAGAGAAAAAGTTCGCCTCTGAAGTGGATCAGAGACGCCCTTCACTCGAAGCCCGCCTGGGATCTCTTCGCGAAGAACTGCAGCAGGCCGAAACCTATTTGCCCGAAGAGATTCGGGCCGCCTACCAGCGACTGGTCCAGGCCCACGGAGCCTCGGCACTCTCCCCGGTTGAGAATGCTACATGTACTTCATGCTACGTGCGGCTCACTCCTCAAAACGCCGTTTCGATCGAATCGGGCACCATCATGTTCTGCCGTACCTGTGGCCGACTGCTGTACCCGCGCAAGGAATCGGCTTAAGCGGAACTCCTGAAGGATGGAGTTGCGGAGAGTTGAGTCAGTCTGGCCGACCCCCGTGGCGAATTGAAGCTGAGTCCTGCGGTTGTTGCTGACTGATCTCGTGGGGATCTGTTGGATGAATTCCGATGCCTGGATTCGGAAGACGGCAATTTGTCCCCCAGTTGACCTCGCATCGCCTCCCTCCATCGACAGCAAGGCCAACTTCAGGAGATGTGAATGAAAACACCTGGCTGGATTCTGTTGCTTTTCATGTCCCTGATCCTGGGCGCGGACGCGCCGGGTGCCGACCGCCCCAATGTGCTCCTCATTCTGGCAGATGATCTGGGTTACTCCGATCTGGGGTGTTATGGTGGAGAGATCGCCACGCCGAATCTTGACTCTCTGGCGGCCGGAGGCCTGAGGTTCACGCAAGCTTACAACACGGCTCGTTGCTGGCCGAGCCGAGCCGCTCTGCTCTCGGGTTACTACGCCCAGCAAGTTCACCGCGACGCACTTCCGACTGTGGCGGGGGGAGCCCAGCAAACACGTCCTAAATGGGCCCGACTGCTGCCAGATCACCTGAAGCCTCATGGATATCGGTGTTATCACTCAGGCAAGTGGCATGTGGACGGACCGGTACTGGCGGCCGGTTTCGACCGCTCGCTCGACATGCGCAACCAGGGAAATTTCTTCAGTGCGCGGGGAAACAGCCTCGATGACCAACCAGTGAAGGTTCCCGAGACCGAATCCGGGTACTACGCCACGATCGCCACCGCCGACCATGCCATCGAATGCCTGCGTGACCATGCGACTCAGCATCCCTCTCGCCCATTTTTCTCGTACGTTGCATTTATCGCCCCTCACTTTCCTCTGCACGCCCTGCCCGAAGACATCGCCCGTTATCAGAATCGTTACCACGATGGATGGGAGGTGCTTCGCGAAGAACGACACACCCGCCAGAAGCAGGCCGGATTGGTGGTACCCGGACTCTCGACAATCGAACGCGATGTGGGCCCCCCCTACCATTTTGCGGAAGCCCTGCTGAAACTGGGAGATGGCGAAGTAAATCGCCCCCTTCCGTGGAGTGAGTTGACGGTCGTGCAGAGAGACTTTCAGGCTACGAAGATGGCAATTCACGCCGCCATGGTTACTCGTATGGACCAGGAAATCGGCCGGCTTCTCGATCAATTGAAAGAGATGAAGGCTCTAGAAAATACGCTGATCGTCTTCGCGTCGGACAATGGCGCCAGTGCCGAGATCATGGTGCGTGACGGGGGGCATGATCCAACCGTTTCACCCGGTTCGGCCAAGTCGTACCTGTGCCTCGGACCGGGATTTTCGAGTGCCGCGAACACGCCGTTCCGCCGTCACAAGACCTGGGTTTACGAAGGGGGCATCAGCACACCGTTCATTGTCCACTGGCCGGCAGGAATCCTGGCACGGGGCGAACTAAGGCATAATCCTGCGCACCTGGTCGACGTACTGCCGACGGTGCTGGACATATTGGGGGTGACGGGGTTGCAGGCGTGGGACGGGAGACCGCTGCCTCCCCGCCCAGGACGCAGCCTGCGGCCCGCGTTCACGCGAGACGGAACCGTGACGCGCGAGAGTCTATGGTGGCTGCACGAAGGAAACCGGGCAATCCGCGTCGGTGACTGGAAGCTCGTGGCAGCGAAGGGAAAATCCTGGGAGCTTTACCATCTGGCGACCGATCGGGCAGAGCGATACAACGTCGCGGCTGAATTTCCCGAGCGAGTAAAGGAACTCGAAGCTCTTTGGCAGGTCCAGACCAGCAGGATGACGGAACTCTCTCAGAAAGAGTGACCACCGCAGCCGAAAGCCTCCCGGCTTCAGACGTGTCGAGACCAGCGTTCATCGTGTGACACAGCTTTTTGCCAATTGCGGTCGGTCGGCAGGAGATCAACTCCTTCATCCGATTGATAACTGCCCTGGAAATAAACGGCCAGTCGCAGTCCCTTACCCAGTGCGATATTCAGCCTGTATCCAGCGGACCTGTCCCTTCCGACTCCGTGACAGCAATGGAATGCCGATGGGGCACTGCAGACCAGGCGATTCACTCTCGTCAGGCGGCACGGCGCGACGGGACCGTGCAGGATGATCTCGGACTACCCAATCGGGACGCGCCGCAGGATTCGGCGTCGAGATCCAATAATCGTAACAGGAACTCCTGGCAGCTCGCATTCCAATCGGGCCAGGAGAAGGTCGCGGGGGACCGGACCTGTTGCCGCCGCAGCGACGCCTCGGGATGCATCAACACTTTGGCCAAGGCGTCTGGATCGCGCGGAGGGAAGAATGCGGCGTAAGGTCCCGCGACCTCGCGGTGTGTGGGAATATCGGTGGCCAGCACCGGTGTCCCCCGACTGAGCGATTCGACAATCGGCAGGTTGAAACCTTCGGCAAATGACGTCGTCAATAGGGCGGTGGCGTGCCGGTAGCAGAAGTCGAGTTCGTCATCGGTCACCGATTCGAACCAGAAGAGTCGTCGACCAAATTCCCGATGATTGCGGATCCGCTGGGCAACCTCTTCGCAACGCCAACCGTACTTACCGACGATCACCAGAGAAGGAGCCGAGTCATGCTCCCAGAGGCGGTCAAGGGCATCCAGAGCCAGAGCATGGTTCTTCCGCGGCGACATCATGCCAACGGTCACGTAGGTGGGCCGACCATGCTGCTGCAGGAAGGCCTGTCGAATCTCGTCGCGGCAGGTGGCCTGCCCGCTCTGGGTGTGCAGGCCGTTCCCCAGGCGAAACCAACCGCCGCGCACTTCGGCCGCCCGCTGCGGTCCCACAACCGTGGGCAGATGGGACTGCACCTCACGCCAGGTCGACTCGGAATTGTTCAAAAAATAATCGACGGTCTGGGCCGCATTGCGCCACCAGCGTGAAAACTCACGAACCACTCCTTCGTCGACTGTGCCGGGGTGACTGAGAGGAATCAGGTCGTGGACTACGAGGCAGACCCGGGCTCCCGCGGCACGGGCGCGTTGCAAATCGGCCCAATACCGCGACCGCAGATTCACATCAAGCAGCACAATCAGATCACCCGGACGGAAATCGATGCGGGAGGGTAGCCAGCGGCGCACAGGAGAGAGAGTCGCTTCGGCCAGTGTATCGAGTCCCCCCCGAGCCGAGCGGACCAACTCGATCAGACCGGTGCGGTCGAGTTCTCGACGCAGGCGATGCCGCCACGTCAGACGGCTGATCGTCGCTGGATCCCGTGGGCGGAACCGCTCCTGCACCGCTCCCTCTGAAAGGGCCTCGAACCCTGTCGAGGTTCGGAACAGCAGAGGGATGCATGTCGCGTCGAAGCGGACTCCCAGTTCCGGAGCGGCCTGCAGCAACCCACTGACCATCCGCTCGATTCCCGTATGGACATGAGTTAGGAACGTACGGGTGCAGTCGAGAAAAATCCGGCGCGTCACAGGACTCGAATCCGCCACAGGAATCCTTTCCAGATGCAGCAGGAGAAAAGAGGTTGTGTATCGGTTCCCCGATCCGGGTTTCTAGCATGAAACAGGAGTTTTGTGAAAGGTGGGTTTACCCTTCAAAAAACCCAGCAATCCAGTGAAGCTCTCTCCAATGCTTTCCCCAGCGATTCAACTGTCTTCCCACAACACAGCTGCCGTCTCACGCGCCATCCGTTCCATCGAGAACGATTCCCGCACCCGTCGCCAACCGGTGGCCGCCAACTCGTTTCTGAGGGGCGTGTCGAGCAGCAGCCGCTCCAATCCCACAGCCAATTCCTCGGGATTTCCAGGCGCGACCAACACCCCCCCCCCGGTGGCCTCCACCAACTCGGGGAAGGAACCGTGGTGGGGCTGCACAACCGGAACACCGTTGGCCATGGCCTCCAAAACCGACAAGCCTTTGGGCTCACGGTAGCTGGTAGGGACCGAGAAGAGATCCAGCCCCTTCAGAAAGGACACCTTGCCTGTATGGTCAGCTGGGCTGCCACAGTATTCGAAGGCATCCCCCAGATCGGCGGCATCTCGCCGTAACTGCTGAAACCAGGCTTCGTCACGAGCCCCCAGGAATCCCGCCGCCCGCAGCCGGGTGTGCGGGTGCCGGGAGTGAACAAGGCGAAACGCCTCAAGCAGGTTGTGCAGCCCTTTCTCAGGACAGATGCGGGCGAAATACCCGATGATAAATGGATCCTGCGAGACGTTCCGGGGAACGCCATCATGCCCGGCGAAGTCAATTCCCAAGGGGACCACTCGAGCCTGTTCGACGGGAAAGCCCAGTTGGCGGGACATTTCCCGACGGTAATAGTCGCTGTGCGTTAGAAACCCAGTGAACTGGGGCATCAGCCCGTGCATCAACTCGAAGGCCCGGGAGCGAAACGGCTCGACCAGGTCGTTGAGGAAGATGTCATCGCCCTGCAGCAGCGACCAGACCGGTCCACGGTAAGACTGTCGCAGTCGCGGGACCACTCCCGCCAGCAGGGCATTGCTGAGCACAACACAGTCGGGGCGCAGATCCTGCGCCAGCCAATCGACCAATTCAGCAATCGCCTTTCGATGCGGACCATGGTCCCCGCGCAGCAGAGCGACTGTCAGATCACCCAAATCACGCGCGTCGGAAGAAACGGCGAATCGGCTGACGAACCGGAGCAACGCGGGGGAGTCGAGCCAGCCTTTCAACCAGCGCGGCAGGCGGCTCCACCAGGGCCAGCGACCCGCCAGGTAGACGTTGATTCCCCCGAGGAAAACCCGATGCTCGCTCACATCCAGTTCATCAACCCGAATGGGCGTGTACAGCGGAATCAGAGTGACTTGGTGCCCCTGGTCACGCAGGGCGCGGGCCAGTGTGTTGTCGTGCATGCACGAGCCGCAGAACATTCCGGCCCCACCCGCCGTGATCAAAGCCAGGTGCATGCCGGGGTCCTCGGATGGTGAGACATAAGCCTATTTGGAGTGCACATTCCGACGGCGTACGAGTCCCGCCGTTACATCGACCGACAAATCGGCCGTCCGCCCCGCCGCCAGCATTTCCCAGGCAATTGCCGACATGGCCGCGTTGTCGGTGCACAGGGCCAGCGGGGCCAGCACCAACTCGAAACCGTCCTGCTGGGCCGCCCCGGCCAGACGCTCGCGCAACAGGGCGTTTGCCGCCACGCCCCCTCCCACACAGAGAGTCCTGCGTCCTCGGGCGACCAGTGCCTGGCGGGCCTTCGCCACCAGCACATCAATCGCCGCAACCTGGAAACTGGCAGCGACATCCGCCACAAATCGTGGATCGAGCGAGCGGGGATCGTACTCGCGGGGAGGCTTCCCGGCGATCTCGTACAGGACTGCGGTCTTCAAACCACTGAAGCTGAATTCGAGCCGTTCGCGATCCTTTTCGAAGCTCCGTGGAAACCTAAATCGTTTCGCGTCTCCCAGGAGGGCTGCTTGCTGGATCGAGGGACCTCCAGGATAAGCCAAACCCAACATGCTGGCGACCTTGTCAAACGCCTCACCCACAGCGTCGTCAATTGTCGAACCCAGCAATTCGTAATCCCAGGGACCAGCGCAGTCGTAGAGGTTGCAGTGCCCACCGGAGACCACCAGGCCAATCGCCGGGAAGATCTCTTGACCAGCGTGCATCCGACAGGCGTAGAGGTGGGCTTCGATGTGATTAACAGGAACCAGAGGACAATCCAACACCAAAGCGAGGGTTTTGGCGGCCGTCAAACCGACCAACAGGGAGCCGACCAAACCGGGATGTGTGACAACGGCAATCGCCGCGAGCTCTTCCTGGGACGTCTGAGCTTCTGTCAGAGCCTGCTCAACCACTGGCAGAATATGCTCCACATGAGCCCGCGACGCGACCTCGGGAACCACTCCCCCAAACCGCCTGTGCAATCCCGTCTGAGACGAAACCACGTTCGACAGCACCTGCAGACGCTCGTCAACTACTGCGGCGGCAGTTTCGTCGCACGAAGTCTCGATCGCCAGCAGCCGTCGTGGCAACGATTGGAAAGAGCTGCTCACGGGTTCGAATTATCAGATTTTGTCTCGGTGGGTTTGGCATCTTCCGGCTTGGACTCTACGGCAGCTGGTGGAACCGGAGGTGCCACACCCAATTTGGAAGAGATATACTCCAGGGCCTTGCCAAGCTGGCTATCAGTAAACTCAACTTTGGGGACTTCGGTCACTCGGATGTCGTCGCGCTGACGCCGGTAAGTGTCATAGCGGATCAAGTCTTCGTTCGAGAACTTGACCGCGTAGCCTTCGTTGGGCCGAACCCCCCAGTCATCCTCTTCCTTGGAGTCAGGGAACCGATGGATGTTCTTTCCATTGGGGCGATGGTAACTCGCAGTGGTCAGCTTGAGGGCGCTCTTCCCCCCCTCCATGTCGATCACGTTCTGGACGCTTCCCTTGCCATACGTACGCTCTCCGACGATCACAGCCCGATCATGATCCTGCAGTGCCGCGCTGACAATCTCGCTGGCCGAGGCCGAGAAGCGATTGACCAACACGGCAATGGGGAACCCGGACAAAGTTCCCTCTTTACGAGCCATGGCAGGTCTCTCGATCGTGTTGCGGCCCTTCGTTGAGACGATTTTCCCCTCTTCGATAAACATATCAGCGATCTCAACGGCGATATTCAGCAAGCCACCCGGATTGAACCGCAGATCGAAGATCAGGCCCTTCATACCCGCATCGCTGAGTTCCTGCAGAGCCTCGGCCAATTCGCGGGCCGAATGCCGACTGAACCCGGTGAGCCTGATGTAGCCAACCTTGCGTTCGTTATCGAGCATGAAGTTCCAGGATCCGTCTGGCTTATGGGTATCTCCCAGCACCGTGGGGACTTCAATGATGGCCCGCTGCATCGTCAGCTTCACTACCTCGTTGGAACCGGTGTGCTGCAGTCCGATGGTCACCTCTTCACCCGCAGGACCACGCATTTCCTTGACAGCGTCAGCCATTTCCATCTGTTCGACCGACTTGCCATTGATTTCGAGAATTGTGTCACCTGGCCGTACTCCCGCCTTGAACGCCGGTGTCCCGGGCAGCGGAGCCGAAACCACCAGCTTACGGTTCGGTCCCGAAGAAGGTACGAACCCAACTTGAATGCCAATCCCTCCGAATTCTTTCTCAACTTCGTCGCGAAAATTCCCCAAGTCGTCGGGGTTAATGTAATTCGAGAACGGGTCGAGTTCACGCATCATGCCCCGAATGGCCGCCTCGACCAACTTACGGCGGTCGACCTCCTTCACATAATTCTGGTCAACCTGTTCGAATGCGTCGGCCAGAACCCTCATCAGCTCAAAATACTGTTCGCTGGTGGCCGATTCGATGGCCGGGGCATCGGGAGTCGAAGGGGACGGGGAATTCTCCTGTCCCCGGGCAACGGGCAGGGAAAGATCCTGCAAAACACTCCCCAAAAGTCCCCAAACCAAAACCCAGACAAGACAACAACGCGACATGAACAGGCTCCCGATCGGAGTGACTGGCAGGCGGGTTTCGGAGCGTCGGGACCGGACCGCCACATGGCAGTTTTCCGAAATCCCTTGACGGTGCTGATTCTAGTCACCCTCCCAGGAATTGGGTAGCGGCCTGTTCGTTGGCAGTCGGTTCCGGATGAGCATAAGATCGAGGAACTGCAGCCGTGTTTTCCCCGGCGGCCCGCCCCTCCCCCCCGTTTCCCCCCCGTCATCCACGGCCTAGATCCTACCATGCCACACTCTCCTCCGGCTGGTTCACCGTCGAGACGTCAGTTTTTTCAGGTAACCGCCGCGGCAGCAGCCACTTTCGCCGCCCCCGCCTTCGTGGGAGCCACCGACAAAACGGGAAGCAAGCCGGTGATCGTCGGTTCGGGGGACCACCAATACGAATGCCATCACAATTGGGGGCTGCTTCCGGATGGGCTGGCCTGGGGGGAAACTCATGGCGTCGCCATCGACGAGGCTGGCTTCGTCTACATCAAGCATCGCAGTCACACCCCCGAGCCAGTGGATTCCGTCGTAGTCTTCGACCCCTCGGGCAAGGCAGTGAGATCATTCGGCAAGGAGTATCACCACGGTGGCCACGGGATCGACATCCGCAAGGAGGGGAACGAAGAGTTCCTGTACCTGTGCGACGTCTACAACCGTCAGTTCCTGAAAACCACCCTGGGAGGCGAACAGATCTGGAAGCTGTGCTATCCCTTCGAGTCGCAGGAATACCAGAAAGTCGGTCAGTTCAACCCCACGAATGTCGCCTTTGGAGTCGATGGGGGGTTCTACGTGGTCGACGGGTATGGCTCTCACTATGTGCATCAGTTCGATGCCCAAGCCCGCTGGGTCCGCAGCTGGGGCGGGTTGGGAAAGGAACCAGGGCAACTGCAGACTCCGCACGGAATCATCCTAGATAACCGTCCAGGACGTACCCCAAGCCTCGTGGTGGCCGACCGGGCCAACAACCGACTGCAATACTTCACACTGGATGGTCAGCACCTGGGATTTGTGCTGGACCCCAAGCCCGAACATACTTTTCCCGCGCATTTCGACATCCAGGGAACCGAACTGCTCGTGCCCGACCTGTTCGCACGTGTCTCGATCTATGACTTGGAGAATCGCCCGATCGTGCATCTCGGATACGATCCCCAGTGGACCGAGCGGGTCAAGGGAGACATGTTTGCTCTGCGGAAAGATCCC
Organism: uncultured Planctomycetaceae bacterium; assembly: GCA_903861195.1. Taxonomy (GTDB): domain Bacteria; phylum Planctomycetota; class Planctomycetia; order Planctomycetales; family Planctomycetaceae; genus UBA10511. The sequence goes on along the minus strand of CAIOTJ010000268.1, from coordinate 59,735 downwards.
AAAAGTTGGGAGGCAGGCAAATTCGTCCATCCCCACGACGCCTGCTTTGACCGCGAAGGAAACATCTACGTGGTCGAATGGGTGCCTACTGGAAGAGTCACGTTTCTCAAGAAGGTCTCCTGACAACCCGCGGTCCCCGGACCAATATCGCTTAGTGCGGCTCAAGCAACGGCTTGAGCCGTGATGCGTAGATTGAGTATCCGATGCGTAGATTGCGTATCCCGCGGGTGACAAATGGATGCCATCGGCAGAACACAACTCCTTCCGGAGTGTGCCGTCGGCTTGAATGAACTCGCTCCAGAAATCGAGCAGAGCAACCTGGGGATCCTGGTCGAGCTTCTCGACATCGAGGGCCGCGTTGGTCTTGCGAATATCCTCGTAAAAGCGATTCCCCGGTGCGTGGGCCGGGAGAATCTTGGCGACCACGACCTTCGCCCGGGGAAATCTTTCACGCAGATTCCGTACACACAGGGTGATCCCCCGGGCGGCCGGCTCGATGCCCGTCTCGGGGGTGAAAAACATATTGTTGTTGCCGATCATCAAGACGATGAAACGCGGCTGCAATCCCTCGACAGCGCGATGATCGAGCCGCCACAGCACGTTCTGCGTCTTGTCTCCCCCAATGCCAATGTTCACCGCCTTGAGTTCCGGGAAATGACGCTTCCAGGAATCGCCCCAGTGAATAGTGATGCTGTCACCGACCAGCAAGACATCAAGGGGGCCCCGACTGCCATGTATCGTCCGCACATGCGCATCGTGTAATTTCAGCCAGGTATCACCGCCAAAATGCCCAGCACAGGGGACCAGGGGCCAGAGGTGTGGAAGGTGTTTTTCGCCTCTTTTCCTGGGCGGCGTTCGAATTCGGGCTTCTCGACAATGAAGGCCCGCTCCTCGGGGGTCAGCGGCCATCCAGACTTTTGAGACTCGTTCGTCTGATAGGGATAGTCGATTCCCATAGCGGTCATTGGGAGGCAGATAGCGCCCAAGAACAGGTAACAGAGTCGTTTCAGCATCGATGGTGCTCCTGTGCCAGCGACGGTATCCGGAATGACAAACGACTGATCGACCAACACTGTCTCTATACCACGAAAGGCCAAGTCCGCAAGCATTCGACGAGTGCGTCCCCAATCTCATGAGCCGAGCCGCGTCAAACTAAACAATTCATTCACCGGGCGAACATCTCCTCCAACCGTTCCAGGTGGGGAGCCTTCTGTGATGTCTCCAGGAAACTCGACTCGAGGCTATTGCGGAGCAAGGTGTGGGCATCGTCCCGGGTTAGCGGCAACGCGGTCAGGGAACTGCGGAGATTGTCGTTCACATAGCCGCCAAAGTAGGCGGGATCGTCAGAGTGAACACTGGCCCGCAGCCCAGCCGCCAGTAACTTGGGCAGATTGTGCCGGGACAATTTCTCAAAGACACGCAATTTGATATTCGACAAGGGACAGACCGTCAGCGGGATTCTTTCCCGCATAAGTCGGGCAACAAGGGCCCGGTCTTCCAGGCAGCGGACCCCATGATCGATCCGTTCCACCTTCAAGGCATCCAGCGCCCCGGACACGAACGCCGCAGGACCTTCTTCACCGGCATGGGCTACCGCATGCAGCCCCAGCAAGCGGCAACGCGAGAAGACTTCGGTGAATCTCTCAGGGGGATTGTTCCGCTCTCCCGAGTCCAGTCCCACGCCAATGAAGTGCTGGCGGAACGGCAGCGCCTGCTCCAACGTTTCGAAAGCCTCGCGCTGCGTCAGGTGCCTGAGGAAGCACATGATCAGAGCAGCCGACATCTGCAGCTCAACCCGTGCCCGCTCAATCGCCCTCGTCAGTCCCCGGACGACCGTCTCGAAGGAGATCCCTCGACTCGTGTGCGCCTGCGGATCGAAAAAAATCTCGGCCCGTACCACGTTGTCAGCCCGGGCCCTTTGCAGGTAGGCCCAGGCCAGGTCATGAAAATCATCTTCGGTTCGTAGCACAGCCGCCGCTGTATAGTAGATCTCCAGAAAACTTTGCAGATCGTGGAAGGTGTACGCCTGACGCATCTCACGGGGGCCGACGAAGGGAAGCGGAACTCCGTTACGGCGCGCTATTTCAAAGGCCATTTCCGGCTCGAGAGTCCCCTCGATGTGCAGATGCAATTCGGCCTTGGGAGCCCGGAGGACCAGATCGGCGAGGTTACCCAGAACGTCGGCCCCATAATCGATGGACATGAAGTTCCTCTCGGAAGAATCCGGAAACCAATGCGGTTGCCATTCTGTGAATGAAATGGCAACTCAATCAGACTACACAGGAATTGGCTCAGGCACCTCCCTGGTAGGGGCTCCCGTGATTGCACCGACGACAGGCAGCGGTTGCCTCGGAACCTGTATCGGGTTACCCCAGCCTGAGCGGGGCTCAAAGTTGGCTGTCTGCCCACCGATTTGCCATTTGGGAATTGTAAGGGGCCCCGGATCGCAGGCGAAGGCTGGGCAGCCTTTATGGACTCCCCCCTTTTCAGCCCCGTATACTCGCGCTTGTGTGATGTCGTTCCCGGTCCCGACCATACCCCCTCGCTGATCGCAGACCCGATGTCCTCTGAAGCCAATGCCGACTCCAACCCGCCACGTGGAGATTTACCGCCTGCAGGACCCGCCGCGGAGGGAGCACCCGCCCAGGCCAAGCAGATCGGCAAATACCAACTGGTCAAGAAACTTGGACAGGGAGGCATGGGGGCCGTGTATCTCGCCTTCGACACTGTCCTCAAGCGGCAGGTGGCACTGAAGGTTCTGCCGCGTGACAAGGCCGAGAACCCCACGCTCGTAAGGCGTTTTAAGTCGGAAGCGCAGGCTGCGGCCCATCTCGATCACCCCAACATCATCGCCGTGCATGACTCCGGCGAGGCGAATGGGTATCTCTTCATCGCACTGGAATTCGTAGACGGGACCGACCTCGCGAACATGGTGTCGAAACGCGGCGTCCTGCCCGTCAAGCGTTCAATTGAGGTGATCAAACAGGCGACACAGGCCCTGCAGCACGCGGCGGTACACAAGATTGTCCACCGCGACATCAAGCCCGCCAACCTGATGATCCGTCGAGATGGGATGGTGAAACTGGCCGATATGGGCCTGGCACGCATTATCGACGAGGGGGCCGACACCTCGATCACCCGAACTGGTACTACCGTGGGAACTGTCGACTACATGTCGCCCGAACAAGCTCGCGACAGCAAGGCAGCCGACATCCGCAGCGACATCTACTCGCTCGGCTGCGCGTGGTATTACCTGCTCACCGGCAGCCCTCCCTTTCCAGAAGGAGGGGTGACCAACAAACTGCACGCCCACTTCAAAACTCCTTTCCCAGACCCACGCGACAAAAACCCGCAGGTCCCTGAGGCGGTCTCAGCGGTCATGCGCCGCATGACAGAAAAAGATCCCGCGCGGCGGTATCAGACGCCGGCCGAACTCCTCCTGGAACTCAAGGAAATCCAGGAGGGAGGCGACCGTGTCAGCAACCAGATTCTATCTGACAGCCCTGCTCCAGCGACCCGGATCGGGTCCAAACGAGGCACCCGGCGTTCGGAATCCGATGAAGTGCCCGCTGGCGAGACAGTGGAGGAACTCGCCTTGCCCAGTCGCCGTTCTCGCAAGATCTCGGCCTCTCAGTTGCCCGTGAATGGCGGTGGCCAACGGGACGAGGACTGCGGAGAAGGTTGGGCTGAATGGAAGACCAAGTTGACGTTCTATGGAACGGCCGCTGTGGTGCTGGTGGCTCTTTTGTCCGGGATCACATGGCTGGCACTGCAGATGAACAGCACCGTTGATAGCGGCGATCCCACGCTGACCGAAGACCAACTGGCCCGCAGTCGGGACGCCCTCGCGAAACAGGGAAAATCGATCAGCGGATCGAGCGAGACCCAGGGGGCCAATGCCGATACGCTGCCAGCCCCCGGCCGGGTGGAAGACAAAAATCGCCGGGTGGGCGAGGAAGAGGGGGAGGGGGAGGGGGAGGAACCAACCAAAGTGGCGGGTAGCCCCAAGGCGGTTGAAATGTCCCCCGGCAGCAAGCAGGTGGGAGGTGGGAACGAAAACGAGTTTTTCGGTGGAAGTCAGGGGATGGGCCCGGGTTCGCCGAGTGCCAATCGCCGACAGCGGGAGGAGCGGGCAGCCCTGCCGCGCTGGGCCCGCGAACTGCCACAGGTCCCGAACCGTCAACTGGTGGTCGATCCGGGGTCGAACGAGGCGAATGTCTATCGCAGCTTGAATCAGGCCCTCGACGACCTGCCCGCCGAGGGAGCCCGCATCATCGTCGCGGGAACGGGTCCGTTTCCCGTCAAGCCAACCCAAATCGAGGGGCGGGGTCGAGTCCTGATCGAGGCCGCCCGCCCCGAAGACCGCCCACTGCTCGTGCTGCTGGAACCGGAAGGCCCCGCCGTACACGCGCTGCTGAAGTTCGTCAATACCTCACTGGAATTGCGGAATGTGCACTTCGCTGCGACGGTCACCGATTATGACACACTCCCCAATGATGCCTTTCTGCATGTGACCGGCGGAGACCTGCTGGCCCGCGGCTGTTCATTCTCGGCCCACGGCATTCCCCACAAGAGTATGGCAGCGTTGCGGATCTCGGCCGGAGACGCACCCTCCTCTGCCGCGGCAGTCCCCGCCACGGTCGGCAAATCCCAGTCGTCCACGGGAACTCCGTCGTCCAATGACGACGTTCCCCGTCAGAAGGTGCTGGTCACCGATTGCCTGGTGCGGGGTCACAAGCTGTCGGCGATCTGGTCGGAAGCACCACTTGCCGACCTCGTGGTGCATGACTCGCTACTGGTCTCTGGAAGCGCCCCCGCTCTGCACCTCGACGCAGGGGCACTCACTCCTGAATTGGTTCGCCAGCGGCTTACCGTAGTGGCCAGCACCGTAGTCTCCAACACCGCCGCGGTTGACTACTCCCATCCCACCGGGGAGGAATGGAAGTGCTCCATCACCTCCATCAACGCCCTGTTTGGTTCACCTGCCGGTGAACCGGGATCAACGCTTTTTCAACTCGCTGTTCCCGCCGGAATTCAGGCCCGTTCCTCGCTGGGAAAGAACCTCACTTGGTCCAGCACAGCCTCCACCGCTCCGGGTTGGAAAATGCTGGTGAGGGTGATTCAGCAGGACGCACCCGAAGCCAATCTGGCCACCAGCCTCACACAGTGGAACCTCCTGTTCGGAAAAGACTCGGGAGCGACCGACAAGTCGTTTCCCCTCCGGTCGTGGCCGGCTACTGCTGTGATTCAACCGTGGGAACTGCCCGTCTCGCAGTTCGACCGTGCCACCTTACGTCAGGTTGGCGTCGAACTCGAGGTCGCAGGAGGGGGACCACCGGGCTGTGCGGTCGGCGAACTGTCAGCTCCGTCGTTGGTACAACTGGATGCGGTTGCAATCCAGGGACGCCGTCCCGTTGCTCCCCCCGGGCTCTTGGGAAGTGGAGGGGTCGCCGGGACCATCAAGGTTGATCTCAACAAACAAGACCTGGGAGCAGTGCTGGCCAGTTCGCAGTTGACGACCGGTACGACGGTCATCGCCAGTGGACATGGGGTTTGCCAAACCAGCCCAATCGCCATTCGCCAGGCGTGGATCCGGCTGCGCTTCATGCAGATGCCCGGAAAGCCGTTAGTGCTCGTCCCACATGAACGCAAACAGGCGGCGGGAGAGAATGACGCAATAATCACCGTCACTCAAGGGGGGCTTGACCTTCAGGGAGCGGCACTGAACATCGCCGCGCCCGGTTACCGCGGCGCCCTGCCACGGTGGCTGATCTCAGCGTTTGACTCGGATCTTGTGGTCCGGAATTGTCGGCTGCAGGGTTCGCTGAACGATACCGGCAACCAGCGCAAGGGACTGGTGCAGTTCCGCCGGCTCGAAAGTCCGACAGCCCCTCAGGCCAGACCCTTCCAGGCCGAGCCCTTGGCCTACCTTTGGCTGGAAGACTGCCAATTGGTGGGGAACGGCCGACTGATCGATGCCGACGTTGCCCAAAGGGTGGTGCATCTGCGGCGCAGCATCGCACTATCGCGGAACACAGTCTTGAACTTGGTCCTCTCGGAGTCAGCGGGCCTCGAAGGGACCGTCGACCTTTCCCAATGCACATTCTCGGCAGGCGAGACCTATCTGGCGCTCGAAAACCCTCTCGTAGGCGGATCTGGCCAGACCCGGCTCAAGTTCTTTAGTGACCGGTGCGTGTTTGGCCCCAACATCGGTGTGGGAGATCAAAGTCGGCCGCTGACACTGCTGTCGGCCCCGGCGCACGCGCTTGCCGGTGGGCAACTGCAATGGTGGGAAATGCTCAATGGCTACTCCACCGATGTGGAATGCTTTCTACGTGATTCTGCAAACGAACCCGAACGGCAGGAGTTTACCACAACCTGGATTGCGCGGTGGACAGCCCCCAATTGCCTCTCGCCATTGTCCAAGGTGGATGGTGTCCGGTGGGCGAAGCCCATACCCACCAAGCCAGCCGACCTCGAAGATGTCGAAACAGCGCAATTCGCCCTGCACGCCAATTGCCTGGCTGCGGTCTGGGATGGGGGCACGCGCGCGATAGGTGCGCCATTGGATGTGCTGCGGATCCCCAGCCCCCAAAGTGCGTTACAGCTGCCCACAGAAGGGCGCCGGCTCACTCCAGGAAGAACCCTAAACAGCAGCGACGGGTTTTAGCACATCACCAGACCATCTGCGGAAATTGGACAATCCTCCCGTCATGGCGGGTCTGACGTGAAATGGCAGCGATGGAATCCGCTGGCTACGGGATCTGGTCCAATCTCGGATGCTCACCCATCATTTTGGGTCGAGCACAGCCAGGCGCTTCCCCTGCCTCAGCCGGCTGACTCTTCGGTTAAAGAACCATCCAACGTTAGACGAGCCAAAGCCTCTCGGTTCCAGCGAACGCCACGACCGTCCCCAGCCACTGCTTTCGCTTCAGCGAGTACAACAGCACCAGTCTCGTGATGGAGCTCACCCCCATCAGCAGCGCCGAGAGATCGATCACCACGCCCCACGCTGCGCTTCTATCTCGGCCCTTGTGCAGAATCGTTGATCAGAGCCACCGGACCGTGACGGGTAATGGTCCCTGAGTACCATCCATCTTCGCGCCGAACCAGCACATCGGCGGCGTAAGCCGGCCCGGCGAACTCCAGCGACAACTCCTCAAAGTCGTCCTGCAGCTCTCCCAGTTGGCTCTGAATCCGATGAGTAGCCCTCAATTGCTAGGCCAACCGTAGCCAATCCGGAGTTCCGTCTTCCCTGTCGACCCAAGCACGGTCGACCGTTCCCTCGAAGCGCTCGGTTGTCTCATGGACTCCGCCAAACCAGGTGGGATGGTTGAGCGTCAGCCCAGTCACGCTGAAGCACATGATCGTCGCGAGCCCGAACAGAGACAGGTAGATGTGTAACCAGCGGGTCGCCCCTCAAAACGCCCGACACCATGCAGACCGCGGGCGCGCCGGACAATTTCCGACCAGAGGAGTCGGAAAAGGTTCCGGGGGGAGTTCACAGGGGGCTCAGCGGGGTTTGACGACACGTTTGCGGTAATGCAGTGAGGCCGACTTGATTTCCAGATTGCCGGGCAGCGGTTCCAGGACCGCTTCCCGATCGAACTTTACTTTCTTGCGGATGATCTGGTCAGTCCCATGCTCACGCGCCGCCTCAATCGAAACCGTGTACTCTTCAGGAGATCCCACCTTACCGGCATGATCGGTGCCGTCCCAGACCAGCTTTTACTCACCTGGCTTGCGAGTCGGTTCAGAAATCGTCTTCAGCAAGTCAGTCTCCTCATTGATCTGCCGCAGGTGATCTGACTTGTACCACCGTTTGAGATCGGGAATCCATCGCGGCCCCTTACCTGTCCGCTGCACCCACAGAGTTCTAACGGGAGGGGGCTGCGCGCGGCCAATTCGCGATTCGATTTCCGTTAGATCCCTGCCAAGGGTAAGATTCACTCATGGATTTCCTGTCACGACGAACCTGGTTGCGGAACTCGGCCTGTGGGTTTGGAGCCCTCGTGGCCCAGGTTCTGGCCGCGCAGAACGGAGGCAGTGCGTCCCGGGCAACCCAGCGCCGGGCTCATCACACTCCCCGGGCTCAGCGGATCATTTTCCTGTTTATGCAAGGGGGGCCGAGCCAGGTCGACACCTTCGACTTCAAGCCGCTGTTGGTAGCCCGCGATGGCAAGCAGATGGCGTTTGATGATTCCCGGGCGATTGCCAATACCGGGCAGCGGGGCACTATGCAACGGGTTCTGCAGTCCCCCTGGAGCTTCCGTCAATATGGCGACTCGGGTCGATGGGTTTCGGAACTGTTTCCCCTTACAGCCCGGCATGTCGATGACCTGTGCTTCCTCCATGGAATGCAGACCGAAGGGGTCGCTCATGGACCAGCCACGCTTTTTTTGCATTGCGGCTCCACCAATCAGGTGCGCCCCAGTTTCGGATCGTGGGTCACCTACGGCCTGGGCACCGAGAACGAGAACCTACCCGCGTTCGTCACCCTCGCCCCATCGGCAGGCAATGGGGGGCCACGCAACTATAGCGCAGCGTTTTTGCCCGCACGTTATCAGGGGACTGCGCTCGGCCGGGCGGGATCTCCCGCGAGTCAGGCCTCTGTGCGAAATCTGGGACCACACGACGGCAATTTGCCTCGTCAGCGCCGTCAACTCGAGCTGATCCAGACGCTGAACGCCGAGCAACTGGCGGTCGCCCCGCGCGAATCAGCCTTCGACGCCCTCATCGAATCTTACGAGTTGGCCTGGCGAATGCAGACCCAGGTGCCCGATGTCCTGAATCTTGCTCGGGAAACCCAGGCAACCCGAACAGCTTACGGACTCGACAAACCCGAGACGGAGCAGTTCGGTCGACTGTGTCTGATGGCTCGCCGGCTATGCGAAGCAGGAACGCGATTCATCCAGGTGACGTATGGCGACAACACCGCCAATCCTGCCTGGGACCAGCACTCGAATCTGCCGAAACATGCCGACCACGCGCGAGCCTGCGATCAACCAATTGCCGCCCTGCTGGCCGATCTGGGACAGCGTGGCCTGCTGGCCGACACGCTGGTCTGGTGGGGGGGCGAATTTGGGAGAACTCCCTATGCCGAAAAGAACGGCACGGGCCGGGATCACAATCCCCAGGGCTTCACTTCCTGGCTGGCGGGGGGCGGAGTGAAGCCTGGGTTTGCATTTGGAGCCACCGATGAGTTCGGGCACAAGGCGGTCGAAGGGAAGGTACAGATGCACGATCTGCACGCGACCCTGCTCGACTTGCTGGGGCTCGATCACGAGCAACTCACCTATCGCCACGCGGGACGCGAGTTCCGCCTGACCGACGTCCATGGCCGGGTGATTGACGAGATTCTTGCCTGAGGCAGCAGCTTTCAGCAGCGGGATTTACGGATGCACCTTTTCATAACCAACGGCTGAAGCCGAAGCTGGCTAAAGATCTTGCTTCTGACGTCCAATGACTGGAACGAAACGATCGTCTCGGAGGGAAACCGTTACACTATGGCCAACTGGAATAGAGTGATTGGCGAACGGTTGATGATCAACCGAGAACCTCAGAGTATCAATTCTGTCTTCATCGCAGACGATACCAATATCGATCCTGGAGCGAACATTGGCGGTGTTTTCCGGATTGCAGACAGAGTTAAAGTCAGCATCGGCTTGACTGTGATCGATCATGTGCAGATCGTCCCCGTGACATTGATCGGCGGAGATGCGGTAGTCACGCGGGACCTCCCCGGCCTGGTGTTGGCCTTTGGAGTCCCGACGAGAATTGGGAAGGAAAACACGAAGGGGAAAGCATCACGTTGAGGTCGCTTACGGACAGTTACGTAGTTCTCAAGATTTCCAGCACTTCGAACAGCTGGCGAATCCCAGAGAACAGGATTTTGGCTCTTTGACAGGTCCCCTTGATGTTGCATTCAACAACCCGTTCAGACACTGTGGGCCGTGGATTCGGACACCTGGGCCTCGCAGTCACTCTGATGCTCACCACACTCCCCTGTCTGCTGCTGACAATCGCCTTGCCACCCTGGCGGGAGGTCGAGTGCCAACGGCGACAGACTCTGTATTGGTCGGAGCGGGTTGCAGTCCGCAAGGCGTCGTTCGCCGGATTCGACTGGCTGTTGTCTGGATCCAAGTGGACAACCACCAGGAATCCACCGAATCCCTCTTCAGACTCACTCTTTGAATCGCACGAATTTGAAATCCACAGACCGGTTTTGGCGGTCGAGTGGCTGCTACTGGTGACCCTGGCGGGCACCGTCTGGTACAAAATTTCCCGGCGGGTCTTCCCCCCAACACTCCTCCCAAATGAATCTCCGCCCCCCTCTTGACGCAACACATCCAAAAGTGGATGTCGCTCTTCGCACAGGATCGTACTGAATGGGTAGGTTGAGTTAGCCCTAAGGACGCACAGGACCGGACCGGGGGCGCAACTCTTGCGTGTACCTCGCGCGAACGAGTTTGCGCGAGGTACACTTTTGAATTGGCGCCAGACGGGGATCTTCCCGGGAGTTTGCCATCTATTCCACACTCTGCTTGCTCAGTCGGCCGCCGCGCTTGCGGGCGGCTTCCGAGAGCAGCATTTTGCGCAGGCGGATGACCTTGGGGGTCACCTCGACATACTCGTCCTCCTCGATGTATTCGAGTGCCTGCTCGAGCGACATCTGCCGGGGGGGCTGCAAGATAATCGCGTCATCGGCCGAGGTGGTGCGGATGTTGGTGAGTTTCTTTTCCTTGCAGGGATTGACCACCATGTCATTATCGCGGGAGTTCTCTCCCACAATCAGCCCCTCGTACACGTCGTCGCCGGGATTCACGAACATCTCCGCCCGTTCTTGCAGTTTCCAGAGCGCGTAGGCCACCGCTCGGCCATTCTCTTGGGAAACCAGCACGCCGTTCGACCGCTTTGGCAGATCAGCCTCGCAGGGACGGTACGAGTCGAACCGGTGGTGCATGATCGCCTCACCCTTGGTGGCGTTCAGCAGCCGGGTCCGAAGGCCAATCAGCCCGCGGGCCGGAATCAGAAACTGCAGGTGCGTCATTCCGGTGTTACCCGCCTTGATATCCAGCACCTGACCCCGCCGGGCACCAACCGACTCCATTACCGGTCCCATGTCGGTCGTCGGAACGTCCACGGTGAGAATCTCGAATGGCTCGTGGAGCTTGCCATCGATCATCTTCCGGATTACCTCGGGCTTCCCAATCGACAGCTCGTAACCCTCACGGCGCATAGTCTCGATCAGGATTCCCAGGTGCAACAGCCCGCGTCCCGAGACTTGGAAGTTGTCGCTGTTGGCAACCGTCTCAACCCGCATCGCCACATTTGATTCCAGTTCGCGCATCAGCCGGTTGCGCAGGTGTCGGCTGGTCACAAACTTGCCGTCACGCCCCGCGAGGGGAGACGAGTTGATGGTAAACAGCATTGTCAGGGTCGGCTCATCGACGCTGATCCGTTCGAGTGCCGAGGGATTTTGCGGGCAGGCGACCGTGTCGCCAATCTCCGGGTCGGGCAGGCCGGTGATTGCCACGATATCTCCCGCCGAGGCCTCTTCCACCGGGGTCCGCCCCAGTTTGTCGAACGATTCGAGGTTCACCACTTCGCAGTTCACAGATCGACCGTCAGCCTTCAGCATGACCACCTTCTGACCCTTCCGGATCGTACCGGCGGCGACCCGCCCTGTGGCGATCCGTCCGACGTAGTCGGACCAGAGCAGCGTGGTGACCATCATCTGCAGCGGAGCGGTGGGATCCACTTCGGGGGCCGGCACCTTCTCGAGCACCAGGTCGAGCAGCGGATAGATGTTCTCGGTCTTTACCGCCGGGTCGTGAGTGGCAAAGCCCGACCGGCCGCTGGCGAAGATGTACGGGAAGTCGAGCGCTTCATCATCGGCCCCCAGTTCGACAAACAGGTCGAAGGCCTCGGAGAGAGCCTCGTTGGGGCGGGCATCGGGACGGTCGATCTTGTTGACCACCACCACCGGCTTCAGGCCGCATTCCAGCGCCTTCCGCAGCACGAAACGGGTTTGGGGCTTGGTTCCCTCGGCGGCATCGACCAGCATCAGCACGCCGTCGGCCATTTTCAGCACCCGTTCCACCTCACCTCCAAAGTCGGCGTGCCCTGGGGTGTCGATGATATTGATCTTTACCCCCTTGTACATCAGGGCGATGTTCTTCGCGAGAATCGTGATGCCCCGCTCGCGCTCGAGATCGTTCGAATCGAGAATGCAGTCTCCCACCAACTGTGAGTCACGGAACAGCCCGCTCTGCCGGAGCAGGCAATCGACCAGGGTGGTCTTCCCGTGGTCAACGTGGGCGATGATGGCGATATTGCGGATGTCTTGACGAATCATGGGAACGCTGGGGGGGAGAAAGAACAGGAGCCCGGCACGAGGGAAACACAGTTCACCGGAACCAGACCGGGAATCAATAACACCAGCGGTCATAAACCTGGAAGAGGTTATCTGTCTGGTGTCTCAGGTAACCAGTCGAAGCTTCGACTGATCGGGAAGGCTGCCAATAAAAGACTCACACCGCCGACACTTCCCGGAGAAAGGACGGCACGTCTCCTGACGGAAAGCCTAGGCGTCTGGAGGCCGATCGAAGCGGTGGAACATGCGGCAGTCTGGGAGGGGGGGGCGGCAAGAAAACCGTCGGAATCCACAATGGAAACGACCGGGCCCTGCCAAGCAACGGAACTCAAACACCTCACCGCGAATCATTTGTGGTGGACGAACTCTGATCAGGCACAATGACCCTCGCGGGCGGGGTGGCGAGCATGCCCCGTCAATCCTAGTATTCTTGCAGCTTTGCCCCGTCTGGGCAACGGCAGTTCGCCACGCTTTCCTCCCCTTCACAGATTCTGCATCTTGCCTACCCCGTTCCCTTCGCCTCCTCAATTGCTCGTCAGCGTGCGGTCGGTGGCCGAGGTTCAGGTAGCTTGCGCAGGAGGGTGCGGCATCCTGGACGTCAAGGAGCCGTCGCAAGGCGCGCTGGGTATGGCCGCCGCCGATGTGCTCGCCCAAATCGCCCAACGCGTGTCGGGCACCCCCAACGCTCCACCGCTGAGTATCGCCCTGGGGGAACTGGCGGAATGGCCGGACAACCGGCCACTCCCGGAGCTGCCGACGGAAATTCGGTTTCTCAAAGTCGGGGTGGCAGGGCTGACGCCGCAGGACGTGGCGACCCAACTGGACCGACTGCAGCGACGATTCGCCGATCATCACCGACAGAACACGTCACTGGTGGAACTCGCTCCCCCAGCCTGGATCCTGGCAACCTATGCCGATTTCGCCGCCGCCCGTAGCCCTTTCCCAGGAGATCTCTGGGGCATCGCTCGACATCTGGGATGCTCGGGAGTGTTGATCGACACCTGGGGGAAACAGGGCCCGGGCCTCACCAGCTGCCTTTCGGAAGATCAATTACAGACATTACACGCCAGGGCTCTTGAACTGGGGCTGTCTCTCGCCCTGGCAGGGCGTCTGACAATAGCCGACATCCCACTGCTGCGGCGAGTTGGTCCCGAAATTGTGGGAATTCGCTCGGCCGCGTGTGCGGATGGCGACCGCTCTGGAACGCTGTGTACCCGGGCACTGGAACGGTTTCGCGAATCGCTCAGAGCCCCACTCCCCAGACCGGATCCAGCCCGGACCGTCTTGCAGGAAACTTCCCCCCTGACCTCCGTGAACACATGACTCGCCCGGTCGTCCAGCAACGCCACGCTCCGGTCGCTCTCTGGACGGGAGTTGTGCCGGGGGTGATTTCAACACTCTGGCTGACCCTCTTCCTCGTTTGGTTCTGCCTCACCCCCCTGTCAAATAACGGTGAGATTGACCGGCTGTCGCTGGGATTGCTGGCTCCCGAATTGATCTCTGGGGTCTTCCTCCCCCAACCGCGCCCCGGGGGGCCGGGCTGGCACCAACTCTCCGATAGAATGGACCTGTTGGGGGTGGCCTTCATGGCCTGGATCTGCGCCTGGGGTTGGGGACGGGCGGCATGCCGCTGGATGGGCGTCCCTCCTGCCGCGGGGTGGTGCGAACAGCTGGTACTGAATGTGGGACTGGGACTGTCATGGCTCTCGGTCTTGACGCTGGGGTGCGGATGGTTCGGCCTGATGTCGCGTCCGATGATCGTGGGGGCCTCACTGCTGGGATGGGTATTTGCCCTTTGGCCTGGACGTTCCTGCACTTTAACGGGCGAAGGAATTCTCACCCCACGGGAGACGGGCACTCAATACTGGAGTTGGTGGATAGCCGCTCCGTTCGTGCTCGTGATCGCCTTGGGGGCCCTGTTGCCCTCCTACGATTTCGATGTGAATGAATACCACTTTCAGGGTCCCCGCGAGTACCTGCAGGCGGGACGAATCCACTGGTTGCCTCATAACGTCTATACCAGCTTCCCCTTCGCGACCGAGATGCTCACACTGTGGTCGATGATTGTGCGGAACGATTGGTATCGCGGTGCAGTGGCAGGAAAGCTGGTTCTGTCCCTGTACGGCGTTCTGACAGCCGCTGCGATTGGAGCGGTTGCCCGCCGTCTGTTTGGATCCACAGCCGGAGTCTTGGCCGGCCTCATCTGGATCACCAGTCCCTGGACCTGTCGGATCAGTACCATCGCCTACACCGAAGGGGCACTCTGCTTTCATGTCGCCGCCTCTCTGCTGGCGTTGGTGATCTGGCGACAGTCGCATGCAACCGAACAGACACAATATGGCACCGCACGGCTCCCCAAGCTCGACGCCCGCTGTCTGCTGTGGCTGGGGTCTCTCGCAGGTGGAGCAATGGCCTGCAAGTACCCCGGGTTGGTCTCGGTAGTCATCCCCTCGGCTGTGGCGGTGACAGCGTTCGTCCGGAGCGATTCTCGGACTCCGACTGACGCAGACGGAACATCGACGCCGTTCCACACGGGTTTCAAAAACCGAAAGTCGCAACTGTGGGCGACTCGACTTTGTTCCTGGGCCCTAGGATTGGCCATATTCATCGGACCTTGGCTACTGAAGAACCTGGTGGAAACCGGCAACCCGGTCTATCCCCTGGGGTGGACGTTGTTCGGGGGGGCCGACTGGGATGCCGAGCTGAACGAGAAATGGCGGCGGGCGCACAGTTCCACCGACTTTTCTCCCTCGAGCGTCGTTGCACTGTTATTGGAGATGGCGGGACGGAACGATTGGCAGACCCCCTGGCTGTTCGCCCTCGCCCCCCTTTCGCTGTGGCCTCGCTCCACACGCCAGGTGGTTGGGTGGCTCTGGGTTCTGGTGGGCTGGGAGTTCTTCACCGTCTGGGGTCTGACCCACCGGCTCGACCGGTTTTGGGTTCCCCTGTTGCCTGTTGTGGCCGTATTGGCGGGGGCCGGGGGGGCCTGGCTCTGGCAGCAGGTGGGGGACTGGGGGAGTGGGCGGACGGCCCGGCTCGGGCTGCGGGCCGTGGCGACACTGGTCTGGCTGATGAACTTCAACTTCGCAGTCAGTCCCTGGGGGGGCTACAACGGGTTTCTGGAGTCATTCGATTCCGCGTCGAAATTTGTGGCCGAGTTCACGGCCCCGGAACTGGTGCACTTGAACCAGCAACTTCCACGAGGCAGCCGGGTCCTGTCGATTGGTGATGCCGAGATGTTCGAAGCACGTTTCCCGGTGATTTACAACACCGTGTTCGACCACTCGATTTTTGAAGACTGGGTGGGAGCCGAGGCGAGGATGGGGCCGGACGGATTTGCCGAGCACGCGGACCGACCTCTGAAGACGGCCAATGAGATTCGTCAGATCCTGGACGACCGGGGAATCACGCATTTGTATGTGAACTGGCTGGAGATTCTCAGGTACCGCTCGCCCGGAAACTATGGCTATACCCCGTTCGTCTCTCCCGCGCTGTTCCGGCAGCTGCGTGAACTGAAAGTGCTGGGAGAGCCGTGGCGGATCGACACCGCGGTCATGCCGCTCGAAACGCTTGACCCAGGCCGCCGCGGCATCGTACGCGAGTGGGGAGACAAACCGACCCTCACCCGACAGGGGCAAGTATTTCTTAAAACATTCGAGGTCTTTCCCGTGCTGCGAGAGTAGTCGGGGCAGTCCGTTGGCTTTGCGGAAACGGTCCCCTTATGTCACCTCAGCGACATCTGCTCGGCGTGCAATGGGGAAGCACCGCGTTCAGGACCCCACGAGCAGTCTCCACCAGCCTGGCCACTGGTTCCAGGTCAGGTGATGCCAGAGGATTAGCAGGGCAAGGGTGGCCACGGCGGAAAAGGGACGTCCGCAGAGGGATCGGAATAGAAACCAGGTGGGCCAAAGCAAAACATAGACGGGAACCACGGCCTGCCAGCCCCAACCCAAGCCGACGAGAGCGATCGCAGCGGCCAGATTAAACCGGGTCCCAGGCGAGAAGGATTCGCCCGTCAGCCGGGGCCATACAAGTGTGACCGAGAGGCCGGTCAACAGACCGGCTGCCAGCCCGATGGCCGGAGTGCCCAACACCTGCAGAGGGGCGACCGGGTGGTTGGGGATGATCCAGGGAAATGACCACGGCACCAACTGCCAGGCGGGCATTACCCCCAGCATGAGGGCTGTCAGCACCAAAACCCAAGCGATCGACCGGAGAGGGATACCCTGGCGATCATGGTCGATCAGCGACCATACCAGCAGTACTCCCAGCAGCCAGACATGGAACAAGGCCAGTCCCAGCAGTTCCCATTTGGTATAGAACAAAATCCAGACGACACCGGCGTTGAAGTACGGTTTGCGGAGCGGCAGATTGGCTCCGCCAGAGATCAGCTCGCGAAAGTAAACCAGCAAAAAGAGCCCAAGCGTGATCAGTTCAATCACTGGATAACGGCCGGAGATGGCGGTGTTGCAATGTCGGCATCGACCACGGAGACGGAACCAGCTCCAAAGGGGGATGTTGTCGCGGCGTTCAATGGGATGTGCGCAACTGGGACAGTGCGAACCACCGCGGACCACAGTCGCGTGTCGAGGCAATCTCCAGGCGACGACATTCAGAAAGCTGCCGATGGCTGCCCCAAGGAACGCAAACCAAAGAGCCGAAAGGGTGGAAAGCAGCAGCAGAAACCCTGCTTCGGCGGTGGAGAGGTCGGTCAGTTCGTACGAGGTTGGCTGAGGTTGACGCCCCTGCCACCACTGCTGGACCAACGGTCCCAGGACCAGTCCCGACAGGGCCAGCACGAAAATGGTCAGCAGGCCGCGTCGCAGGGTCTGCTCCAGCTCCTGTACAGCGCGTGTTCCCGGAAAGCACCACCACCAGCGGGCGACGGCGATGGCATCGAAGAGCCCCAGCAGGGCCCACCACATGGCGAGGCTGCGCATCGAGAACAATCCCCGCAGAAGAAACGTCTCGGGAGACCTGGGTTCGAGCGGCTGAGCCAGCGCCAGCCATAGAGCCGCCCCCGCCAGTTGGGTGGTCGCTGTAGCCAAGCGGGAGCGCGCCACTCCGGCTCCCCGACAGACGATCCAGGCGGCGGCCAACACCGGAATCAGGGCGGAACATCCCTGCCCCCACAGAACTTCGGGCAGCCACCGCAACGCAGCTAATGCCCCCGAGGCCATTGCAGCCTGAATCACGAGTTCTCCGATCGTCGACTGACGCCAGAGATCGGGAGCAGTGCCAGCGCGCTGGAGGTCACTTAACCGACGGGAATCAGGCGTCATCAGGCCACCACTGGCCTCGCCACCGGAGTCACGGCATCTCGGTCGAACCATGCGAGACTCTGGGAGGGAGCCGCTTCCATTCGCCCCACCAGTTGTCGCCAGATCGCGGGAAGCGTGGCTGCTGAAAACTCGGTCCCCCGGGGAGACCAATCCAAGATGCTGCGATCTCGATCGATCGGCCCCAACTGCTCGATGGCAGCCTGTTCCCATTCGGCAATCCACTGCAGCAGCTGCACGACGAGGTCCCGAACCACGACCATTTCACTCGGCGAGGGCAGGACGCGGGGAGGCAACTGTTCGGGGACAAACGGCAACCTTCTGTGGTCGACCCCGGGGTCAAATTCGGGCATCCACTCAGGAAACGGAAGGTAACGCGAAAGGAACACCGCCCCAATTCCCGCTTCGGCGATGACGGTTCCGAAGCCACGCAGGATGACTGTCCGACCCCGCGGCAGCGACTGCAGATAGACGCTGGGAGAACGAAATCCGGGGGGAGCCGGAATTCTCTGCAGCCCCATCTGGATTAGGCGATTGCCCACGACATGTCGAACATCACAACCCCACAGCCAGTGCTGCAGATTGAAAAGTCGCCAAAACCTGCTTCGCATTTCTTTAGAACCAAGGCCTCCTGGCTGAGGAGTCACGACCGGAGGGCGCCCGACAGGAGGTTGTACCTTCTCGGTAAACAGTCGGACACCTTCGCGCAGGGAAGAGGCCTGCTCTGAAATGACTGGCAGTTTCCGGGAACGCCGACGTTTCATAGGTCGATTCCGCCGATCTGTGGCACTCGAGGCTCTTGTGGCGAAGCTGCAGGAATTGCCGAGGAACCGGGTGCTCCCCCGCTTCCTCGGCGTGATCGATCAGGGTTGATCGCACAGAATGGACAACTCCGGCAGAAGCACTTCGAGCGGTGCGACGTCAGTCCGTCTTAGAATCGTTCCCCGCACATCAAGCCAACGTAGTTCGGGAACCCCCGCCAAGATGGGCACAGCCGCTTTGGTAATAGGAGCGCCCCGAAGATCGAGTCTCTTCAAGCGGGGTGCCTGACACACCTGCTGCAACTGCCGATCACCAATTCCGGTTCCAACAAGAGACAACTCCTCCAGAGACCCCAGGTCTCCCAGCCAGGCAAATGCCTGCGGATCAAGAAGGCTTCCCTCAAGGTCGAGCCAGAGCGAGACCCCATCGGGGATCGACTCAGCCAGTTGTCGGATGCTCAGCTGCTGCCTGCACAGCGCCAGCGCTACCGTGTCTCCCGAAGAGAGGGGTTCCACCTCTCTCACCTCCCCAGGGGCAGCCCGAACCACAGGAGACCAGCTAATGGTTACCTGACTCACCATCCACAGGCCGAATAGCAGGCAGCCCGCGGCCCCACAGGGCCTCACTTCTGAGGGTACAAACATCAGGTTCTGACTCCCAGGAAAACCGACCCAAAAGCAGTTTTGCCGGATTGGTTCCAAACCCTGAAACCACTCCCATTCAACAGGACTGCCCGTCAGGCCAAGACGCGATGCTGATTGCCGCTTCGGTTCGGCAGGGCGGAGGGGCGGAGCAGGAAGGTGTCTCAGGCCACTTCGTCGACAGCCCCACATCCGCGTCATTCCACAGTTTGACTACGTTACACTTTTGCATACATTTTGCAAGTATATTTAGGCTGCATTTTTACGCGGTTGCCTGGGCAGTCCGGAGCAGAGTTTGGGCAGAGTACCGGACCGAGCCGAGCCGAGTTACCGGCCCCACCCAAATCAGTTCGAAATCCAAAGTCGTCGCCAAACGCGCGGAACAGAAACCTGCCCTGCGTCACCCGGGGGAAAGCTCCCATGTGACTCGATGGCCAAGACAACAGGGACTCACCGCACGTGATAATTATTCCGGCTGGAAGTCAATCGAGTCGAGGTTCATCAGTGCATTGCGGTTCTGCGGGTTGACGAACCGGACGAACAGATCGCAGCGTCCGGTGGCCGGCTTGACCTCGACCGTCTTCTCGTACCACTTCTCCCATTCGCCGTTCACCTCCACAGGGACCGAGGCCAGCAACTCACCATCGGGGGCGTTACGACGGATTTCGATCGTTCCTCCTGCACCAGCCGAGGCGACCCGCAACTTCAGCTTTTTCACCTTGTCGAGAGTGATCTGGTTGAACCGCAGCAGGTGATCGTGGTTGATGGCCCCTATGAAGGCGCCGCCATGCGCGGTCCCGGATGCGAGCTTCTGTGGACCGCGGATTTCATCGGCGGTCTCGGCGTCGACCAACCGGCGTCGCAGGACGAGCATGGCCGAGTTGTTCAACGGGGGGATGTCCCCTACACCGCGGTCGACATAGGTGGCTTCCAGCCGGTAGTAGCCCGGCTTGGCAGCTTCTTCGGCACTGACCGGAATCTCTCCATTGAAACCCTCGAAGACCCGAACCAGACCCGAGGGCTCAAGGCTGTAGATCCACTGCACCATCTCGCGCACCTCGTCGACCGTGTGTTGCGAGTGGGGAATCATCGGGATCTTTCCCCAAGCCCCGGTGGACCCCTTCAGCACACGCTCCACCGAGGCCTCGAGCGCCCCATCTTTGCCACGGTATTTCTTGGCCACTTCGAGCAGTGGAGGACCCACACGGGGTTGGTCGACCGCATGGCAGTTGAAGCAGTCGCTGCGTTTCATCCGTTTCATTCCCGCCGGTCCCTGGTCCTCGGCTGCTGCTCCATTCGCCGAGGGAAGTGGCCCGGTTGTGAACACCGCATTCAGCGAAACACGCCCCGGCGAAGCGGGATCGATCGGCCTCTTGTCCTGCTGCTCGACGGCATCGAAGTCGTTCGTGCCATCTTCGGCATCATCCACCTCAAGGCTGTAGCTGATGGGCTGGGAGGGGTCGAAGAAATCTCCCGGCTGAGGATGCAGAAAGCGAATTGTCGGACGGGCATTTCCCACGACGACGGGCACGACAGCCGACCGGCTGGCACCATGATTGTCGGTCACCACCAGTTCCAGGTTGTAGACACCGGGCTGCTCGATCGTGATGGTCGGGTTGGGTTCGGTCGAGAGAACCTTGGGACTGGCGGTCGGGTTCGTCGCCTGGATCAGACGCCATTCGTAGGCCAGCGTGTCTTCGGCATCTTTGTCGAGAGACCCTTGGCTGGTGAGTTTCACCGCGAGAGGGTGTTTGCCGATGTTGTTCTCTGCGGCCGCGACGGCGACCGGGGTGCGGTTCCCGGCAATGTAATCGATGCGTACCAGGCGGGCGTCGGTATTCAACCCCCAAGTTTCACCGTACTCGATGAGGTACATCGCTCCATCACTCCCAAACGCCATGTCGATCGGGCGGACGAAGCGCTGCTGGGGGAGGAAAGACTCGACTTTTGCAATGTTCTGCTGGTCATCCAGATGAACGACCTTGATCCAGTTGCGGGACCATTCGTAGATGAACAGGCAGTTGTCGTACTCGACGGGGAATTTCCCCGGTGCTTTGTTGGTCGGATCGAAATGGTAGACCGGACCGGCACAGGCAGTGCGGCCCCCGGTTCCGAGATCGGGGAACTCGGGGGAGGCGGCATACGGATAGTAGAGGAACGCGGGTTGTGCGGGGGGAAGCGTCTTCACCCCGGTGTTGTTGGGGGAATTGTTGACAGGGGCGACAGGATCGAACTTCGCACCGACTTCACCGGTGGCGAAGTTGACCCACGCATAGGCCTGATTGTTGGCAATGAAGTAGGGCCAGCCGAAGTTTCCAGCTTTCCGTGCCTGGTTGACCTCGTCATAACCCCGGGGACCACGGGGCCCCTCTCCTTGGGCATCAGGTCCGACGTCTCCCCAATAGAGGTAGCCAGTGGCCGGGTCGACGTTGATGCGCCACGGATTCCTGCAGCCCATTACGTAGATCTCGGGTCGCCCCTGTGAGCCGTCGCGGGGGAAGAGATTTCCCTCGGGAATCTCGTAGCCTCCCTCGGGGGTCGGGCGGATCCGCAGGATCTTGCCGTTGTAGCTGTTCGTGTTGGCGGACGATTTCTGGGCATCCCAGGGCTCGCGACCGGGCCGTTCGTCGATTGGGGCGTAACTCTGCGAATCGTTGAATGGGTTGGTGTTGTCGCCGGTGCCAATGAAGAGATCCCCATTGGGACCAAACTGCATCGAGCCCGCGTGATGACAGCACTCCCGCCGCTGCTCTTCGTATTTCAGCAACAGCTTCTCGGAGACGAGATCGAGCTGCCCCTCGACCAGAGTGAAACGACTGATATGCTGCCCCGTGAAGTTGGGGGGCGAGTACTGCAGATAGACCCACTGCGTCTGTTCAAATCGGGGATCGAGGGCCAGACCAATCAGTCCATTTTCCTGCTCGGTGGTGACCTTGAGTTCACCCACCAGCCGGACAGCTTGGGTCTTGGGGCTCCAGACCTTCAGCTTGCCCTCCAGCTCGATGAAAAAAACGTCGCCATTGGGAGCAATTGCCAATTCCATCGGTTGACGCAGACCGGTCACCAGCGGTGTGGTTTCCAACCGGGTGGGATCGACCGGTTCGGCGGCCATCAGCAGCGGAGCCGCGAGGGTGGTCAGCAGCAGGCTGGTGAGCAAGCGAAGGGCAGGCATAGTGAGGGTCAGGTGGAGGGAATGAGACGGCCCGAGGGTCCCCCCGATGTGGCGGGAGACAATTGTGGACCCAAATCGTGAAGCCCCAGGGTACTGCCGTCAAGTATCGACGCGCCAGATTGGTCTTCCGTCTGCCTGCCCCCCGCCCCATCCAGGTGACCGCGCCAGACGATATCGAACAGGGCGGCCGGGGAGGCAGCCGGTTATTATGGAGTCTGATTCGAGTTTTGGTCGGTCCACGATTGGAGAAATCGGCCAGCGACTCGGCTCACCATCCTTTCGGGAAACCTTGTCCATGCCATCGGCTAAGACTGCTTCCACATCGCCACCCACCTCTCTCGCTTCCGCCTCCCGGTCACGGTGGCGGGCTATCTTCCGCATGCTGCTACTCTCGGGCGGACTCTACGGCGCGGCAGCGTATGTGGCCGCCCCCGAGTTTTGGCGTTACTACTCGCGGCATCATCCCGCTTTAGCCGCGTTACCAGTGACGACCCAGACGGGGGATGGCACGCCCGCGGATCCGTTGAATTTCGCGCTGGTTGGGACACGGCGCGAGGTGGTGCACTGCCTGGTCGCGGCGGGATGGCGGCCGGCCGATCCGCTGTCGCTGAAGAGTAGCCTCGAAATCGTCGAGGCGAGCGTGCTGGGGAAGCCTTACGAGACCGCCCCGGTCAGTAACCTTTTCCTATGGGGCCGACCGCAGGATCTGGCGTTTGAAAAGCCGGTGGGGAACAATCCCCGGCAACGGCATCATGTGCGGTTTTGGGAGTCGGCCGAGCTGGATGCGAATGGCCGACCGCTGTGGGCGGGGGCGGCGATTTTCGACCGGGCGGTCGAACTGAGTCGGCGGACCGGACAGGTCACCCACCAGATTGATGGTGACATCGACCGGGAACGAGAAACTCTGGTTCGTGATCTGACCCGCACCAACCGACTGCTGGGACAGTCTTACGTCGATGATTTCCAGCCAGTCAAATCGGGCAAAAACGGAGGCGGTGACCACTGGCATACAGATGGTCGGCTGTTTCTGGCGATTGTGGCTCCGGAATTGCAATTCGCGCCCGAGCCCCATGCCGCACCCCAACCTCGGTGACGACTTGACAATTCCGGAACTAGAGAACAAGAACTATTGATTGATGATCCGCTGGGATTTGTGACGTCTGGACCGATTCGGACAGCGATGCCTGAGTCCTCAGGCGGACTTAAATCCCATCGCCGCCTCAATAGCCACACTCAGCATCATCAGCAGAGGCACTCCCTTCCAGAGCATTTGCCTGCATTGCTCGAACGACGTGACCGGATTGTCGACACAACCCAACCGGGCGAACTCGATGGCCTCGGAACGGACCGCATTCGGGCGATCTGCAGCTTTCTCAGAGAATCTCGCCGGATTCATGCGACAGCACCTCACTTCGTGACGGAAATGACATACCGTGGGACATGTTACGTTCTCCAGCGAACAGTGAGCCCGCCCCACCAGAAAACGCGAAATCGCCGGCTGAAAGACAGTCACCAGAAGACTGAGAAGTTGTGGCAAAACCCACCGTCCGGTCCTTCCGGCTTCATCCACATCGCGTGGCTCCAGTCCAGAGTCGTAACTGATCCCTGGGAAACATCCCGAGAGTTCGTCGGTGCACCGAGTCGACAGCCGTTTGTGGATTTCCGGAAACGACTGCCACACTTTCAAGTCTGTGGATGACTCCCAATTCCACAGTGAAACCCATGCATGCGGCACTCCTCAACCTGCTTTTCCATTGCCGATGAAGGGGATCGCGAGCCTCTCAATTCCCCCCTGGTCTGCCGATGACCGATCCCCTCCAGTGATTACCACCGATCGGACAACACCACCTCGCCGAGCGGCCGGTACGCCGTTCGCATCACCCTCCAAATCCTGCGATACTGAAAGTTCAGAAGCTGCCGGATCAACCGGAGACCATCCCCTGAGAGCTGCCTCGCATGATCGCCTCGTTTCGATCTGGAATGGAAACAAGCCTGGCCCTGTGGCTGACCGGCTCACTGGTCGCCTGGAGTGCTCCGCCCAGCACCGCCGTCCCCGGACCCGTCGCTGTTGATGTCGCCCCAGCCAATCCCCTCGACCAATGGCCCGCCTGGCGCGGTCCGTTGGCAACCGGTGAGGCCCCCCGGGCTCAGCCCCCCACCACTTGGAGCGAATCCGACCAACTCCGCTGGAAAACCCCGGTCCCCGGAAAGGGGCACGGCAGTCCGATCGTGTGGGGAAACCGGGTCTACCTGACGACGGCGATCCCCGCAGGAGCAGATCTGGCTCCCCGTGTCACCCGATCCCCAGGCTCGCACGACAACATCCCGGTCACTCGTCGCCAGCAGTACACCGCGCTCGCCCTCGACCGCGCCTCGGGCCAGATTGTCTGGCAGAAGACCCTGCGACAAGCACTGCCGCACGATGGCGGTGGACACTATACCGGCAGCCTCGCCTCGGCCTCACCCGTGACCGACGGTCTTCGGCTCTATGTCTCATTCGGCTCGGAGGGCATCTACGCCCTCGAGGCCGACGGTAGCCTCGCGTGGGAGCGCGACCTGGGGAAGATGTACCCCGTGCATGGCCATGGAGAAGGGAGCTCTCCCGCACTGTGGGGGGAGTTTCTGTTCGTGAACTGGGACCACGAGCGGGACTCGTTCCTGGTGGCACTGGACACCGCTACCGGAGAAGAACGCTGGAGAGTCCCCCGCGATGAGATCACCTCGTGGAGCTCTCCCATCATCATCGAACATCAGGGGCGGCCGCAGTTGATCGTCAGCGGGACTCGTCGGATCCGTGCCTATAACCCCGCTTCGGGAGAAGTCTTGTGGGAATGTGGGGGACTCTCGACCAACGTGGTCGCCTCGCCGGTCGCCGGGGACGGCTTCCTCTTCGCGGGCAGCAGCTACGACACCAAAGCCTTGCTTGCCATCAACCTCGAGGGAGCGCGCGGCGACCTCACAGGTGGGGAACATGTCGTCTGGTCACGCAACCGGGCAACCCCCTACGTTCCGTCACCACTCCTGGCTGGCGGAACCTTGTTCTTCCTGCACCACTACCAGGGGGTAATGATTGGTGTTGATCCGCGAACAGGGGCTGACCGCCCCGGAGCGTTCCGTCTCCCGGGAATCTCCGACGTCTATGCCTCCCCCGTCTCCGCCGATGGGAAGTTGTTCGTCACCGATCGCGACGGCACCACGGTGGTCTACGCATTGGGGGACCGGCCGAGATTTCTGGCCGAAAATCGGCTCGATGACCAATTCAGCGCTTCGGCTGCACTTGCGGGCCGTCAGATCTTTCTGAGGGGGGAACGCTGGTTGTATTGCCTGGAGGCACCATAGTTTCGCACTTCTGACGCCCAGGGATTCGAATCGTACACAGGATCGCGCCACAAGTGAGTTGAACATTCCGTTCAGCGGAACGACTTACGCCAGCAGCCCATCGATCGGCTCGGCGCGATACACCTCATGCGGCCGGCCGTCGAAATCGATCCACTGGGCATCATGCGGAATACCCAGGATCGACAGCACAGTCGCCGCGAGATTCTCAACCGTCTGTCGGTCGGCCGTCGGCTGGGCCGCAATCTTGTCCGAGGCTCCCAAAACAGTTCCTCCGCGGACTCCCCCCCCTGCAAACAGACTGGTCATGATCGGCCCCCAGTGATCGCGGCCGCCATCCGGGTTGATCTTGGGAGTCCGACCGAATTCCCCCGTCACCACCACCAGAGTCTCATCGAGCAGGCCAGACTCAGCCAGATCATCCAACAGCCCCGAGAGCGACACATCGAGATAGGGCAGCAGATTTTCCTTCAGCACCGGAAAGTTCCGCCGGTGGGTATCCCACGATGAATTCTTCCCCAGGTTGACCTGAACCAGGTTCACCCCTGCTTCAACCAACCGGCGCGCCATCAGGAGTGACAGACCAAATTTGTTTTGACCGTACCGGGCGGCCGTGCGCGGGTCAGCCTGCTCAACATCAAAAGCCGCCTGGACCTTCGGGTCGGCCAGCACCGAGATGGCCTGAGCGCGGTTGCGGTCGAGTTTTTCTCCCTCGACTCCCTGTTCGAGACGACGTTGCTGCCGCTCGATGCTGTCGAGCAACCCAACGCGATTATCAAGCCGTCCTCGTCCCCCCTCAGGCAACGTCAAGACAGGCATGTCGAAGATCGTTTTTGATTCGTGCTTGAACGGGGTTCCTTCAAAACGGAAGCAATTGGGGCAGGCACCATTCCCCAATGCACAGGCCGCCGCGACGTGCAAGTGCCAGGCTTCATAGCGCGGGCCCAGCTTCCCGGCATATTGACCGGGGCGGAATGCATTCGCCTCATTGACGCTGGGTTGGGGGAGGACAGCGGCAGGGGGCAGGTCGTTGCGGCCCCGGGTAAGGTAAGTCACCTGCGAGGCCAGCGACGGCCATTCGTTGGGGCTGGGGACACGGGCCAGGCTAAACCCCGCGGGGAAATCGAGCCGACCAGTAAAGAGCATATGACACGCCTCTTCATGGCCACTGCTTCCACTGGCGATGGCGCGGTGCAGGGCATAGCGGTCACTCTGCTGTGCCAACAGCGGGAGATGCTCGCAGATTTCCACCCCGGGTGTCCGAGTGGGAATGGGGCGAAACTCACCTCGTACCTCCAGGGGAGCTTCCGGCTTCAGGTCGAAGCTGTCCTGATGTGAGATACCACCGTTCAGGAAGACGAAAATGACCGACCGGATGGGCTTGATGACGTTGTGGGCTCCGAGAGCCCGAGCAGCGAACAAGTGCGGCAACCCCAGACCCAATAGACCCAAAGAACCAGCCTGCAGTAGCGAACGGCGCGTGGGAATGGGGGCTCCAAATGCGAGCGTGTTCTGGGGTTGCGGCAGAATCATCGAACCTCTCCAAATGACCAAGCCAGGAAAACACCAGGACCGATCGCCACCGGCGATCAACTATCCATCAGACCACTAAAGGTCGGGCCGACGAACGCATCAATGTCCAGTGATTTCAGTTGTCAGAATAACTCTGACTTGGGGACGATCTCAACCTCAGACAACTTGTTCAAAGGAATCCAGAAGATTCTCAACAATTCAGTTATCGAAACCAAAGGCGCGAAAAAACTGCAAGACAAGACTCTGCCGTCCGCCTTTTCTGTACTGATTTCCACATACTCAAAGGTTCAGAAATAAAATAGACAACAAGACATCTTGGATGCTCAGCCAAGACAACAGAAAGATCGTGTATCACGTCAGGGCAGGCGGAAAAACGATCGACAACTTGGCGAATCAACAGCCCACAGTAGGACACACAATTCGTATCAAGTCGTCTGCGATTCCCGGTTGGAAAATCATGACTTCGGGCGAAAATCACAGGCATCCTGGCCCATGGGGCCACTCTGGCCCCATCCCCGACGGCAACTCATGCCATGCGTGGCACCGCACGCCGGTTTTGGGCGGAACGAATACTCTCCTCCCACCCATCAGACCGATATGGTCACCCCCAGCGTCTGAGCCGTGTCGCAAAGTGACTTCCAGGTGATGTCGTCGAGTTCGATTCCCTCGGCCAGCCGTTGCTGTTTTGTGCGGATCTCGATTTCGCCCGGCATCAGGATCTCGGAATCGGGAGTCGCTTTGCGCGATTGCTTCACGAACGCGATGAAACGCTCGACCTCGTGACCAAAGCCGATGTCGTTGGGAATTCGCTCGGGATCGATCAACAACGCGAACATTCCGTTGATGAGGTACGGGGCAGACGGGTCACTACAGCCGCTGCCAGTCAGCGCCCCGGCAAACATTTCGGCAATGATCCCTAATCCGTATCCCTTGTAGCCGCCAAACGGCAGGATCGCGCCAGGGGGCTTGCCATAGAAGGTCTTGGGATCATTGGTGGGATTGCCGTCGTGGTCGATGATGCAGCCCGGCGGAACATCAACCCCCTTATTGAAGGCGACCTTGAGTTTTCCCTCGGCAATCGAGCTGGTGGAAATGTCGTAAATGATGTCTGTTCCCCCGGGGACAGGCACCCCGGCCGCGACGGGGTTGGCCGAAAGCCGGCGGTCGATACCACCCCAGGGCGCCACCAGCAGGCCAAACCCGCTGGTATTTACGAAGAACAGTGAGCAGAGCCCGGCATCACAGGCCATTTGGGGCCAGTCGCCAATTCGCCCCAGATGGGCCGTGTTGCGCAGCGCCAGGATCGACAGGGCACTCTTCTTTGCCTTGGCAATGGCGATTTCCAGCGCCTGCTCACCAACCGACTGCCCGAAGCCCCGCTGGCCGTCGAGGACCGCCAGCGTGTCTGTCTCGAAAACGGTCTGCACCTTCTGGTTGGCACGGACCATATCTTTCTTCAGCCAGTCGATGTAGTAGGCGACCCGAATCACGCCGTGCGAATCATGCCCGACGAGGTTCGACTCGACCAGCCGCCGGGCGATCTGAGAATCTTCGGGAGAGTGACAACCAGCCCGCGAAAAGATTTGCTGGACGAGGGGAATAAGGCGTTCGGCGCGGACTTTGATCATGGAGAGTGGAAACACGGGAAAAGTGTGTGGCGGGGGAAATGCGGAAGTTCCAGATTGCAGTGAGAATCCAGGTGGCCAATTCCTGGAGCGGAACTGTGGGGCCGATTCAGGCGATCAACCGGAGCAATGGAACAAACAATCCTCATCGGGCGGCGACGTGGTCGCTGAACCTGGGATCTCCCTTGAGGGGGAGTTGGACAGACCGGCCAGATTCGGCCGCCTTGTAGATGGCGAGGATGATCTCGACGCTCTTGCGCCCCTCTTCGCCATCAACCTTCGGCGCCGAGCCGGTCTGCACGGCACGAACGAAATCTCGCAGCTGCTCGCGATGACCGGCGTACGAGATCGCCTTCGGATCCGCCGCCCCACCTCCACCGCCGACCCGCCTGGCAAATTTCTCGCGGATCGCGGCGTCGCGGCGATTGGCCGTTTCGAACTGCCACAACAAGACATCGTCCTGCTCCACGATCACCGTGCCCTGGGTGCCGTGGATCTCGGTCTTTTTGAGCAGTCCCGGATGGGCACTGGTGGTGGCCTCGATAACTCCCAGGGCACCATTCCGGAAGCGAATGGCCGCGACACCGGTGTCCTCAACTTCAATCCGTTCGTGGGCGAGCGTCCCGGTAAAACCTGCGACTTCGGCCACATCCCCCATGAACCACTGGATGAGATCGACATTGTGGATCGCCTGATTCATAAAGGCACCGCCGCCGTCGAGCTTCCAGGTACCGCGCCAGCCTCCACCGTCGTAGTACTGCTGGGTCCGCCACCATTTGACGTAAGTGTCTCCCAGGGTCAGCTTGCCGAACCGGCCCTCATCGATGGCCTGCTTGAGCACCTGGTTGGCGGGGCTGAACCGGGAAGGGAAAATGGTACAGAGTTGCACTTGAGCCTTGCGGCAGGCGGCGATCAGCCGGTCACACCGGGCCAGAGTGATTTCCAGCGGCTTCTCCACCACCACGTGCTTCCCCGCATTGGCCGCCTCGACCGCCGGTTCGAGATGGGCTCCGCTGGGGGTGCAGATGTTGACAATGTCGAGCCCGGGATGCTTGAGGAATTGAGCGTAATCGCCGTAAACCTGGCACCGCGGGGCCAGTTCGACGATCCGCTTGGCGTTCTCGGGGTTGGTGGAGTAGGCCGCGGTGAGGTGGGCCCCCTTCAGGTCGGCAATTGCCCGTGCGTGAAACTGGGCAATCATGCCACAGCCAACAATTCCAAAGCCCAGCTTGGCCATGTGGTCGGTCCAGCGTCAATCGACAGGTCGGGGAGAAAACGACGGGCAGCCGTGGGCCACCCGTCCTGCGGGAGCGATTATTGAACAGTGGCGGGACGACAGCAAGGATGATTTCCCAGTCAGACTG
Source organism: uncultured Planctomycetaceae bacterium (assembly GCA_903861195.1). GTDB lineage: Bacteria > Planctomycetota > Planctomycetia > Planctomycetales > Planctomycetaceae > UBA10511. The sequence goes on along the minus strand of CAIOTJ010000268.1, from coordinate 29,647 downwards.
TCACTGCCCCACCTGACCCGCACGACGCCGCATTGCCCCCGATTGCATCTCGGGTGCGGCGTGATAGCATGACAGTGGTTTCTTCGTCCCTGGGGTTTCCGGATGCCCGCCAGTTTTGATCGCGCTACTGCTCGCCTCGCCCTGGAGGTCTGCCGGTGGACCAATTGTGCCGCCGCGGGGGGCAAAGAGGCGACGAATCTGGCCGAGGCGCAGACCCAGATCGCAACCCGCGGCCGCCCGCTGCGCACTCCCCTGTGGGTCCGGGGAGTAGGTTTGCACACCCTGACATCGTTCGCGGCAATCGTGCCGGAAACAGATCGAAACATCGTCGCTTTCAGTGGCACGCTGACCGAGTTCCGCCTTCCATTGAATTGGGGGCTGGGCGATCTGTTGACGCTGTTTCAATCGTTGGCCGACTGGGTGCAGAATGGCCGGGCAGCCCCGGTTCCTTTCCAGCTCTCGGCGGAGGATTTGGGGCTCTGGCGGACTGTCGACCTGGGATGTGAGGTGCACGCTGGTTTTCTGGATGAATTGAAGGCGGTGCTACGACCCGTGATCGATCAGTTGCAGAAGCTGGGAGGTGCCAGTCGGCCGTTGCTGGTGACGGGACACAGCCAGGGAGGGGCGGTGGCGGCTTTGGCGACGCTGGCCCTGGCGAATGCCGGATTTCAGGTCGAGGCGACCTACACATTCGCCGCCCCCCGGGCCGGAGGACGGGAATTCGTCAATGCTGTGCAGTCGCCGGTGTTTCGGTTCGAATACGGCGTCGATCTCGTCCCGTGGCTTCCTCCAGCCGCCCTGAAAAGCACGCTCGAGAAGAAGCTTTCGGAGAGTGTCGGCATGAAGTGGCTGTTGCTGCAGGGTACGATCCAAAAGGTGCTCGACGCCCTGGGAGATGCCGATTATCTGGGGCTGGGAGAGCTGTACTACGGTACCCCCGATGACCGTAGACTGTGGATGGCCCTGAATCGGGAATACGAGCGGGCATTGGAACCGCAGCGGCTGAAGCTGGTGATCCAGCGAACCGAAGAGTGGAGTTCGCACCATCGGTTGGGCAACCCCCGGGGAGAGCTGTTGATGGGATACGAGGCCCTGGCGTCGCCCCCCCCCGAGGGATGGCCCGCAGCGCAGCCCACGACCGCGGGGCTGCCAAACGATTCGGAAGGGCGGCGACTGCCGCTGGTGACCCCGAACATCGACGGGGCGCCACCAGACGATTGGTCGGCGGTTTAGCGGGGATCTCGTGGTGCCTGGAATGCCACCGGGACTCCAGTCGGAAGTTCTTGAAGGGAGCGTGGGAATGTCGCGTCTGGCATGGCTGGGAATGATCTTGATGACCTTGGGGGTAAACGCGATGCCAGTTTGGGGAGATGACGCCCACGACGCGTTTCAGACGCGGGTTTTCGAACACCAAGGGAATTCATTGTCATATCGGATCCTGTTCCCTCTGGGATTCCAGCGCAACCAGAAGTACCCCTTGGTGGTGTTTCTGCACGGGGCGGGGGAACGGGGGACCGACAACTCGGCACAGTTGGTGCACGGGATGAATGACTTCGCCCGGTCCGAGAACCGTGCCAAGTATCCCTGTTTTGTGATCGCCCCTCAGTGTCCGCAGGAGCGGCGGTGGGTGGAGGTCGACTGGGGGGCAGCCCAGCACAGAATGCCCGAAAAACCGTCGATCCCCCTGACAGCGACCATCGCCCTGCTCGATTCGCTACAACAAGAGTTGCCCGTGGATGTCGACCGGCTCTACGTCACCGGGCTCTCGATGGGGGGCTATGGCGCCTGGGATCTGGCACAGCGGTTTCCATCAAGATTCGCGGCGATTGCCCCGATCTGCGGCGGGGGAGACGAGTTGCAGGCACCTCGGTTGAAGTCCCTCCCCATCTGGGCCTTTCATGGAGACCAGGACACGGCGGTGAAGCCCGAGCGGTCGCGGAACATGATCGCTGCGATCAAATCGGCGGGGGGGCAGCCGAAGTACACTGAATACCCCGGGGTGGGGCACAACTCTTGGTCCCAGACGTACGCTGATCCACTGTTTTTCGAATGGCTGTTCGCGCAACAGCGGGGGTCGAAACCTTAGTCGCGATCGGGCGGTGAGCGGCGAGATTGCGAACTGAACGGCGCAACCTCCTGGAGTTGGACAACCGCGTTCGGCTTTGTGAGGGGAGAGCTCTGTCAGGACACCACCGCCCCCTGCAGATCGCCTTCTTTCCACGGAGGGGTCTGCCGGATGGCGGGCAGCACCTCGTCGGGCTGGTCGACTAACTGCCAGAGATTCAGGTGCCGGGGGGACATGAACTTCTCAACGACGCAGTAGTCCATCAGTTCCTGAAAACGGTCGTAGAAGCGACGGGTGTTCACGAGGATGATCGGCTTGAGGAAGATTCCCAACCGTTTCAGCGTGATGGCCTCCAGCAACTCCTCAAAGGTACCAGTTCCGCCGGGGAGGGCGACGACAGCATCGGCTCCTTCCAGCATCAGTCGCTTCCGCCCGTGCATGTCGTCAACGATGTGCAGTTCATTGACCCCGGTATGTCCCCACTCAACCTCAGCCATGAAGTTGGGGATCACCCCCACGACATAGCCTCCTTCCGAGAGGGCACCGTCGGCCAATTGACCCATAGAACCGACACGTCCGCCGCCGTAGACGATCGTCACCCTGTCCCGGGCAAGGCACTCACCAAGGCGCCGGGCGGCCCGCTGGAACTCGGGATCGGTCTTGTTGCTCGAGGCGCAATAGACAGCGATGCGTTGAACGCTCATGGAACCACGTTGTCGCGGCAGGGCATTAGAGTGAAAGACAAGAATGAAACTTCGCCAGGAGGCGACGGTCTGGGAGGGGAGTCGCCCACCACTCGACAGAATGGACCGTCACACCCTGCCTAAACTTCGTACACCTTCCCGCGTTCAGGGATGATCGGGTCTTCGTCGCAGAAGTCCTTGAGCACCTGCGAGAGACCCGACAGAGAATCGGGTTCGCCATGCACCAGGAACGCCTGGCCAATGCCTGTGGTCTGGGCCATATGTTCGTACCACCAGCGCAGATCATTCACGTCGGCATGGGCCGACAGTCCTTCGAGGACTTCAACCGAGGCCCGCAGGCTGTACTCGCGGTCGTAGATCTTGACGAAGGGCTGCTTGTCGCGGATCCTCCGGCCAAGGGTGTGCTCAGCCTGAAAACCCATGATGGCCACGGTATTGGCGGGATTCTCGATGCTGTGCTTGAGATGGTGCAGCACCCGACCACTTTCACACATCCCGCTGGCGGCGATGATGAGCATCGGGCCTTTGCGATGGTTGAGGGCCATACTGTCTTCGGCTTGGGTAATGTAGGACAGGCCGGAAAAGTCGAACGGATCGCGGTCAGACTTAAGGGTGTGCTGTACCTCATCGTCGAACACCTCGGGATGTTCACGGAACACCTTGGTGATGCGGCTGGACAAGGGGCTGTCGACAAACACCGGGATCTGCGGAATCCGCTTCGAATTGGTCAGTTCATTCAGGAAATAGACCAGTTGCTGGGTGCGGCCCAAGCTGAAGGCGGGAATGACAATCCGGCTTTGCTGGGAGGCCGCCTTCCGGATCAAGCGGACCAGATCGTCCTTGATGTCGTCTGCGGGAGGATGGACACGGTTGCCGTAGGTCGACTCGGTGATCAACACATCACAGCCATTAACCAGGGTGGGATCGCGCAGCAGCGGCATGCCGCGACGGCCCAAGTCCCCTGTGAAAACCACCCTCCGGATTTCCCCCAGTTCCTGAAACTCGAGTTCGACGCTGGCCGAGCCGAGGATGTGTCCCGCCTCACGAAACCGGATGCGTAGTTCCGGAAAGATTTGTCGCCATTCGTCATACGGAACCGCCTCGAGTTGGCGTTCGACCTGAGCGACTTCCTTGTGGGTATAGAGGGGCTCGATGCGGGGTTCACCCTTTTCCCGTCTCTTGTTGAGGTGAGCCGCGTCTTCTTGTTGAATACGGGCACTGTCGTCGAGCATCACCGCAGCGATATCGGCAGTGGCGGCGGTGCAGAAAATCGGTCCGTTGTAACCCTCTCCGACGAGGCTGGGGAGGTTGCCGCAATGGTCGATGTGGGCATGTGACAAGATCACGGCATCGAGCATGCCCGGCTTGTGCAGGAACTGCTGGTTCTTGACTCGCGATTCGGACCGGCGTCCCTGGAACAGCCCGCAGTCGAGCAACACCCGCAGTCGGCCGCATTCGATGAGGTGTTGACTACCCGTGACTTCACCCGCCGCACCGCAAAACGTGATCTTCATGAGCGCTCTGGATCGGGAAAGACGTGCGAGGGGGAAGCCCCTTGCCACTGTCAGAATAGACCTGATTGGCTCGTGGTGAAAGTCTGCCGAAAGCGGATAATTTACCACGCCTCTCAGGTGCCAGCCTGTCGGACGATCACAGTGATTGATTTTCCCGCCAGTTGCGTCGATCATCGCGAACCTCCCACGACCTTCCCCGATGGTGACCCCGGCATGCACACCAGCCTTCTCTGCGCGAATTGCGGACTGCTTCACGACCATCACCACCTGCAAAACCTGTGCACCTCCTGCCAGCGGCCGTTGGTTGCCCGGTATGATCTGGAACGGTTGAAAGGTCTGTTCCACCCCGAGATGGTCCGCCAGCGGGCCGATCGGTCGTTGTGGCGTTTCTGGGAGGTGCTGCCGGTCGACTCTCCTGCGGACGCCGTCTCGCTGGGGGAAGGAGGCACGCCCCTGTTGTCTTGTCTGCCGCGCGGGCCATTCGCGCGGTTCCCGCGACTGTCGATCAAAGATGAATCTTTCAACCCCACCGCCAGCTTCAAGGCCCGGGGGATGACGGCGGCCGTGACGCGGGCCAAAGCACTGGGGGTCTCGACAATCGCCCTCCCCTCGGCTGGAAACGCCGCTGGTGCCGCAGCGTATTACGCCGCCCGGGCCGGGATGCGGTGCATTCTGTTCATGCCCCAAGACACCCCTCCCGCCAACATCATTGAATCGGTCGTCGGGGGAGCCGAGGTCTACCTGGTCAATGGCCTGATCAGCGACTGCGGCAAGCTGGTTCGCCAGGGGTGTCAGAGGTACGGCTGGTTCGATCTCTCGACCCTCAAAGAGCCGTTTCGCCTCGAGGGAAAGAAGACAATGGGGTACGAGCTTCCGTTCGACCTGGAAGCCCTGCGGCCGGACAGAGGGTTCCGGCTTCCCGACTACATCTTTTATCCGGCGGGGGGCGGCACCGGCCTGGTGGGGATGTGGAAGGCATTCGACGAGATGCAGCAGTTGGGCTGGATTGGCCCGGAACGTCCGAAGATGGTGCTGGTTCAGGCAGAGGGCTGTGCCCCAATCGTCAAGGCGTTTCGCGAACAGACCCGACATGCCGAGTTGTTCCCCAACGCGGCCACTGTGGCCAGCGGACTTCGAGTCCCGGTAGCTGTGGGGGATTTCCTGATGCTGCAGGCGGTCCGGGAAAGTGGCGGAACCGCCCTGACGGTGACCGATACCGAGTTGATGGAGGGGGTCGGGGAAATCGCCCGATACCAGGGAATCTATGCCTGTCCGGAGGGAGGGGCCGTCTGGAAGGCTGCTTGTCACCTCCAGGCCTCAGGCTGGCTGCCTGTCGATGCCGAGATCGTACTGTTCAACACAGGGAGCGGACTCAAGTACAATCATTTGTCGGAACCACGAGGCCTGCCGGTCCTCGACCACACGGCGACCAACGTTCTCGACCGAGTTCAGGGTTGAGGTGTGCCAGGTTGAGAATCCGCCAACGGTGGTGCCGCGACAAGACTTGGTTCGAGTTGCAGGTGAGTTGATGATGGGGCCAACGCCCTTACCAACAGCGATAGAAATCAAGACCATGAACAACTCCAAACGATCCGGATGTTGCACTGCCGATCATCCCCAGGTGCCCCGCCGGGGGGTGTTGCAGGTGGGGGGCCTGGGACTGTTGGGGCTGGGGATGTCGGACCTCTTGAAGTTACATTCCGAGGGGTCTCCGGCACCCCGGGGGCGGGCCAAGTCTGTGGTGTTTATCTTCCAGTCGGGTGGACCGTCGCAGCACGAGACATTCGATCCCAAGCCCGAAGCACCGGTGGGCATACGGGGAGAATACTCGGTCACTCAGACGCAGTTGCCGGGGGTGAATTTCTGCGAGTATCTTCCCAGGTTGGCGGCACGGGCCGACCGGTTCTCGATCGTGCGAACCCTGCATCACAGAGCCGACCGTCAGTTCCGGAACGAGCACAACAGTTGTCATTACCTGTTGCTCACAGGCACCACCGAGTTGCCGACGGGGGACACCAACGCCACGATCACCAATCCCCGGCCGGGACGAGTTGAGTGGCCGTCGATCGGCGCGCAGGTTGCGTATGGAGCACCGCTGGAGCCGGGAATCGGTTGGCCGTCGGTGGTGGAGATTCCCCGGGTCAATCTCATGAAGTACCCCGGGCGAGGAACGGGATTATTGGGGCCCCGTTACGATCGCTGGGGGGTCGATCTGGCACCGGTCTGCCGGGCTCCGGATGCGGCCGGTTCATGCCCCAACTGCTTCAGCCATGATGATCCGAATGATCCGGCCCGCACGGCTGGTCCAGGCCCCAAGGCCTGGTGGGACAACAGCTCTTGCCGGGATGCGTCGTTCCATCTGCCCGCTCTGGTCGAGGGAGGCGTGGCTATTCCACAGCTCGACAACCGGTTTGCCCTGCTGAGTCAACTGGATGGATTGCGTCGAACGGTCGACCAGGCGGGAACGGAGGGGCTGCTGGACGGCTGGGACATTTACCGGCAGCAGGCACTCAGGTTACTGGTGGCGAGTCAACCGGGCCGGGAAAATCCCTTCGATCTGTCACAGGAGACCGACACAGTGCGTGACCGGTACGGCCGAGAGGAATGGGGACAGGGTTTTCTGACCGCCCGTCGGCTGATCGAGGCGGGTGTGCGCATGGTGCAGATCAACCTGCGGGGTTGGGACACCCACCAGAACGCCTTCCGCGACCTCAAGGGAAAACTGTTGCCGTCGATTGACCGGTGTCTGAGTGGATTCCTGGATGACCTGGAAGAACGGGGATTGCTGGACGAGACGCTGGTGGTGATGTGCGGAGAGATGGGGCGGACCCCCCGCATCTCTCCGATCGCGGTGGGCGGTAAGAACGCCAGCGGCGAGGTCTTCACTGACGGGCGGCATCACTGGGGAGATGTGTTCCCATGCCTGTTGGCGGGAGGAGGCATTCAGCCTGGACAAATCGTCGGGCAGACCGATCCGCAGGGAGGCGTTCCCGTGGGAGACGCGTGGACCCCGTCTGATCTCGCGGCGACAATCCTGAACCAGTTGGGAGTCGATCCGGCAACCGAGTTTCATGACTCCACCGGGCGGCCGTACCGTTTGTATCTCGGCCACCCGATTCCCGATGTGGTGTGAACCGAGGGAGAACTACTGAACATGGAATTGCAGATTCCCGGGAATTCTCCCTCCGCAGACAAGACCGATGTGGTTGATCGGACTGTCTGGATGGGGGCCGGCGTGGTCCTGATCGGGGCTTGGGTGTTCATTCAGATGGCCGAGCTGATTCAGAATCACGGCGGCCATCCGCTGGATGAGAGCATCCTGAAATGGTTCCGACAGTCGGGAGACGTGGGACAACTGCGTGGCCCCTGGTGGATGGGAGAGGTGATGCGTGACCTGACCGCGCTGGGCAGCCCGCTGATTCTCGGACTGCTGACCGTTGTCACAACGGGCTACCTGGTGGTCAGCCGCAGGCCGCATGCCGCGTGGCTGGTGACCCTCTCGGCCGCCGGGGGAGGCTGGCTCAACTTCGCCCTCAAGGAGTGGTACGACCGCCCCCGTCCTGAATTGGTACCACCGCTGACCGTGGTCTCTGGCCTGAGTTTTCCCAGTGGGCACGCTCAGATTTCGACGATCGTCTATTTGACGGTGGCCAGCGTGATGGGACGTCTGGCGACAACCCCAGCCCGGCGCGTCTACATCCTGGGAATGGCCCTGCTGCTCTCGGTGCTGGTGGGGATCAGCCGGGTGGCGTTGGGGGTCCACTATCCGACCGATGTGCTCGCCGGCTGGATCGTCGGGGTGATCTGGTCGCTGGTGTTGGCCGGGGTGGTGCGCTTCCTGCAGCAAACCCGTTGGATTGAATGACGAGGACTGAACTGGCGTCTATGATGGCTATCAACTGACACCCCTCCACGTCACACAGAAACGCTCACTGTTGAATGTGCCAGGTGGGAAGCTCATTAACCCCCGGGACGACTGTGAGCGACCATCCGGAGGTTTCGGGCTGGGAGTACCGAACCGGAAATTGATTGGTAGTGATGACGGGTTTACCGTTCTTCAAACCGGGTTTGTACCAGGCCGCACTGACCAGGTAATCGCCAACGGGGGCACCATCGCCCTCCGCAAAGGTCGAGACCTCGAAGGAACCGTCAGCCCGCACGGTCGCTCGCGGGTGTGTGGTGACAAGCGGTGAAAGTGGATGCAGGATCACCAAGGCCCCTTCGGGATAGCTGTCATTCAGCAGTATCTTCCCCATTACAGGATGCGTAGTTCCCAGGGAGCGGTTCCGCCACGGAGCCTGACGACGTAAACCAGCCCACACAACGGCCAATAATCCCAAGGTTCCGGCCAACCAGAACAGGCCGAGCGACACCCAGGACGTCTTCGAGCCCCCCCCCTCCTCGATGCCAATGGATTCGGATGACTGCGCGGTGGACGGCGAGGGGACCAAGGCGGGCTTAATCCCCGCCTCCGTGGGTTTCGGCGGATCGAAGGCGAGGGATTTTGGTGGTTCGACCCCCGGAGGGGGCTGCGAAGCCTTGAGAATGTCGTTCCAGGTCAACGAAATGGCGGGGACATCCGCGACGAGTTGTTCGGCCCGCTGCTGCAGATAAATCTCGAGATTGTCATAAATGGGGTGTAGTTCATGGCCATTTGGCTTCAGATTTTTCCCGTGCTGGGCCTCGAAGGAGTCGGGCATGCCGTCGTCATCTGCGTCGGCCAGAGGCTCTCCAGTGTACTGGTTTTTGTCATCCGGTGTCTCGAGCTTCCATTCCCCCGTTCGGGTGACGAACTCGTGATACAGCCGCTGGTCGGTGGCGTCGCGCGGCAAGGCACCGAACAACCGCAACACCCGCAGTGCATTTTCGGGGGCGGGCGTGATGTCGACCAGGGGCAGCTCGGCGAAGCGCTGGGGAACATATTCCACCACCCCCGGTACGTGGCCTACGCGCCCCTCGGAGGTTCCCAACAGCTTCAGATCGGAGCTGCTGGCGGTTTCTCGCGCCCCCCACACCCACGCCGGTTTGCCACGTTCCACATGCTGGTCTGACCCCTTGAAGGTCTTGCCTGTTGAGGGATTGCGATTATCGTGTCCCAAGCCACCCAAGGCGTAGTTGTCCGCCACATGCACCTGGACACCCAAACTGCCGAAGATCGGTGGACGATTGGGATTCGCAGGGTCTCCAGCATGGGTGTTGGTCCCAGCCACATAGACGTTCCCCACCACGTTGATCTTGCCCCGTCGGCTGTCGAGCGTGGTTGGATACTTGCGATAGTTGTAGACCAGATTGTTGCTGAACTCGACCAATCCATCGTCAACAAAAACGTAGGGCGTCCGGGAATGGATATGGGTATAAAAATTGTGATGCAGCGTCACCAGGTTTCCGCCATAGGAAATCAGGTTGGGTTCACCGTGATACGGCTCATTAGTCTTGCTGTCTGAGGCATCGCCCAGATGACACCACTGCACGGTGACCTCCGATGCGTCTTGCGTGACATCCACAGCCCCGTCTTGAAAAAACGAGATCGATAGGTGGTCCAGCACCACCCGCTTGGTCCCGGCTCCAACGATCTGGACCGCGTCAGCCCCTTTTTTTGTGAAGCCACCCCGATGTCGAATGTGACGCAACACCACATCGTTCGAGGGATTCTGTTTCGTCGTTCCAATCTGGAGAGTGCCCCCCTCGATGGCAATTCCGCCCCCGGGTGCCGACTGCCCGGCCACATAGGTGTTGGCCGGTACGATCGCCTCTCTTTTCAGGCGGATCGTCCCTGCCACTTTGAACAGCACATACCCGCCGCCAGCCTTCTGTGCTTCATGCAGCGCACGGCGGAAACGGCCCGGCTTGACGTACATTTGCATCAGGTCATCGTCTTCAAGACTGGTGACGAAAAAGACCTGTTTACCACGAGCGTGAGGAGTATCGGCACCAAACCCCTGGGCGCCGGGAAAAGCTGGAATCAACTCTTCCGTCGGCACCTTGGTCTTGGAAGAGGAATCACCGTTCTCCTGGGCCCACAGCCAGCCCCCCCACAGCCACCACCCAATCAGAAGAAGCCATGCCCATCGACGAGCCAGGAAGAGACGAGAATTTCGCTTGAGACAGGGTATCTGCATCATCAACCCCCCCCCCATCAGGCCAGCGGGAAAAAAAAAGGATCCCAAGAGAAGCCATCTCGCGGGATCCAACAACTCCGTCGTGGCCATGGTGACCTCGAACGTCGCCTCACGCCATCCCTGAACGGGATGGCAGAACTCAGGTGCGCAGCTTGCGCCGCTTCGCCCTTCGGGCCTTGGCGTTCGCCGGGCGAGAACCGTGGTTGGCTTTCTTGATCAATCGATGCGGTTTGGCCATGACTGTGCAGTAAGCTTCAGAACTGTGTGGAAACCCGGTGAGCAACACCGGCAAAGGACATCAACGTGTACGCTGCAGAACGGGGATTTTCCAACCGGGCGGCGTTGCCAAGTCGGCTCCCTGCACAATCAGCAACAGAATCTTAACTCAACTCGGCGAACGGGACGCAATCCCAACCTCGAAAGACAGACTAGCCGTTCCAGTCCTCTGTCGACCTCGAATGCGAATCGTGAACGCTCGCAGGAGCTCACTGTGAGACACCTTTAATTGATCTAATGTTATCGCAGGAAGGGGTGGGGGTAAAGGCTGCTGTCGGGCTGTTGAATTGGTGGCAAAACGGGATGGCCCCGCCCGACCAGATGAGATTATTTGAAATGAACATTTGTTCTTATATACAGCCATCGAATCGAATTCCGGACTACTCCCGCCGGAACCGACTCGTGAATCACTTCGAATCTCAGCAACCGCGGTTGTGCACCTGCTACTCTCCTCCCTCCCCCACCACTCCGGCAGATGAAACTGCCAATGAATTTTGCTTTATCCACAAACGAAACCCAATCCAAAAATATGTACATATATACATATACTATCCCGTGCCCTATCGGACTGTCAGCCAAGGCGAGTTCGCTCTCCGGAGCCGTTGCGGTATCACAGACGGCCCGTCACTACCCCGGCAACGTCGCAGAACTTATCGTTTTGAGTATGACACAACGAGGTAGAAAGAATCGACGCTAAAGGAACGGCTGTGTTATTCTCGTGACGCGTTCGTCTTTTCAGCCATTCGCCTTTCTCCTGCCTTTCCCTCAGTTCCGTCGTACACAAGCGGCGACGGCCGATCGCCACAGTGTCTCCGACGCCCCCCGCCAACACCTCCACGCCCACCGTGCCACCCCCGGAACGGTTCCGGTTCATTGATGGGCTGCGGGGAATCGCTTCGCTGGGGGTCGCCTGCTACCACATCACCCGCTATGGACCGGTCGCCGAGAGTGCAAGACTGGTCACTCCCACCAGCCTGCAGTTCCTCTGCGATCACGCCTGGGTGGGGGTCCAGGTGTTTTTTGTCATCAGTGGATTTGTCATCGCCTACAGTCTGAGAAGGGCGCGGGTCACCCCCGGCTATCTCGCCAACTACGCACTCCGTCGCTCACTGCGGCTTGATCCGCCTTACTGGACTACCATCGCTCTGGTGCTACTACTGCACCTGCTGATGAAGCAGTTCGGCGGGGTTGTATCGCCCCTCGATGTGCCGAGCCCACTGAATCCACCCCTTTCTCCCGGCCTGGTTGGCGCGCATCTGTTGTACCTGCACAAGATCCTGGGTTACGACAGTCTTTCAGCAGGCTTCTGGACCCTCTGCATCGAATTCCAGTTTTACCTTGCCTATGTGGCGACACTGGGACTGGGCCAGTGGCTCACGCGGTGCTCCCCGCGGCTGCCAGAGTGGTGCTGGCCCGGTTCGATCTTCGGTGGCGGTGCGGTCGCGTCGCTGGTCTGGTGGAACCTCGATCGTGGTTACGAGAATTTCGTGTTGTATTTCTTTTGCCTGTTTTTCTTGGGAATTGCCGCGTTCTGGTCTGTGTCGAACCAGGCTCCTCACTGGATCTTCTGGCTGTACGCGGGGCTGGTGCTGTCCCGTCTCGCGGCCACCAGCGCTTTCCAGAGGTTCGAGGAATCGCTGGAGCTGAAGGCGGCCCTCGCCTGCGGTGTTTCGATCGTCTTGCTGGGCCGGGCCGGACTTTTGGCCACGGCCCTCGACTGGCCGTGGCTGCAATATCTCGGCCGCATTTCCTACAGCCTCTATTTGATTCATTTCCCGGTCGCCCACTTGGTGACGAACCTCGCCCAGAAGTGGTTGGGGGGGCCGCTCACCCCTCCCGTGGCGGCCGTGACCCTGCTGGTGGCTCTGCTGGCCAGCCTGTTGGCGGCCCACGGTCTCCACCTGTTTGTCGAAGCCCCCAGCGTGCGTCTGGCCAACCGGTTTCGAAAACCCGATTAGAGACTCAACACACGCTGTTTGCTCAAATGCAACCGATGTCTTCTCACGTTCTTCGTAGGCCGCAATCACTGCGTCGCTGGCAGGTCCGGGGTTTGGCGGCGACCACAGGCATCATGCTGGGCCTGGGATTGGCTGAGTTGCTGTTGCGTGTCTTCGGATTCGGCACACCCCCATGGTCAGTCGTCATCCATCCATTTCGGGGCCGGTCTTACCGGCCTGATTCCACATTTGTATTCCGGGGCGAAGGAGGGCCCCGCCAAATCGTGCTGAACTCCCGCGGATTCCGAGATTTGACACGCACTCCAGACAAACCGGCTGGAATCTTTCGAATCGCGGTTCTGGGCGACTCGTACGTTGAGGCGTCGCACGTTGACATCGCCGATCGGGTGACCGAGCGTCTGGAGCGAGAGCTGAATCAGCGGAGCGTGTTCGGAACAAGCCGGGTGGAAGTTCTGAACTTCGGTATGGCGGGTTATGGAACGTTCAACGAATTACAGACGCTGAAGCACGAGGCGTGGAACTTCCAGCCCGACCTGGTGCTGGTCTGTTTTTTCAGCGGCAACGATCTGGGGAACAACTGTCGCGAACTGAGTCAGGATTCGGGACGCCCGTATCTCGTCTGGCGCCACGATCATTTCGACGAGCTGTTTCCGACAGCACCCAGGTTCAGTCTGCGCGAGTCGATCCTGCAATCGTCCCATCTGTTTCGATTGTGGACAAGCGTTTGGGAACAGAGGCGTGAGTCTCGCAAGCGGAGCCCGCAGCGGCAGCGACAATCGCCCCCTCATGCGACCTCGACGGAGAGCTTCGAGGTTGGTCTCGATACCCAGATTTATTCCCCCCCCAAAGAGGCCGCCTGGGAGTCGGCCTGGGAGGTCACTGAGGAACTTCTGCGGCGATTTGACCAGGAGTGCCGGTCCCGGGAGACCCCGTGGTTGCTGGTGGTGTTGTCCAACGGAGTCCAGGTCCATCCCGATCGAAATCTCCGCGAATCGTTCCGGAAGGCGATGGAACATCCCACACTCTTTTACCCGGAAGAACGCTTGCGGCAAGCCGCCCAACGGGATGGCTACCCAATTCTCTGCCTGGCCCCGGAACTGCTGAACCAAGCCGAGTGGGACCAGAAACCGCTGCATGGATTTCCCAACTTGCCGCGGGGATTCGGACATTGGAATGCGCGGGGTCACCATGCAGCCGCCCGCTTGATCGCGGACTTTCTGCAACAGTTCCGAGGAGCGTTCCGAGTGCCTGGGGCCGACAGTGATGACTCCGCTCGATCCGACGGGAGATGAGCCGGTGTTGATATTGACCAGAGCCGACCGTCTGCCGGCAATCGTGTGCCACGGGATGGATCGCGGCGGCGACAGGCCGCAGGATACGAACCCTCCGCGATTTTCTTGAACCTCGAGAGCTCAGATCGCGTATAAATAAATAGGAGGACAACCTCTCGCTACCATGGGAGAAGTCGGGTGCTGTCCCGACTGGCTGCCATCCCCGAGGGAACCACTGCTTCAAGGTGAGTCGCACAATGTTTTTCAACCCGGTCTACCTGCTGTACGTCTCACCAGCTCTATTGCTGATGATGTGGGCCCAGTTCCGAATCCGATCCGCCTACTCACGAGGGATGGAGGTTCCAGCCGGTCTGTCGGGTGCCGCCGCCGCCCGGCACTTGCTGGATGATGCCGGACTCTTCGATGTGCCCGTGGAAGAGACCCACGGGCATCTGTCCGACCATTACGATCCGCAGACCCGGGTGGTACGTCTCAGTTCGGAAGTGTTTCAGGGCCGGACCGCCACCTCGGTCGGGATCGCCGCCCACGAAGTCGGTCACGCCCTGCAGCATGCCACCGGCTACAAGCCACTCATGCTGCGGAACGCCGCCGTCCCCGCTGCGCAATTCGGTGGCACCATGTTCACCATCCTGCTGATCGCCGGGATGATGATGCACAGCCAAGGGATGATTGTGCTGGGGGTCATCGCTTTTTCCGCCTCAGTAGTATTCCAACTGATCAACCTTCCGGTTGAGTTTGATGCGAGCAATCGGGCCAAGCGGCTGCTGGTCGAGATGGGGATTGTGGATGAAGGGAATGGGTCCCAGGCAGTGCGGCGGGTACTGAATGCCGCTGGCTGGACCTATGTGGCCGCCACCCTTGAGTCAGTGCTGACTCTAGCCTATTACGCCTCGGCCTTCCTGGGCGGCGGTTCATCCAATCGCGATCGGGATTAGTCGCTGCACAGACACGCTTGGGTCTGGAGATCGTCCCGGCTCCCCTAGTCCCGATGTGGTCGGTGGCTTTTCTTGCCAGTGTGCATGACCGCCGACTGTTCACACTGCCAGTGTGCGAACATGGGAAGACTGGAGAAGAGACAAAGGGTCATGATCTGGTCGGCTCAGTCTCCAACTTCCGCCAGACGATGAAGGGTTGGGTGGGGGGAGTGCAAAACTCCTCCGGGTTCCCCCGGGCGACTTCGATGCGGGCGATAGCCTCCTGTTCAGTGGGCATCAACCAGGTGGCGCTCCGCGCTCGAAGTAGAGTCGCACATCGGTCACACTCAACTAACCGCGTCGGTGGGGGTGGGCGGCAGTCGGGAAACTCTTCTTGGCCATTTGGCCGAATCCCTCTAAGATCCGCGACTTACGGCGAGTTGTTCACAAGGATGTGACATTTCTCGGTTCGAGAATTCCCAGGCACACAGGCCACCTCAGACCGTGCGTTCGATTGCAGTTTCGCTGGCGCTGTTGGTGTGGTCCTCACCATGCTTGGCGGTGGCTCGCGAACACACCTTCGACTTTGAGTCGCAGAAGACGAGCTGGACGGTGGAACTTGATTCCTCAACGTCCCGGCTTACTGCACACTCACGCTCCAGGGAGAATCCGCACGGGGGGAACAACTGCGAGTCGGTGGTAATTGACTCCCGCAATCCGATTTTCGTTGGATCGCTGGTACATCCTGTGCCTCCGGCCCGTGTGATCGATGAACTGGTCATCTCTCTGTGGTATCGCTCGAACCGAGATGGGGCCCGGCTGCTGGCAAGGGTCGTACTGCCGAATCAGATCAATCCGGTCGATGAACAGCCCCTGACGGTCACTATCGCCGGAAGTTCCTACACCGACCCAACGCACTGGCAGGCCTTGACCTGCGAAGACCTCGATACGCAACTGAAGAAGATGCTGCCGGCCCTGCGCCGCAAGTTGCATCTGGAGACAGGCAAGCCGCACCAGATCGATACCCGCGGCAGCTATGTCGACAGCGTGATGGTCGAATTTCAATCGGGGAAGGGAGAGACTCAGATCGCGGTCGACGACCTCGCTCTGGCCCCGGTCATCTCGCCCAGCCAAGTCCCCGCCGCCCACCCGGTCCATCAGGTGCAGGCACTGGAACCGCAACCCCAGTCCCAGGCGGAGTTTCACCTGGGACGACTGCTGGTCGAGTCTCGTCCGTTTTTTCCGCTGATCGTTCCTTATCACGGCGAACAGCCAGGCGAGTTGGCGCAGCTGGGATTCAATGTGGCCTGGGTACCCGATTACCGGGACACGGCGCTTCTGGAAGACTTGGCCCGTATGGGGCTGCGCGGCATGGCCATTCCCCCCCGTCTGGCGCGCGAGGGAGAGGCGGCACCGGGAGGTGGGTCAGCACAGTTGGCCCCGTTTGGTCCTGAAACCAGTCCGATTCTCCTTTGGTATCTGGGGACCCGCATCCCGCCCGAATCCCGGCGCGCCCTGTTGGCGTGGGAAGAGCAGATCCGCAATGCTGACCACAAACTGCGCCGTCCCTTGATGGCCGATGTCACGGGGCAGGAACGAGAGTTCTCGCGGCATGTCCCCATGATTTCCTACCACCGGCCGGCGCTTCAGAACAGCCTCGGACTGAGGAATTACCGGGATGATCTCGCCGCCCACCGCCGGCTGGCAAAACAGGGTGCCTTCTTCTGGACCTGGTTGCCGACGGAACCCGACAGCGACCTGCAGGAGGCCCGCGAGAGTGCCGGCCTCAGCTCTCTGGCAATCGAACCCGAGCAACTGCGGCTGCAGGCCTACTCCGCCATCGCGGCGGGTGCCCATGGTGTGGGTTACTGGTCGCAGTCCACTCTGGACGGCGTCGGTCCCCTCGCGGCCGAACGTCGACTCGCAATCGCGCAGCTCAACCTCGAGTTCAGTCTGCTCGAACCTTGGCTCGCGACGGGAACGGTGCAGAACCATACCCCCTTCTCCGCCGGACTGCCCGCACAGCGCAACAACCAGCCCAGTGCCGCGGGGCTGGCGGGAACGTCCGAGGAGGCGGCCCGTCGCGAGGCCATCAATGCCGACCGCCAGGCACAAGCCCGCCAGCGTCAGTCGCTGTCACGGGAACTCGAGGCCACGATTTTGCGGACCGATTATGGCACACTCGTGCTACCGATTTGGTACGGCGAAGACGCTCAGTACTGCCCTGGAGCAATGGCCGCCAACGAGGTCCGAATCGTGATTCCAGGAGTGGGCGACACAGCCAGCGCCTGGGAAGTCAGCACGACAGCGATCCAGCGCATTGTCGATTCGACCCGGGTGGCGGGGGGAAGGCAGATCTCGCTGCGGAAATTCGATATGACTTCGGCCGTCATCTTCACAGACGACGCCCGGTTGATCGAACGCCTGCAGGCCCGCATCCTTGAGCTGCGGGAAGCGTCGGCCCGCATGACGGTCGAACTGGCGCGGCTCAAGCTCGAGCGGGTCAATCAGAAGGTGCTGGTGTTGCAGTCGATTCGCCCGCAGCATGACGCACCGCGACTTCTGGGCCGGGCCCGACTGCTGCTCTCGAACGCCGAGACTTTCCTGGGAGGTGGCCGGTTCCACGACGCCCGCCTGGCGGCTGGAGACAGCCTGCAATTGGCGCGGATTCTGCAAAAGAGCTACTGGAATGACGCTGTCCAGCGGATGTACTCGCCGGTCTCGAGCCCGCACACCCTCTGCTTTGAGACACTGCCCGACCACTGGGAGATGGTCGCGCGGCTTCGGCTGGCCCGCGAGAACGGCGCCCGCAACCTGCTACGATCGGGGGATTTTGAAGACTTTGACACCATGGTGACCGAGGGGTGGCGGCATGCCAGGGCGAATCTCGAGGGAATCCGGACTACCGCCGAGGTCTCGCCCCAGGCTCGCGGCGGATCGTTCAGCCTGCGTCTCGTGGCGGTGCCGAAGGACAAAAACATTGTACCTGGGGTCGTAACCACTCCCCCCGTCACCGTTACCTCACCGCCAATAACAGTTTACAGGGGCCAAATGGTCTACCTCAGCGGATGGGTCAAGGTCACCAGTCCAATCACAGGCTCACAGGATGGGGCGATGCTGACCGACTCGCTGGGGGGACCGACGCTGGCCCTGCGATGGCGGCAACCGGTCGAGTGGCAGAAGTTCGACCTCGTGCGCGAGGTGCGGGAGACGGGAGATCTGACGCTGACCCTCTCGCTCACCGGTCTTGGGGAGGTATTGTTTGACGATCTGACCGTGCTCGCGGTCAGACCTGAAGGGACCAGCCCAGGTGACGAGCCGGTGATCACACCCACCAGCAAGCCCACCGCCGCAGGTCCGCTCGACTTTCTCAAGAAGATTCCCGGCGTGAAACCCCGAACCGAGCCCTGACAGAGTCGTCGTCCGGGACCAGCTGCATTCCCCTGGGGAGTTTCTGCGCAGTGCCCTGCCCCGCGGCCGGGCGACCTACCAGTGGCACCTGGACAGACTCCAGGCGGGCGATCTCACCGCCCCGAGACATCGCACTGCCGATCAACTGGCCACCATCTCGCCAGGGTATGAAGTTGGGCTCAGGAAAATCCGGATTTTATCACCAATTCCGGGTCGAGACGTACTGGCCGGATTGCCCGGCCCCCACCGGCATGTACGATTCCACCGAGGTCCCGTGGAATCGGGACGTCAAATTGTCCACCGAACAAGGAGTGGTGCATGAGCGGTTCCGAAGTGAAGAGTTTCGAGACGACTCTCCAAACCACGCACATCTGGCTCGATGAGATAATGCGGGATCTGGGCTGGAACGACCGCCATCGGGCCTATCATGCGCTGCGGGCCGTACTGCACACCCTGCGGAACCGTCTGCCAGTCGACGAGGTGGCTCATCTCGCCGCGCAATTGCCAATGCTGGTCCGGGGGTTTTTCTATGAGGGCTGGCGTCCAGGGGCTGGGGTGGTGAAGGAGCGCCGCCGCGAACAGTTTGTCGCCCACGTCTCCGAGGCGTTCGCGCTCGACCTCGATGCCGATCCCGAGCAAATCTGCCGGTCGGTTTTGAAAGTGCTGGGGCGGCACGTTGATGCGGGCGCACTCAGCCACCTGCGGCAGGTGCTCCCGCCGGAGTTGGTGGACCTGCTGTAAGTGAAGCCCCATCGCCACCCCCATTTCCCCTGTTCCGGGATCTAAGCACTGCCATGCAGACGCCGCTGGAGATTGAGTTTCGTCACCTCGACCGCTCTGAGGCGGTCGCAAAAAACATTGAAGAACATGTACGGAAACTGGAAGAGTGCTTCGCACGCATCACCTGCTGCGAGGTGGTGGTCGAACAGCCCCACCGCCACCATCATCAGGGGAATCTTTTCCATGTCAGAATCAAGCTGTCGGTTCCAGGTCGCGAGCTGGTCGTCAGCCGGGCCCCGGCCGCAAATCATGCCCACGAGGATGTTTACGTCACCCTCCGCGATGCTTTCCGCGCTCTCCGACGGCAACTGGAAGACTACGTGCGAGAGCTCCGGGGCGATGTCAAGCAGCATGTCGAGTCACCTCGGGGACGGGTCATTTCATTGAAACCCGAACAAGACTTCGGCATGCTAGACACGCGCGATGGGCGTGAGACCTAATTCCACCGAAACACGGTCCATGGGGGGGGTTCCAGCGGCTCCGGGTCGGAGATCGTGTGCAATTCACCGAGGAACCGGGAGACAAAGATCCCCAGGCCAGCACCGTCCGTCCGGATTGATCCTCACCGGGCGGCTCCGGTTTTCGGAATCGGGCACGGCGCATGTCGCCCTGTTCTCCCCGGCGGATGGAAGGTGCGTTTCCCACTCTATTGAAGGGGCAGTACGTTTCGTGTCGTGGAACAAACCAGGTCAAGGCAGTTGACCAGGCGCGAACTAAGGGCCATGGGCAAGCGGCTCCTCGGGAGATGCAGGCAATTTTGGCCAGATTGCTCGACGCTTGGAATGTCGCAAGGAACCCTTGGCGGTTTCGGCTCGAACAGCACCCCGGGTACCGTCAAGGCGTGAAACGCAATGGACAGGGAAGAGAGAAATGACCTGATCTTCCAGGATGTCCCCGATTCCCACGATCGACAATCCGGGGACACCCCCGCCACAGCCGAAGGGCCATGGCGCTGAGGGCACGGTACGTTTCGGCAATTTCCGGTGGTTGCTGCCACCGGCCAACGACGTGTTGTGCCCGTCTCTCAATGATCACGGCTGACCGATCGGGGTCGCCCGAACTATCGGAGCCCCGCCCCCGGACGCTTGGAACTGCCCAAGAGGAACAGAAACAGCCCTGAGAATTGCGGAAACGGAGCACAGACCGACTCCACCCCGAATTGGTCGTTGCGGCAGCATCTTGCGAACTGTTGACTTCAACTGGTGTCCAGATCCGTTCGCGAATTGCTCGCTCTGGGGAGAACCGATAGAATCGTTTGCGGTGATTTTTCGACCCGAGCACACACTTCCCCTCTCCAGCCGCGCCCGAGGCATCGATGCTGCAGATTGGCCGACACGCGACGGGCAGTTGTGGGGGGCTGTCACGCCGGGCGTTTGTACAGGCCGGAGCCTTGGCCCCGCTCGCCATGGCAGCCGCGGCTGGGGGTATGCCCCAGGCGACAGCGGGGGAGCGTGCTGTCGCCAAGTCGGTCATCCTGGTGTGGCTTTGGGGAGGTCCCAGCCATCTGGACCTGTTCGATCCCAAGCCTGAGGCACCGCTCGATGTCCGCGGGCCGTTCGCCCCCATAGCCACGCGGCTGCCGGGGGTGCAGTTCTGCGAGACACTTCCCCGGCTGGCGGCACGGAACGACCAATTCGCCCTGGTCCGCTCGAATGTCAATTTCCAACAGGGGCACCTGGAAGCGGGAACACTGGGACTTTCGGCCGCCAACCTGCTGACCTCAATTCCTGAGCCGCATTTTGGGGCGGTGTTGGCCAAAACCCGCGGA
The DNA here is from genome assembly GCA_903861195.1 of uncultured Planctomycetaceae bacterium. GTDB lineage: Bacteria > Planctomycetota > Planctomycetia > Planctomycetales > Planctomycetaceae > UBA10511. The sequence goes on along the minus strand of CAIOTJ010000268.1, from coordinate 8,846 downwards.
TACGGCAGCCTGCCCCCATTTGTGGCTCTGGGGAACGGTCCGATTCGTGATGTCGTGGGGCTGGTCAAAGGACAGGGGGGGGGTCGCTGGGGGCAGGCGCATGACCCATTCCGGATTCGGTGCGGTGATCTCGGAGACGTCGAGATTCCCTCGCTGCAATTGATCGAAGGCCAGACTCCGCAGGCATTGGCCGATCGCACCCGCCTCCGCGACTCGCTCGACCTGCTGCGTTCGGGGATCGATCAGGTCCGGGACGAACGATTGGGTGTCTGGGACAAGTCGTGGCAGCGGGCTTGCGACCTGCTGACCGCCCCCGCGGCCCGGGCCGCGCTCGACCTGGGGACGGAATCCGACGCAGTGCGGCAATCCTACGGGTACACCACGTTTGGTCAAAGTTGCCTGCTTGCGCGGCGGTTGGTCGAGGCGGACGTTCCCTTCGTGCAGGTCAACTGGAGCACCTACGTCGAAGCCATTACCCCCAATTGCGATTTTGGGTGGGACACGCACATTTGGAACTTCGAGCTGTTGCAGGACCGCCATGGGCCGATCTTCGACAGGGCCGCCGCCGCTCTGCTCGACGATCTGCGCGACCGGGGATTACTCGACAGCACATTGGTACTGATGCTGGGAGAATTCGGCCGCACTCCCAGGATCAACGGGCAGATGGCCCGCGATCACTGGCCGGGCTGCTACTTTTCGATCTGGGCAGGTGCGGGTGTGAAGCCTGGAATTGTCGTGGGGCGCAGCGACAAGACCGGTTCGGCCCCCGCCACCATTCCTGTGACCCCGCTGGATGTGGGGGCGACGGTGCTCGAGCTGGCTGGGCTGTCCCTGACACGGCGGATCGAGATGCAGGTGACCCCAAACGCACGGGTCATCGAGGAACTCCTCGCGTGAAGTGGCACCGCCTGACCACCGATGGACGTTTCAAGCGCGATCTTGCCTGGTCGCCGCAGGGAGATCTGCTGTACTTCGGCCTGCAGCAGACCCCCGAATTGCTCGCCATCCACCAGTTCGACCTGGCGACGGGGCAGATCTCCCGCTGGCATCCGCAGCAGAACACCTCGGAGTTCGAACCTGCCTTCTCGGCCGACGGGCGGTTCGCCGCCTGGGTGCAGTCGCGCGCCAACCTCCAATTGAAATTGGTCATCGCCCCCCCGAATGGATCCGAGACGGCGGTCTTCGATCCGGGGGGTGGGTTCGCTGGACTGAGGCACCCCACTTGGCACCCCGCGGGAACCCAGGTCTGCTTCAGTCTGCCGACCGCTGGCGGACAGCAGTTGATCACCGTCGATCCCCAGGCGAAAAACCGTCGCGATCTGACCGCCACTGCGGGGATCAACACCCATCCCGCGTATTCCCCCACGGGAGACCGACTTGCTTTCTGCAGTACCCGAGATGGCGACTATGAGATCTACGTGCTGCAGGCCGACGGCACCAACTCCCGCCGATTGACGCACTCTCCGGGGATGGACCTGCGTCCCACCTGGTCTGGCGACGGAGGACGGATCGCCTTCGTCACCAATCGGGAGGGGAATTACGATCTCTGGCTGATGGGGTCGGATGGCTCGGATCCTCATCCGCTCACAACCCATCCGGAGCGGGACGATTTTCCCGCGTGGCATCCCACGGAGAATCGGCTGGCCTGCATCTCGGTCCGAGAGGGTCGCCATGACATCTGGCTGCTGGAACTCGATTGAGCCACCCCGGCTGAAGTAGCCCCGCCGAACCGACCGGCTGTTCGAACAGATATTGACCTCATGCGTACCCCTCTGCGGCCCAGCAGTTTCGCCACCCAGGCCTGTCGCCTGATGTTCGGCCTCTTCGTGTTGTTCGCTGTCATTGCCGTTGCGGGATCCTGCTGGCCCTTTCGCGTCTCTTCTCAGAGTTTTGGAGGAGCCTGGACCCAGTTCCAGCAGTTGGAATTCTTTCGCTTTCGGATCGGCTCGCGCAGTGACTGGGTGTCGAATGTCCTGCTGTTTGTTCCGCTGGGATTTTTCGCGGCGGGATTGGCCACCACAGCGGGGACGGCCCCTCGCGCCAGCGGACTGATTCGGGCGGTCCTGTGGTTGCCGGTGCTGGTGCTGTTCTCCCTGTTGCTGGAATTTGCCCAATACTGGTTTCCTCCGAGAGTGGTCAATCCGCTCGACGTCCAGGCGCAACTGTTGGGGGCATGCTTTGGGATGGGCGTCTGGTGGCTGATCGGCCCTGCGCTCGTGCGGCGGATGGATGTCTTCACTCAGATGCGTCCCGCGTGGATGGTGATGCTCGGGCTGTTGTTCCTGGCTCAACTCGCTCCGATGGACATCTCGATCTCCCCCTACGATCTCAAGCAGAAGGTGGCCTCGGGTGGGGTGGAGTTGATTCCCTTCCGCAAGCATCCACTCAGTCTCCCCTCCACACAACTGGGGCTGGTCGGCTGCGCCCTTTCGGCCAGCCTGATGGGGCTGGCTTTTATCAATCTGGGCCATCGGGATGATCGCCCACCCCGCTCGATCTGGATGAATGGCCTGCTGCTGACTCTGGCGGTCTGTTTCATGGAGGCGATCCAGGTGCTGGTGATCAGCCGGGTTTCGTCGACCAGCAACCTGCTGATGGGCCTATTGGCCGGTTGGTTGACCATCGTCTGTGTTCAACGACGGGAGGGATCTCTGGCCTGGCAACTGCATCCATCGGAACGGACCTACGTGAAACTTGCCATGGGAATTGGAGTCTGGCTCTTTGGGGCCTGCTACCTTTGCAGTGAATTCTGGTGGCCTCTCGAACCACGCATTGAGCGGCCCCGCATCGTCACCATCCTGCGAGCCTTTCGCAATCAGCAACTGGGAACGTGGCTGCGAACTGGGGAATACGATTGGCCCACCAAGAGCAAACTGCTGTGGTACGCTCCGCTGGGCCTTATCCTCGGGTGGGTCTGTCGCCAGATTCAGCTCGATTGGCGACTCCGTCCCTGGCCCTTGCTCTTGCTGGCGCTGGTGGTCTCGGTACACCTTGCCCTGGCGCTCGAGTTGGGCCAGACGATCTTCCCCCCTCATGCCCCCGATCAGACCGATCTGTTGCTGGGCTGGCTGTTCTCGGCCCTGGGGCTAGCTCTGGGATGGTGGATCACTGGCCTGTTTCCGCCACGCAAATTGGCGACGCTGCCAACCTCCCGCCTCGAGAGCACCCGGTCCAACGCGGCTGGTTCGAGTTTCGCTTCCCCCTCCTCGGCCTACCACCGTCGGAGCACATCCACTCCGCAAGAATGAAAGCAGCTCGCGCTGCTGTTCGTTCGGACCCCACACCGAATATTTTTTTCCTCGTTCCCCGTCAGCCCCCGGACTTTTCTCCGGGTTCTGGTTCCTCGTCTTGCGAGCCATTGTTCATGCATCGCCTGGTCTGCCTGCTCTGGTTTGTAGGGGCCTGTCTGGCCCTGGGAATTTCAGTGGCCCGCGCCGATGTCACACTGCCTGCCATACTGAGTGATCACATGGTTCTGCAGGCCGGGCACCCCCTCCGGGTCTGGGGCTGGGCCGAGCCAGGTGAAGAAGTCTCCGTGAATCTGGCCGGTGAAATCCGAGTCACGCATGCCAACGCCGCCGGAGAGTGGTGGGTTACCCTGCCGGCCCGCGAGAGCAGCCGCAAACCGGTCGAAATGACCGTCACCGCGCTGTCGGGCGCGGTCACTGTGCGTGACATTCTGGTGGGAGAGGTCTGGCTGGGTTCGGGGCAATCGAACATGGGTTGGCCCCTGCACCTCGCAACCGACGCACAAGCCGAGATCGCCCAAGCCAGGTTCCCCGAAATCCGCCTCTTCTCCGTCCCCATCGGTACGGCGGGTACCCCGCAATCGAAGGTCGCTGCGGGCTGGTTGGTCTGTACTCCCGAAACCGTTCCGGGCTTTTCAGCCGTGCTGTACTTTTTTGGCCGCGAACTGCACCAGGCACTTCGGCAGCCGGTTGGTCTGATCGCCTCGGCTGTGGGGGGAACCCGCATCGAACCGTGGATGTCCGCAGCCAGTTTCGCCGAGACTCCCAGCCTTGCCGGAGAATGGCAGTCGATCCAGCAGAGCCTGACCCAGTACCAGGAGGCCCGGCAAGAGCACCTTCAGCGGACGAAGACATGGGTGGAGGAGGCGGACCGCCTGCGCGAGGCGGGACGTGACTTTCCCGACGGGCCTGTCCCGCCATCCCATCCCCTGAATGGCTTCGCCGCCCCCACCAGCCTGTACAACGCGATGATCCATCCGGTGGTGCCTTACACGCTGCGAGGAGTGATCTGGTACCAGGGCGAATCGAACCGGGGCCAGGGGATGCACTACCACGACCTGCAAGCCGGGCTGATCGAAGGCTGGCGTCGCGTGTGGCAGCAGGGAGACTTTCCGTTTCTTTTCGTCCAGTTGGCCCCGTTCCGCTACGACGACAACACCACCTCGCTTCCCGAGTTGTGGGAGGCACAGTCGGCCGGCCTCACTCTGCCCCAGACCGGCATGGCGGTGACCACCGACATCTCGACGATTGGGGACATTCATCCTCCCAAAAAGAAAGAGGTGGGACGTCGGCTCTCGCTCTGGGCCCTGCGCGACACCTACGGACAAGACCTGGTCCCCTCGGGACCGCTGTGGAGTGAACAGGTGGTCGAAGAGGGATCCGTCCGATTGACCTTCCAGCACGCCATCGGCCTGAAGACCCGCGATGGCAATCCTCCCAACTGGTTCTCGATCGCCGGGGAAGACCGCCGGTTCTACCCAGCGACCGCCCAGATCGACGGTGACACAGTGATCGTGCGGTCCGCTGAGGTTTCCCAGCCGGTCGCCGTCCGGTTTGGCTGGAACCAGATTGCCGAGCCTAACCTGGTCAATGCGGTGGGCCTACCGGCCAGCCCGTTCCGCACCGACCGCTGGACCGATGCCCGCAATGCTCCCGCCCCAGAGTCCCGCCCCGCATCCCGGCCGTGAGGAGGTGGCAGCTCATCCAGCCCGGTCTCATCGGTCGGGGAACCCCGTCCGGGGATTTGGCAGCCGAGAAAAGTCTCCGGCTGGAAGTGTCCGCTCTGGGACAGGGGCATTAGAATGTGGTTCTGAACGGCCAGCCTCCACCGGGGAGGGGCGTGCCTGTGAGATGGACCGTGCGAGGGGTGTGGTGGATTCTGCTGGGAAAGACTCGGGAGGGGAGCGGCAAGCCAAGGGACGTTCGCGGAACCCGGCCTCAACTCCGGTGAGCAGCGGATGGTCGCGACGAATGTTCAAGTCGAAACTACACCGCCTTACCGTCACACAGGCCGACCTGCATTACGAGGGGAGCCTCACGCTCGATCTCGACTTGCTGGAAGCCGCCGACATCCTCCCGTTCGAGGAGGTCCATGTCTGGAATGTGACCCGGGGAACCCGCCTGTCGACCTACGCGATGGAGGGAGCCCGAGGCAGCGGCGTGGTCTGCATCAATGGAGCCGCCGCCCATCTGGTCCACCCGGGAGACATTGTTATCGTCGCCACCTTCTGCGACATCCCGGAAGCCGACGCCCGCAACCACCAGCCAACCATTGTGCTGGTGGATGCCGAAAACCGCGTCCGGTTGATCCCCCCACACGAAATCCCCGGTCCGCATCGCCGGGCGGAATGACTGGCCCAGCCGTCAGCCGGGGCTGTACGAGACGAGATTGCGGCGATCTGCCCAAGTTCGATGGCGTGTTGCCAAGCTTTCTCGATCGATCCGCGAAACAGACCGACAGCCGGCCAACCAAGCGTCCCCCCCAGATGCATCTGCCCGGTCTTGATTGTTCACTCGACGTGCCGGGTCCCCCCATGAAACCCGTCCGGTCCTTCCAGCGTCTGGAGAAAGTCACGAACGACCGACTCGAACCGGTCACGGTCATGTCGACAGCAGGAGTCGTGCCCGGCTCCCGGGAAGGTTTCGCAGAGTGGAGGCCGGGGGAACTCGACGGCGATCGACTGCAGGTCAGACTCTTGCACGCGGGTGTCCCGTTCTCCACGCAACAGCAGCACTGGGCACTCGACCTCACGGGCGTAATCGGTCGCGTTGTGGGTGAACGGGTTGAACCCATGCTGCACTCCCCCCCAGACGCACAGCAGTTCGGAAATGGGGGTGGCGGGAATGCCCACCAATTCACACCGTCGGCGGATGGCGGTGGTGAGCCTGTCGAACGGGCTTTCGAGAATGGCCGCGGTCGGCCGCACCTCATGGAGGGCCATCGCCCGCAGGGCGGCGACCGAGCCCATCGATCGGCCGCACAAGATCCGGGGCTCATGCTCGCGGGCCAGAGTCGACCAGACCGCCGCGACATCCTCCGCCTCATCAACCCCCAACGAGGTGTGGCTGGCGGTCGACCCGCCGCTTCCCCGGAAGTCGACCAGCACTGCCGTGTATCCGAGCTCGTGAAAGATCAGGGCATCGGGCAGCATGCGGGCCTTGCTCTCGGAATAGCCGTGGAGCAACAGCACCGTGCCCCGCGGCTCGACGGCGGGAAGTCGCCACACCTCCAGCTCAATTCCCGGACGGACGGCGACGGTTTCGGTTGTGAATTCCAGCCGGTAATCGGCGGGGGTCTTCTCATTCTCGGGTCGACCCAGCGGGGGTCCCAACAGGGAGAACCACAGCCGCTGCCCCATCGACAGCTCCTCGACCTTGGGAAGCCGGGGAACACCGCGCTGAAAATGGGTGAGCGCCCGCGCCTGGCAGAAGAGGACGAGGTTGAGACTGACCAACACGGTCCCTACCCCCCAACCCAGAGATCGCCACCACGAACGTCGGCGGCGGGGCCGCGAATCGGTGTTGCTGACGACCGGGAGAGCCGTCACAGCCCCCATTCCTTGATCTTGCGGTACAGCGTCCGCTCGCCGATGCCCAGCAGGCGGGCCGCCTCTTCGCGATTCCCCTGGGTCAGCTCGAGTGTCCGCTGGATGTAGTACTTTTCGATGTCTTCCATCGATTTCCCGACCAAGGCATCGGCACCCGCGACGGGCAGCACTCCCCGGGTACTGTCGATGGCCGCTGTGTGCAGTGGAGGAATGTCATCGGGCAGGTCATCGACATCCAGCAGTCCATCGAGGTCGACCACCAACATCCGTTCCACGGTGTTTCGCAACTGACGGATGTTGCCCGGCCAGTCATAGGCCACGAGGGCCGACTGGGCCGCCTTCGAGAATCCCTGCACCTGCTTCCCGTGCCGGTTCGACATTTCCTTGAGGAAATGATCCATAAGCAAGGGGAGGTCGACCTTTCGTTCACGCAACGGGGGCAGCAAGATATTGACCACGTTGAGGCGGTAGTAGAGGTCCATGCGGAAGATTCCCGCCTTGACCATCTCCTTCAGGTCGGCATTGGTCGCCGCCACCAGCCGCACGTTCACCCGGACCTGCTCGTTGGCCCCCACCCGCGTGATGTGGCCATCCTCCAGGACCCGCAGCAGCTTGATCTGGGTGTTCATGGGCATTTCGCCCACTTCGTCCAGAAACAGCGTCCCTCCGTTGGCGAACTCGAATTGCCCCACGCGGCGCCGCTCGGCCCCTGTGAACGAGCCTTTTTCGTGTCCAAACAGTTCGCTCTCGAGGATGCTTTCCGAGAGGGCCGAGATATTCAGCGGGACGAACGGCTTGCTCTTCCGCCGACTGTTTTGGTGGATGGCGCGGGCGACCAGTTCCTTCCCGGTCCCGTTCTCCCCCTGGATCAGCACCGTACTGTCGGTCGGGGCAATCTGCTGCAACAGCGTAATCAGCCGGTGCATCTGCGGACTGTTGCCAATTACCCCCTCGAAGCCGAACTTCTCGTCGAGCCGGCGGTTCAGCTCGGCGGTCTGGCGCATCAACCGCAGCCGTTCCGACGCTTTCTCGACCGCCGCCCGCAGCTCGTGGATATCAAGCGGCTTCGTCAGATAGGTGTAGGCCCCGTGCTGCATGGCGGTGACCGCCGAATTGATCGAGCCGTGCCCGGTCAGCAGGATCACCTCAGCATCCGGCAGTTCCTCTTTGGTCTTCCGCAGAATCGCCAGGCCGTCGACGTCGTTCATCCGTAGATCGGTGATCACCACGTCGAACGAGTCGCTCTCGATCAGTTGTGACCCGCGGGCCCCTGAGTTGGCGACCGTGCATTCGTAGCGGCCACCCCGTTCGAGACTCTCAGCCACCGCCTCGGCGTGAGCCTCGTCGTCATCGACGATCAGCACCCGCACGGGGACCGGCAATGGTTCCGCGAGCTTCTCCTGGGCGTTCATGGGACGGGAGGGGGCGGAACAGGACGGGGGGTGGAATCCGCGGCCGTGCTGGCAGCGGTCGGGGAGGACGATGTGGCCCGGAGTGGGGCCGCCGGGGGAAGCTCGATGGTCACCCGGGTGCCGCGACCAGGAGCGCTGTCGACCGACACGCGTCCGGCATGCGCCTCGACAATCCGGCGGACGGTGGGCAGACCCAGACCAGTGCCATTCGCCTTGGTCGAAAAGAAGACTTTGCGGAACAGGCTCTGGAGCGTCTCGGGGGACATGCCCTGCCCATTGTCGATCAGTTCCAACAAGACCCGGCCCTCGACCACGCGGGTCTGCAGTTCGAGCAGACCTCCTTTCGGCATCGCCTGCAGGGCATTGCGGGCGATGTTGAACAGCGCCTGTCGAAAGAGGGTCTCATCGAGCGACACGGGGGGCAGATCGGTCGCCAGGTGTGGGCTGATCTCGACACCGGCCGCCTCTGCCTCGGGCTGATAGAAGTCGATGAACCGCCGCACCTGGTCATTCAGATCGACCTGTTCCAGGTGCATCTCGCCCACCCGGACGAACCGGAGGAAATCCTCAAGGATCGTTTCCAGATGCTCGCACTCCCGCTGCAGGGTGTGCAGCTTGCGGAGCATCCGCCGGTCGCG